>CAYLMV010000038.1:0-33505 GCA_964384415.1 uncultured Chitinophagaceae bacterium | reverse complement strand
GCAGCTATTTCTGCGACGGCTCCATGCCGAGTACAGACAAAGCCCGCCAGCCTTGTTGCGTTTTCATGAATCTTCCGAAGAGGCAGACCTTGCAACAGTCCGACTGTCAGAGCAGCTGTGAATGCGTCCCCTGCGCCTACGGTATCTGCAACCAGAACTTTCGGCGATTCCATGAAAGAATCACCTCCCGGATATGCAAGCCGGCTCCCTTTTTCACCCAGCGTGAGCGCAGCAAATTTCAAACCAAAATCGCGAACAATTCTTCGCAGGATTTCGGATTCCGATCCCTTCAACGACAAAATTTCCGCTACAACGGGAAGTTCCTGATCGTTGAGTTTCAGCACGTCCGCGTGCCGGATGCTATCCAGAACAGTTTCCTTGCTGTAGTATGACTGCCTCAGGTTGACATCATAGACGCGGAGGCAATCGGCGCGGGCAAAATCCAAGAACTGGAGAATGCTCATCCGCGAATTTTCCGATCGCTGGGCGAGCGTCCCGAAGCAAATTGCATCGGCGGAAGCAGCGAGGGACCCTGCGCCCCCGCCGAGCGCGATATGATCCCACGCCGCATCTTCATGAATGATAAAGGAGGGAATCCCGAGAGCGTCTATCGTAACAGCCACCGTTCCGGTGGGATGCTTTGCATCAACTTCAATGTGGCGGGAATCCAGGCCAACATTTCGGACATGCTCAAGGAGCTCACCGCCCAAACGATCCTTCCCTACGGCGCTGACGACGAAAGCCATGGCGCCGAGAGCCATTGCATGGTACGCAAAATTCGCCGGAGCTCCGCCGGCTTGCTTACCTTCCGGCAGAAGATCCCATAGAATTTCGCCGATCCCGATAACGACGTGCTCTTTCACTCTGCACCATCATCGATGTGGTTCAAGGGTTTCAATTTATCTTCCGACGTGAAAGATTCTGAGAGGCAATCAACGGTAGGTCTGCAAAGCATTTGTATAGCCCAGAGATTTCAATATCTTCTTCAACCCGTCGATATTCATTTTAAGCCCTGCTTCGGCATCCGGGTCTGTCTCCTCATTGATGATTCCAATGGTCCCATGGTAACTGCTTTCAGCGATGACGCGCATCATCTTTTCCTCGCTGTCTCCTTGCCCGACCGGAACGACTCTGCCGGGAGGGCCTTTCTTCAGTCCCGAGATATTCAGCGCGATGAGGTGCGGGAGGATCATCGGAAAGAATTCAGCAAAACGGTCCGTCTGATCTTCTGCATGATTGAAGTTATAGACGATTCCGACATTTGGCATGTTCACATAACGTAAAACCGCCAATTCGATTTCCGGCTCACCGAACCAGCCATTGTGATTGTACAGCCCGACGGTGCAACCGATCTTTGCGGCATCGTCCGCCAGTGTGCGCATCATGTTGCCGACGGCGGCTATTTTTTCTTCTTCAGTCAGGTTCTTCAGAGTATCTGACGATGAACCGTACGACCACCATAGCTGCGTCTTTACGTGATGGCGTTTCAGCACTGCAAGGATATCCGGGTAGTGCTTGTCCTTTGCCGGATCGGGCCCGTAGGGCATCCAGAACGCCTGCAATTCAATATGGTGTCTCTCTAAGGCGTTCATTTCGTCGTCAAAACTCGGAACATGCTCTTCACGCCAATCGTAGGCGAACTTCGTAATTCCTAGATTCTCCAGCATTTTGGCGCGTTCTTCTGGACCTCTCTTTTTGACGTCAAACGGAACAATGCACCATGCGGCCAGATTCTTTTTGGCGAAGACTTTACCGGCGGCTTCATGAGTGTGACCGCCCGGCAGGTCAAAGAAAAGCATCATCAACGGCAATACGCAGAGGAGAGAAAGATACGTGATCATGATGTCACACCCAGAGTTGCAGGTTCAGGCTGCAAATATTCTCAAACTTTTAGCGGCTCGGATGGTACGCATTCATCCCGACCGTGGCGATCTCAAAATCTTGTTCACCGGTAGCCCCGCTAAAAACAGTCAGAATATATCCGGACTCGACCTTCTTAATTGTGCCGCCTTGATAACCAAACTCTCCCTGGTACGCCGGCCTCACTCCCCCTCCGCTGTTCAGCTTGGTATCCGCCATTTCCGCCGCTTTGGAATATGCGATCCCGATGAAGTTGTAACCGGGGTATGCTTCTTTCTCGGGATGGTCCGGAACTTTTTTAATCGTGTCGACGGCCATCATTTCTGAAATCCACGAAGAGCCGGCAGCATCCATGCTTGCCACGAGTATGACTCCCTTTACGCCCAGTTTTCGCGCGTGCTTTTCCATTGCCTTGATCATCGTTCCGGCCGCCGATTGAAAATTTTCCATGAGGTCTCCTGCGTTCCTGTTGTTCGTCCGTGATTATTTATTGAAATCTGCATCGTAGGTCAATCCCATCTGCTTTCTGATCCGGTCGAGCAGCCTGATGAGGCGGAGGCTGAAACCGAGCGGCAGAATTTCACTTTCTTTTTTTCCTGAACGAAGGCAGCGGCCCACTTCTTCAACTTCGTAATTGTATCCATTGCCAACGTAGCTGAGTTCAATCGGCTCGGGTTTGCTTTCCCCCCTCGCCAATTCCATCGCAACGGGGCAAAACCACCATCGGTCCATTTTTATCCGTCCTTCGGTTCCGCAAATATCTGTTTCCACAGTAGAGTCGACATCAAAACTCGAATACAAAGTCGCGATACGCCCGTCATTATATTTGAACGTCAGCGCCAGACTCTCATCCACGCCGGTAGAACCAATATATGGAGCCGCGTCGATCCGATCCGGCTCTCCCCATAGGAGCAGCGTCAGGAAAACTGGATAAATCCCGATATCGAGGAGCGAACCGCCTCCGAGGCTCTTGTTGAACGCTCGGTTGAGCGGGTCAAAAGTCCTGAACTTAGCATGGTCCGATTTGATATGTCGAACCTGACCCAGAGATCCCGAGGCGATAAGCTCCTGGATTTTGCCGATGGAAGGCAGGAAGCGGGTCCAGAACGCTTCCATCAAAAACACGTTGTGCTCCTTCGCCGCCGAGATCATGGCGAGAACTTCTCTTTCATTCATCGCGAACGGCTTCTCGCAGAGGACTGCTTTTCCGTTTCTCAGGCAGAGCAGAGTATTGTCACAGTGGGAGGTATTCGGGGTGGCGACGTACACAACATCGATGTTCGGGTCTTTGGCAAGGTCTTCGTACGATCCGTGTGCGGTTCCAACGCGATGCTTGCGCGCAAACTCGTTGGCCTTTGCTGCCGTTCTGGAGCCGACGGCCACAAGTGTTGCATCGTTGACGACCGAGATAGCATCGACCATTTTTTCGGCGATCCATCCTGTGCCGAGAATTCCCCAGCGAATTTTATGATCCATGATGCTTCACTATCTCCAATGACAGTTATGTTCGTGGAATGATATTAGTTTTCGCTTCCAAGTTAAGACATTCTGCTTCACATTTCAACAGACTCTTCATTTCTTCACAGAGGGAATGTCACGCCGGTCAGGTTTTTCTGGATCGGTTATGGACGGGGCGCTGCTTCGCGCTACCATTGACCCCGAACCGATCAAACTATTCATTGCATCAATGATTACTCGGTCGTAAATTGTGCCGGCGAAAGCGGCAGCCGGATCGGATGAGATCGATCGGCACGGAAACCGCTTTGAACCGGATATCGATGAAAGGATCTTGTCATGAACAAAAACGCCGTTCTCGCTCTCAACCTCGCGGTCATGCTTCACTTCTCAACGTTCGCACAGACGTCCGACACTCTTCTGATACGCAATACCGGCATCGACGTTCTCGCAACAACGATTCTTGGGGATACGCTCGCAGATGGCAGCCGGGCGGATGCACATCGGGTTTATCTTCTGATGCGCGGTGAACGATATGTCGACAGCAGGACGATCGCGAACGTCGGCTACCATTTGAAAATTTCCGGCCAGCCGGCGCCCCTTTCCGGCACCGATCCGGGTCCGGCGGTGATCCAGCTCGCGCCAGATCACCCGCACTACCTGTACAACGACCGAGTCACGAACCTGATCATCGACGCTCGCGGGGATCTGACTATTTGCAATTTGTGGGTTCTCTCATGGATTGCCTCCGGGGCACAGCTTTGGGAACCGATCAACGAAGAAAAAGACAGCGCGAACGTCCGCATCGACCGCTGCGTCTTCGAGTGGCAGGAAGGTCCGGCCCTTCATGTCAGCGGCCGATGGACAAACGTTTTTCTTACCAACACCCTTTTTCGCAACGCTATCTACAAAGACGAGTGGTGGGCCGGCCGCGTCATCTATTATACATCGCCCGCCGACACGCTCGTGGAGATCAACAACACGCTGGAGAACGTGGGCTTCGGACTCATCCAATCGCAGGGAATCGGCCTCAATTATTACCTCTGCGATCATAACACGGTGGTGAACTGCGCGAAGTTTTGCTGGTTGGAGAGCTATTACACG
Organism: uncultured Chitinophagaceae bacterium; assembly: GCA_964384415.1. GTDB lineage: Bacteria > Bacteroidota > Ignavibacteria > UBA10030 > UBA8401 > JAGVPT01. The sequence goes on along the minus strand of CAYLMV010000038.1, from coordinate 29,086 downwards.
AAAGCGTTTATCGCAAATAATCTATTGGTGAACTGCCATTTCACCGGCGAGCGAATGAAAGAGCGCCGTTTTCAGGACCCCGACACTCTTTTGTACGGCCAGACAATCAACATTGACACTCTTAAAACCGGGGGCAGACGAATAACTCAGGCTGAAGCGATACAGCGCTACAGAACCGACGCCGTTCAAATCGCGGACGACCACACACTCGATCCAACGGATCCGAGAGAACTCAGCCGTGTCATAGTCTACTGTAACAACGCAAGCTATTTTGACACAACCGGCTTCTACCCTTTCTACAGGAAGTACAACGACACCGTCTCGACCGACGCCGGAAAAATCCTTCCCGAGCCGGTGATGAACTCCCGCACCGAATCAATGTGGTCATGGCACCCTCACATGATTTACCGCGGATCATCGGATGGCGTCGATCCCGGTTTCAAGAAGTTGCCCGACAATATGCCGTTGATGCTCGCATTTCTTGAAGACATGTACTCCCCGTTCCCCAAGAACAGCGTCTTCTGGGGATATGATCCAGACAATCCAAAAGATGCTGCCGCCGCGAGAAACGTCACTGCCTTGTATGAGAATTCTTCCCGCGGCAGCTATCCATCGAAAGAAGATTTTGCCTATAGCAACCGAGCACTATTGGAGGCTGGGCTGGACGGCTATCCGGTCGGCGATTTGAATTGGTTCCCCGCAAGCTTTTCGAGATGGAGAATCGAAAACGATATGGCCGAGATGGTCAGAATGTCAGCGAAGGCCAAATGAACTCTTCTTCCAACAGATCCCTCCGCATCGCAGTGTCGAAAAGCGTTGTGCTATTCCGATCATTCAATCATGACAGGAGAATGAAATGAACTATCTGCATCGCCTCATCTTTGTCGCTTTGTTTTGCTCTCCGTTGTTAACGGCTCTTGCGCATGACAAAAGCAAAGTGCAAGGAGCCTGGGAGCTGATTTCTCAAAAAATTGATGGAAAAGACCAACCGTTGTCGGGAAAACGGATACGGCTTATAACGGCAAGCCATTTTGCGTGGGTTAAACAGGACACAAAACTGGTCAAAGAGCTCCTGGCGAGAGGAACTGCCCATGACTCTGCAGTCGCTTTTCACGATGTCGCCGGAGCCGGGACGTACAAACTCAGCGGAGACATATATACGGAGACGACCGAATTCTTCTATGATCCGCAAAACCTCGGCAGTTCCATTGATTGGAAAATCAGACTCGAGGGAAATCTATGGTACTCCACGGGACATTACATCCATTACAAAGACGGCAAAAAGAACGAAGATCTTCTTCTTGAAGAGGTCTGGAAAAAGATCGATTAGAGCAGCATCGTCAACCAACGCGTCGGGGTAGAGGAATGCAGATCCGTCGTCCCGCATTGCCGGCGTCCACCTTCTTCCTTCAAAGGATATGATCGTATGAAGCCACAACTGACGACTCTGTCATTGGCGGCGGTGTTCGTTATGCTGGGCGGTTGCGCCGGGCACATTGAAAAAGAATCCACTCCGCCGAAAGAATTCCAACACTTTATCGTGCGCAAGGGAGACAAATTGATGAACGGAGATCGCGAATTCCGGTTTTTCGGCCTTGCGGCTCCAAATCTCCAGCAGAACGAATCGCAGTTGAGAAGAGACATGACGAATCGCTTTCCGGATGAGTTTGAGATACGCGATCTCTTCAGCGGCCTCCAACGCGTCGGCGGTCTTGTGACGCGGACGTTTACGCTTTCAGTCGCCGCCCCCGCCGACAGCAGTGTTCCCGTCTATATATCGGCGCGGCACACGTACAACGAACAGGCGTTCCGGTGTTTGGACACTGTAATCGCTCTGGCGCCAGAATACAATATCCGGCTGATCATTCCTTTCATCGCATCACAATCGTTTGGCGGCATCCGCGGGGTGGATGAATTTTCTGCATTGTCGGCCAAGCCGAAGGGGTCATTCTGGACGGATGAAGAGGTCAAAGCCGATTTCAAAGATCTTCTCAGTTACATTCTCAACAGAAAGAACACGGTCAACGGAAAACTCTACAAAGACGACCCGACGATTCTCGCATGGCAGCTGGGGAATGAATTCGGAAGTTACGCGGGAGACCGCAAACTACAGTACGATGAGTGGAGCCCAATAATCCTGCACTGGTGCTTGGACATTGCCGCGTATATAAAAGGCATCGACTCCAATCACCTGATCCTGGAAGCGGGAGGCGTCGATCGAGCCACGCTGATCGCTGACCCAAACATCGACATCATCAGCGATCACTTGTACGAATACTGGAATAGAATGGGGAATCAGCCATGGGTACTGGGACCCATTGCGCACAATTCCAGGGAAGAATGCCGAGGCAAGAAACCGCTTGTTGTCGATGAATTTGGCCTGGGGAGTACAGAGAACCTGACGAGCCTTATGGATACGATCTGCAATTCCGGGATTTCCGGCGGGCTCTTGTGGAGCATCAGAAGCCACCGGCGCGACGGAGGCTGGTACTACCACAACGAAGGAGGAACAAAAGTAAATTCATTCCATGTCCCCGGATTCGCCGACGGATTTCAGTATGACGAAACCCGAATGCTCGACCTCCTGCGGACCAGAGCTTACAAAATCCGCGGCATCCAGCCCCCCGAAATTGAACCGCCTTCTCCGGCGCCGATCTTGATGGTGAAGGATCAAGGATTTACCTGGAGAGGCTCGGCTGGGGCTCGGTATTACACGATCGAGCGGTCCGAGAATCTTTCAGGACCATGGAAGATTCTCGTCACCGGACTGCACGATTCGGTGGTGGAAGATGTCGCATCGTTTGAAGCCAGCCCCGAAGCTTCGGAACCGTTGGTGTTATACCGAGATGGAACCCGGAATAAAGGAGTGAAATACTATTATCGCATCAAAGCTATAAATGAGACCGGAGAGACCGGCTATTCAAACGTGGTTGATGTCGCCGAGCTTTAGAATATAACGCAATTGTTCATTCACCAGAATTTTTAGGTCTGCGACCCCGCTCGTTCACCCGCCCTTCTTGCCCGTTGAACGGAACACCGCCAGCTCGGCGCTTATCTTCTCGAGAACAGATTCTTTCAACGGATAGAGGAAGACAAATCCTGCCGCCAGCAGCGCCCCGATAGCCGGGTAGATGCTCAGCATCATGCGAATGCCGTTCTGGGCCGTTTCAGTCTGTTCGACATTGGCCTGGTAACCGTAGATCGCCAGAATCCAACCGACCGCCGCAATACCGATGGAAGCCCCGATTTTTTGCGACATCGCCGCGGCCGACAAGACCAACCCTGTGGCTCGCCTGCCGTTCTTCCATTCGGAATAATCGGACGTATCGGCATACATCGACCAGACCAGCGGGAAGATGATGCCGGCGTTGATGCTGATGAGAAACTGAAGCGCCAGGATCAATTCTAAGCTCGTTCTGTCGACAAAGAAAAAGATCAGGCTCAAGACTGCAGCATTGATCATAGCGATCATAAAAGTATTCTTCTTGCCTATCTTGTCGGAAACGGGTCTCGCAAGCACGACGCCGATGATGTTGGCCGCTTGTCCCAAGAGAAGGTACAGAGTGCTGATGGCGAGAATCGCTGAAGGGCTGAATTCGATATTCTTCATTCCCTTGAAATAGTACATGAAGTAGTAGACCGCCGCCCCGTCACGGATGGTATTGAACAAGATCGTAGAAATTCCGGCCCAGACGATCAGATACCAGGGCCCATTTTTGCCGAGATCTTTCAGATCTTCTTTAAGCGAAGTCTTAACTTTGCTCGGCTGCACTTTTTCTTTAGTCAAGAGGAACGTCAAGAGGAAGAAGATCACCGCGATAATCGCGATCACGATCAACGCCTTCTGAGTGCCGGAACGGTAATCAATTTCTTTGAAAGCGATGTTTCGGATCGTGATGGATTTTTCATCGATCCCCTTGCAGGCAAACTTGAGATCGGCAAGATGGGCCAGATTTTCGCCGGTCGTAATCTGATCCAATCTGATTTTTACGTCGCTGGTGACGCCGGTACGCAACAATCCTAAAGTGTCTTGTCCTTCGGCAAACGTGAATCCGGAGAACTGATTCGTTCTCGGGTTGAATACGCCAAGGCTGAAAGCCTCTTTTGTGCTCGTATTTACTTTTGCGGTGAGGAAAAGGAGTGAATCCACAGGCTTTGCGGCAGAAGCGGTTTGGGGAGTTCCATCCCAGACGATTAATCTTCCCGTTGTCTTCGCCGCGGAGTCTGCAATCTCGATTGTTCTCGCAGAAGAAAATTCATTGAAGGTGCGTGTTCCGAATCCGTCAAAGAGAGGCTGAAAGAGACCCAGCACCAGAAAACTTCCGCCGAAGGCAAAAAGGAAACGATATGTCGCAAGGGTCGTCCTCTGTTTTCCATCATCGGACATGACGCCCATGAGTGAGGCGTACGGAACATTAATGAGAGAATAGATGATCATCATCAATGAGTACGTAATGTAAGCGTAGACTATTTTCCCGCTTACGCTCATATCGGGAGTCGTGAACGTCAACACCACGATAACGCCGACCGGAATCGACATCCATAGCAGATAAGGCCTGAATTTTCCCCATCGTGTGTTGGTGCGGTCGCCCAAAATACCGACGAGAGGATCGAATGCAGCCCCGCCGATACGAGCTACCAGCATCATGGTTCCTACGACAGCCGCAGGAATACCGAAGATATCGGTATAGAAGAACATGAGATACATTCCGAAGAGCTTCCAGAACATCGAAGAAGCGGCATCGCCAAAGCCGTAACCGATTTTTTCTTGGAGTTTCAGGGGTTCCATCGACTGTCTAAGTGTGTGAATGTTGGAAAATGATGAAGTGGTAAGTTACTTTTTCGTGCCCGGAACAACAAGCGAACTCTTTGATCAGAACGCGATGACTGAACAACCCCCTCCGTGCAAATTCCATGAATCGCTTACGGTGTCAGAAAATGTATCTCACGCCGGCCGAGAGCGAGTAGTCATACACAAAATCTCCGGGACTGAAACTCAGCTCCTGATGCGTTGCATCGAACGTGAGGTTGAAGATGAACTGATTCGTGGCCGCGCACTGCCATCCAACCCCTAGGTCCTGCGCCTTGAGAAAATAGATCTGCGTTCCATTTGTACCAGTCGATAAAATCACATTCCGTTCGTCCGGGGTAAATCCCAGACTCCCCTTCACCGATACATAGGTATCTGCGTCGTTGAAATATCTGCGGACGAGAAGGCCTATCGACCGGGAGAAACTGGAGCCATTGGGCGTAATGTAGGGGCGCAACGAGAAATAATAATTGCCGTTGTAGAGCCCGAGCGAGCCGGTATAAATGGTAACAGTGCTCTGCGGGCCGAAGTAGAGATACCGGAGTCCCAACGATCCCTCCATCGCGTAGGGCAGCTTTCCGTACACCTCGGCTCCCGCTCGATGCCTGGGGAAAATGTCTGATTCTGAGTATCCGTAGTTGAGATAGCCATAGACGCCGTTCATAATTCTCGGATAAAAATCGAGCTCTTCCTGGATTCCGTTCGTCCGAAAGCGGTAACCGTAATTCACCCTCGCGAACACCGATCCATACGGCGTGCGCCGGCTCAATTGAAGATATCCAAGATGCATCGGATCGTAGATATCGGAGAACTTGTCACCCGTATAGTTGACGCTCACCGAGTAGTCCATCGACTTTGACCGGATTTGTTCCCGCAGATCCGGTATATCTTTCCGGGACGGATTGATGTCTTCGGCGCGGGCAAGAAGCGTGAGCGCCTCGTAATCTCTCCCAAGATTGCGCAGCGCCATCGCTTTCTTGACGAGAATGTCGTCGTCGTTCGGGTACTTTGCGAGCGCCTGATCGGCGATTGAGATTGCCGCCTGATATTTCTCGCTCCAGTTCTCGTTGTCGATCATCGCCCTGTACGTGTCCGCATTCGAGGGATCACTCCGCAGCGCCTTCGCGAGCTCGATCCGGGCGCTGTCATACAGCCCGTCCCATGCCAGCGTGCGCCCAAGCAGCACCCGCACATCAACGTAACGCGGCGATCTGAGCAGGATGCGCCGAAGAATGACACGTGCTTCTTTTCTTTTGCCGGAGAAAGCATCCTGCCGGGCGATCGTAAATAATTCATCCACGCCAAGCCCCGTTGTATCCTGCTGAGCATGAAGCCGACCTACCCAGGAGAATGAGACGAGGAGCATTACGCTAAGTAACAGTCTTTTCGCCATCGATGCTCTTTTTCAGTTAATGAATTCTTCGGAAGTACTTGGTGCGAAATTCTCTTGCATCGGCAAATGAAGGATCGATTTTCAAGAGCGTATCAAACACTGCGGAGGATTCAGAGGTCCTGCCCATGTAGAACAGCGTTTTCGCTTTGCGGAAAAGAATTTCCTTGTCTCCCGCATTATGCGGCAGTTCTTTTTCCAGGAAACCCAGGGCGACTTCATAGTGCTGCTGCCAGATTTCGAGATCCGCCAACGCAGCGACCGCATCCGGGTAGTGTGGTACCCGCCGGAGAACTTCCCGGTAGACCGGCTCAGCATCCCCGTATCGCCCTTCCCAGGCAAACGTCAGTCCCATCAAGGTGCGAACATCGTGGAAGTCCGGGTTGCTTCGAAGCATGTGTCTGCACAGGAGCCGGGCGTCGTCGAATTTCTTGGCCAACGCGAGGGAACGCGCAAGCGCGTACAGCTGATCGGAATTCAAGCCGTCGAGCTTTCGCAGCGCAAAGAGAGAATCGTCCGCCGCGGCAGCATCGCTTTCGCCGGGGCGCTGCGCAAGGGGATAAATTTTGTCGTTCGCACAAACATAAGCGTTGAGTTCTTTGAAGGCCGACAGCTTGGACACGAGTTCTCTTTTGATCCCCTCATCTTCCAGAGGAGCGATGCTCATGTCGCTATGAATTTCGTAAAGGTCTTCCCCCGCCAGGTAGTGATTCTGGTCGACATAGTCGATGAGTTCGTTCTTGTTGCGCATGATGGGGAGGGAATGAATACTGCGAAACGATCGGGCGGTATCAATCCCGTCCCCGAGCCACGAAACTCTGTCCGGGATGGGCATATGATATCGATCATGGAGGAGCGCGAGGAGCGACGGGACGACGTCGAGATGAGATGAGATCGATGAGAAGCGGACAGGCTGCCGCACCATCGGCGAATAGAGAATGAACGGAACGTGAAACCTGTCAATCGGTCCGCTCGATGGGAGGGGGACAATGCGATGATCACCGGTGACGAAGAAGATGGTATTCTTGAAGTCCTCCCTTTTCCTGTACGCCTCAAAGAACTGCCGAAGCATATCGTCGGCATAGAGTACGCTCGCAAATGGCTGCTTATAGACTTCAAGATCTTTCTTCTTTTGCGGATCCAACGGGAGGAGGCTCAGGCGTTCCTCGAATTCTTGTTCGTACTTCGGAAGATTCGGAGGCAGGAAGGGTTCATGGGTGCTGAGGGTCATGTAAATGTCCAGCCGGGGAGATTTATTTTCCTCGTCGATGAGTTCGAGCGACCGCTTGTAAAGATCTCCGTCGGCGTATCCCCATGTAAATCCACGTTCGTCAGCCGCAGACTTGGTATACCCCGGCCCGAAATTTGACTCGTTCAATATCCGCCCGATCTTCTGCCGTTCAAGGAAGACATTCTGCCGGTCAAAGCCGATGTTGCCGCCGTAGTAGTAGGAAGTGTGATAGCCGGCATCGTTAAGCAGGCTTATCAGCGTGATATGCGCCGGCATTTTGTAGCTCATTTCCATAAATCCATTCTCTCCGTACGGCAGCGATCCCATCAATCCGGGCAGGACGCCAAACGTCCGTCCGCTTGAGCTGAGAAAGTTTTCCCAGTAAAGGCTCTGCCTTGAAAGCGAATCGAGGAACGGCGTGAACCCGCCAAGCTCTGCTCCTTCACCCATGAACGCTCTACCGAGACCTTCAACAATCACGAAAACGAGGTTGGGCTCTTCCGCATTGAGGTTCAGGAAGGGACCCAGCACATCTTCGGCTTTATCGACATGCAACAGCGGATAACCCTGGAGAATCAGCTTTCCACTCCCGCCGCCTTTGGCGAAATAGCTTTCGGCGGTCCGCGAGACGAAAAACTCCAGCTTGTTTACCGCAAGATCGTACTCCCTTTCTGAACCGAACGCCCCGGGACCGGGTGTGAACACGGCTGCCACCGCCGAGAGCGCAGCGAGAAGAACCATGCCGGCAATCGTGGTCCGTTTTCCTGCCGGCCGCCGTCCTGCGTACAAAGTCACGAAAATTGTTGCGCCGAGAAAAAGAAGAAATGGGAGCACCGTCAGCAGTCCGAACCCCGCCGAGGAACCAACGGTGAGTTGGATGTCCGACCAGCTGTAGCCGAACAGGTCGGCACCGAGGGGGATGAACGTCACAAAAAAATATTGGTCGAGCAGCAAACATGCCGCAACGTACAGTGCCGATGCGGCGATGAGAAGCCCCTTGGCAATTGACACCCTGCGAAGAGCAATTGCCAAGTACGGCAGGAGAACGACTATGGACCAGATCGCAAAGAACAATATGTCGAGCCCCACAGCAGCGAAGAAGAGAGCAACGCTGCCTCCGGGCATGGAATTCCCTCTCCCTGCACCGACGAACTCGTAGATGCGCAGCGGAACCAGCAAAAGCGCAAGAGCGATCTGCATGCTGATGAAATAACGCAGCGCTTGGACTATTTTTTCTCTCATAGAGCCCTAAAGCAGGAATCCAATGGTGTGACTAATATTCTGAGGCCGAATCGGCGCAAAGTGTTGACTCTTCATCCCGGCATCTGCTGCGGCATTGTGAAATGCATACGCAACCCGATACGTGGGATGTCACGATTTTTCGCTTCCCTTCTTCGTAAATGCAGTAAGTGAGCTTTTCATTTTATGAAACTCCAGGTTGACGTTTGCGAGCAATGCTTCCAACCTTTCAATCCGTCCTTCCTCCGCCGATTCTTCTATCATATGCAAGAGAGAGGCAAACGTGTTTGCTCCGAAGGTCATCGCTGCTCCCTTCAGGGAGTGCGCTTCAAAGTAGACTCCCTTGGGATCGCTTTTCTTCAAAGCGGCGGACATTTTTTCGATTCTCTTTTTTGCATCGAGAAGAAAAGTATCAAGGAGCCCGGCGATAAATGCCGGGTCGGTCTCGCCCCCCAACTCGTTCATGCGCCGCACGATGCTCTCTTCTATTCCGCCGGCGAGCAATCCCTCTTTCGACTCCGTCGTTGCCCTCTTCTTCGACGTCCTTCCCCATCGTTCGATAGAGGCGTGGAGCGCTGCGAGGTTGACCGGCTTGCTGATGTAGTCGTCCATCCCCGCCTCGAGGCATTTTTCTTTGTCTCCTTCCATCGCATCGGCGGTCATGGCAATGATCGCCGGCCGGCTCTCCCTGGGAAACTCCTGCATGATTCTCCGGGTCGTATCCAGGCCATCGAGTTCAGGCATATGGACATCCATAAAAAGAAGATCATACCGGAAAGAGTGGAGGGCCTCCAGCACTTTGAGTCCGTTCTTTGCGAGGTCCGCATTGTACCCCATCCCCTTCAGAACGCGAAGAGTGAGTTTTTGATTGACCGGATTGTCTTCCGCGACAAGTATCTTCAACGGCAAGCGTACTCCGAGATCGGCATCGATTTTCTGCGACATATTCTCCGAGAGGACTTGCTGAGGAGCGCCGCAGAGGAGTTCCACAATAATATTGTACAGCTGGGACTGGCGTATCGGTTTCGCGACAAAAGCGGAGAACGCAAGAGCGGGGTCCCCGATTTCCGCGGGCTGTTTTCCTGAGGAGGTAAGAAGAATCATAGGAAGAGCTTTCGGATTCCGAAATCTTCTGATTTCAGCCCCTACGGCGAGCCCATCCATCTCCGGCATCAGCATATCCACAATGGCGAGGTCGAATGGATCGCCCTTGCGGATCCACTCCAGCGCTGCCTTTGCAGAAAGAGTCGCGCGGGGAATCATATCCCATTGCGTGGTCTGCAAAGTGAGTATATGGAGGTTGGTCGGATTGTCGTCGATAATCAGGACCCTTTTGTGGCCGAGCTCCGGCACTTTTCCGCGCAGATAAACTTTGGGGAGGGTTGGCGTGGATGGCGTGGAGGCCAGCTTCAAAGTGAAATAGAATGTCGAGCCCTTGTGTACCTCGCTCTCGACCCAGATGCGCCCTCCCATCAATTGAACAAGCTTCATGGAGATTGCTAATCCCAGGCCCGTTCCGCCAAACCTTCGTGTCGTCGAAGAATCCACCTGCGAAAAAGCTTTGAAGAGTCTGTCCTTTTTCTCCTCCGGAATCCCGATGCCCGTATCCCGAACGGAGAACTCAAGCTCCAGGTGTTCCCCTTCCTGATCGAGGGTTCTCACAGCAATATAGACTTCGCCCTTCTCCGTGAACTTCACGGCATTCCCGACAAGGTTGAAAAGAACTTGGCGAACGCGGACGACATCGCCGATCAGGAATGGAGGGATACTTGGATCGATGAGGTATAACAAGTCGAGGTTTTTTTCGATGGCTTTCGGAGACATGAGGTGGAAGACTTCTTCGATGCAGGACCCGAGCTCGAACGGATGTTCCTCGAACGTGATCTTCCCCGATTCAATCTTCGAGAAATCGAGAATATCGTTGATGACCCCGAGCAGCGATTCCCCGCTCGTGCGGATGGTCTCCGCAAATTCTCTTTGTTCGCCGGAAAGCTGGGTGTTCAGGAGCAGGTCGGTCATGCCGATCACCCCGTTCATCGGCGTTCTGATCTCATGACTCATGGTAGCGAGAAACTCCGACTTGGCCCTTGTGGCTGCTTCCGCGGCTTCTTTCGCTTCATTGAGTGCAACTTCGGCTTTCTTTCGCTCGGAGATATCGCGAATCGTTGAACGAATGGTTTTGACCCGTCCTGACTGATCCCGCTCCATCCGTTCATCGATAAGCATGGTGAGAACCTCACCGTCCTTCTTCCGGTAGAGGCGCTCCGCAGCGACATTTTCCTGCGACAATCCGGCGAGCTTCTCCAGCACGCGCGCCCGCGAAGCCTCGGAATCTGCGACGAATTTCCACACATACTCGCCGATCATTTCTTCGCGTCGATAGCCGAGCATCTCAAGCTCGGTTTGATTGACGGAGATGATCCGTCCCTGCTCGTCGATTTCGTGGTAGCCGACCGGCGCTTCGTTGTACAGCTGACGGTATCGGGCTTCACTCTCCTCGACGAGTCTCTCGGCCTTCCTCCGATCGGTCGTATCACGCCCTATGGCGTAGATCACGCCTCTCTCCGGAAACGCCGTGGCGGTCCATTCAGTCCAGCGATACGATCCGTCTTTACACCGGAATCTTGTGCCGAACCCCTGGAGGGGAACGCCATTGACAACGCTCATAAAAGCGCGGGACGTTGCCTCCGCCTCATCGGCGTGAACGAAGGAAAGAAAAGGTTCACGCAACAGCTCGGCCGAAGAAAAACCGGTCGTGCGTTCCCACGCCGGATTGACATTTTTGAAATATCCGTCGAACCCCGTTACGCAAACAAGGTCGAGCGAGAGAGCAAAAATCTTGTCCCGTTCTTCTTCAGCCTCTTTGCGTGCCGTGATGTCCCGATACGTGCTCAAGTACATCGTCCGGTCCTCAAAGCGAACGAGCGATGTCGATACAAGAAGAAACTTTCTCTTTCCCTCCTTGGTAACTATGAGCGTTGGCTTGTCATACACGCTTCCAAGGGTCTCCACTTCTTTCACTCCGTCAAGGGCACGCTGGTGGTCGACCGGGTGTGGATAGAGCATGGAGGAAAAATCCTCGACGGCGTTTGCTTCCTCCGCCGTATACCCTGTGATCTCCCTCATCCGCCGGTTGAACACGATGAACCGGCCGTTCGTATCGCTGAAGGTCACTCCATCGCTCACCGTGTCTATCACTACCTGAAGGCGCTGTTCGCTCGCACGGAGTTCTTCCTCTCCCTTCTTTCTCTCGGTGATATCTCTTGCGACAGCCTGGATCCCTATTGTCTTATTCCCTTGCTTCAGCAATTGGACGTTTTGCCCAAGCCACAGCAGGCTCCCTCCTTTTGTCACCATCGGATACTCGAAGTACGTGGTGACGATATCGCGGGCTACTTGATCCCGATAGAACCGTTGAGTTGCCTCCCGATGCGATGGAGGGATCAGTTCCATGTAGTGTTTGCCGATGACTTCTGTTTCGGAATAGCCGGTGAGCCTGAGAACGACAGGGTTCGCGTACGTGAACCTCCCCTGGATGTCGGCCCGGTAGATGATATCGGGCGCAGATTCGACGAGCTCGCGATATTTGTCCTCGCTGTCCAGCCGCGCGCGCTCTTGCTCAACACGCAATGTGTTCTCCCGCAAGACAATGGCGAATGCCCATACGATCAAACCGATGCTCACAATGCTGCCAAGGATAACGATGAAGAGCATCTCGCGAGATTGTGCGGCGGCAAGATGAGTGGCCCCCTCGAATGTCAGCAGACTGACGGCGACCAGCAGCATCGCGGATATGCCGAAGAGGGTCACAATCTTTTTCGGAAAATTATATCTCATACCGGTAGCCGTGATCAGGGAGCGTTTGTTATTGAGATACCGCAAAGCCGGTTCGTTCCATTTTTCCCCATGTCTTCACACCGCGGAAATAATCCCAGACCGCTTTGATCCTCCAAAACACAGTAATCTGACGGTAGCCAAAATTCTCAACGATAGCAAAAGTCATCAGCTTGAACAGATCCATGGGACGAGGGTAACGGTGGAACGAAATCTCTTCAAGAAGAACAGCCCCCACCGAGAAGAAGACGCCGTAGATCACCGCCACGATAAAAAAGAGTACAACTATTTTGATATGGGCGATGCCGAGGAGGAATGAAACGAACACGACGAGATATCCGACGCCTTCGATCACCGGGCCGAGCAGTTCGAAGAGCACATAGTATGGAACGGATAATAATCCGATGACTCCAAGGCGAGGGTTGAACCACATCGCGCGGTGAATGATGAGAGTATCGAGCAATCCGCGATGCCACCTGTTTCTCTGACGGGCGAGCACAGAAAGCGTTTCCGGCGCCTCGGTCCAGCAGACAGGATCGGGGACGAAGGAGACTCTGTACGGCAGCTTCCTTTCGCGCATGAAACGATGCATTCGCATGATCAGCTCCATGTCCTCGCCCACCGTGTCGTGTTTGTAGCCGCCGCAAGCAAGCACGATGTCCTTGCGGAATAAGCCGAACGCGCCGGAGATAATGAGGAGACCGTTCATCGCACTCCACCCCATTCTTCCGGTGAGGAACGCGCGAAAATACTCGGTCACCTGGAAGATCGGCAGGAGTTTCTTCGAGAGGTGGACCTTTTTCACCCGCCCATGTTCTATTTCGCAGCCGTTCGCAATCCTCACGATCCCTCCCACAGCAATCACCGTCTCATCATCCAGATACGGCTTCACGGTCTTCAGGAGAGCATCATCTTCCAGGATCGAATCGGCGTCGATGGCACAATACAGGGGATAGCGGGAGACGTTAATGCCGACATTCAAAGCGTCTGCCTTGCCGCCGTTTTCTTTGTCCACGACGATGAGGTTCTTGTATTGGGGTGCGTCCGACACGTAGACCCCGCGAACCGGCTTGGTATCAATTTTGGGGACGTAGACGCGACGGGTGCTTCTCAGCCGAAATTCTTTAATGAGAGTCTCGAGGGTGTCATCCCTGCTGCCGTCGTTGATCACCACAATCTCCATCGTCGGGTAATTGAGCTTCAGAAGCGAATTCACATTCTGGACGATCGTGGCGCTCTCGTTGTAAGCCGGGGCGAGGACAGATATCGGCGTGCTCAATTCAGACTGCAGAATCGCCGTGTAGTCGGTGAAGAGATGCCGGCGAAGATAGTTGACGATCGCCGCGTGCGACGAGATGAGCAGAGCAAAATAGACGAGGTTGATCGCAACGAAATAGAATATCACGAACACCGAGTAGACGTAAAAAAGGAATTCAAAGATCGTCAGCAGGATATCAATCATGCGAATCACCGTGCATGAGCGGTTCTTGTGCCATCGGCGAAGAAGTGAGTTCGAGAAACTGCCGGGCTACCATCCTTCCCAATTCATCGGAGGTCGATGCCAGTTGTCGCATGGCTGCTTCGCCGGGCGCTCCATGCCGGCGCAAAGATTCCCCCGCAGCCAGCCGGACGTCTACGGAATCGGCCGCCAGCAGCTCTGCGAGAATCGGCACGGCTTCCGGCGCTCCAAGGCTCCCGAGAGCCACCGCTGCGCTTTTTCGTACATCCTCATTATCACTGCGGCAGCATTCAAGGATCAAAGAGAGGCTGGAATCATTGCCGATCAATCCAAGCGCGGTGAGAGCGCCGCATTTTAGATCGTCGTCGGCGAAACGCGCAAGCACCATCAGCGGCTCGGACGCGGAAATGTCACCGATGGCGCCTAACATCTGCACGCAAAATTTGCGGACGGAGGGCGAATCCGACCTCGTGCCTTTGATAAGGTCAGCCACCGCGTCTGAACCCATCCCGAGGATGACTTGTGAAAGGTGAAGAGACATCCATGTCGAAATTATTTTGAGATGACTCAACAATGGACCGAGAGCGTTGACCTTCGCAATCTCCACGAGGGCCATCGCCGCTTCCATCCGCACTTCCGCTTCTTTATCGTCAAGAAGAGTTACAAGAGGATCGATCGCCTCGGCGGGTCTCATCACTGAAACGGCCTTGCATGCCTTGGCCCTGATCCACCACCGCGAGCTTCTCAAATCCCTCAATTCCTCATCAACAAAACCCAACTCCGCAAATAACCGCCCGATATCACGCCGCGATTCACCGGCCAAATTCCGCGCCGTCGCAACCATCACATCCCGTAAAGCCTGCCTCTCCACCCTCCTTTTTCGCCTGCCAAGCCTTTCAAAATATTGCCTGAGCAGTTCGAGTAGGGGCGATTTCTGTTCTGATGGCCCCGACCCAGGCATCCCTTGTTCTTCATTGAGTATCGCGTTGATCTTGTGCGAAAAGAAATACTCGAGCTGGGGTTGACGCTCGTTCCGTCTCCGGTGGGTAATTTTCTTGACGAGGAGGGTAAGCCCGACGATCGTGACGACAAAAATCACTGCCAACGTCAGGATGAAAACGAAGACCAGAAGTACCCGATTCCCTTCTATGAAATCCATGAGCACAATGGTAAAGAATGACACACAACCGAACAAAGGCTGGAGGGGAGCAACGAGACGGGCTTGGATCGATCGGCGCCCTGAGCCGTATTTTTTGGTCAGCTAACTCCGCAATGCCGACCGTTACAACGGTGTTGCCCGGGAGAGAACGTTCCGCACTCTCGCGACGAGTTCGGACGGGCTAAAAGGTTTTTTGATATAATCGTCAGCCCCGAGAGAGAGACCTTCCACCACCTCTTTTTCCAGCGACCGCGATGTCAACAGGATCACCGGAATCCTTTTCGTGGCATCGTTCTTCTTCAACTCGATAATCAGCTCTTTGCCCGACATGATCGGCATCATGATGTCGCTGATGATCAAATCCGCACTCCGGGTCTTCAAATAGTCCAACGCTTCCGAACCGTTATTCACGGTGGAAACTTCGAATCCGCTGTTCCTCAATTTGAACGCGACGACGCTCTGGAGCGACCTTTCATCTTCAGCAACAAGTATTTTTTGTGCCATAATTAGCCATTTCAATAACACGCTTCTTCGCGAGAGTCCGTTCCAGCATCTGTGAAATCATTTTCGGACACTCAAGCATGCGGACCTCCGGGGTCTGCACTTAGTTGATGAAAAGTAAGTGACCTTGCAGGCCGATTACGGGTCCGCCCGGATTATCGTGCCAAAATATAGAGCAATTTGCCGCTACGTGCAAGTGTACTATTAAGACCTGTTGGGTCTGTCTATTGGTTTGATTGTAGATGCAGATTAAGTCCTTTCCTGCCAGATTTCGCGCCCGATTTCTTCCGGCAATCCAGAAAAAAAATTCCCCGCTGTCTCACAACAGCGGGGATTCGTCGTCAACGACATGTCTGGCAGGTTGAACTGGCTACCTGGTACAGAGATAATACGTCTGGAAGCCAAGATTCACAAACCAGCGTTTAATGACAGTCTCTATCGCTTCTCAGAATTCCTCACGACTTCGACTTTTTTTCCATCGTATGACACCGTAGCATCGACCCGGCTCTCCGGTTCGAGTCCAATTCCATGCCGCTCGCCTACCCATACCACATGAAAAGTCCTCTCTTCCGGCATGCCCGGGAATTTTCCGCGGCGGTCGCCGATGCTGAGCGTGTTCTTCTTTTCATCCCACCGCATCGGAATAGTTGCATACACGCCTTTTTCATAATTGTATGTGTCGCTCTCATCTTCATAGAAAGTAAACTCTCCGTCGGCTCCCGTGTATATCCGCAGCTCGATCTGGCCGGCCGGCTTTTCGGTCGCATATTGGAGAAACGGGCCCATCGGAACGATTGAACCGGCTCTCACGAAAAGCGGCAGCGTCTCAATCGGAGCAGGCGCGTCGATGGTCTGTCCCCCGGCAAGGTTCTTCCCGGTCCAGAAATCGAACCAGTCGGTCCCTTTCGGAAGATATATCTTTCTCGTTTTTTCACGATGATCGTTCGTCGTGAGGCCGTACATCTGCTCGGTGACAGGATTCACCAGAAATGCGGGGCCGAACATGTACTCGTCGCTGATGGCGCCGATGGCCGCGTCCCTCCTGAAATCAAACGCCAGCGCGCGCAGGATGGTGTAGGCTTCGCTCGTCACTTTCCAGGAGAGCGAATAGATGTACGGCATAAGCCGGTATCGCAGATTGTCGTACTTCAATAAAATTGCTTTGGTGTTCGTGTCCCAATTGTTTGAGAATAACGCGCGTTCGCCTTTTCCGTGGATCCTGAATACGGGACTGAACGTTCCAAATTGAAACCACCGCGTGAACATTTCTCTGTTCGATGGAGCGGTCCAGTCGGGCGATTCCCAGCCTAAGTGGTAGCCTCCTATGTCGGACGTCCAGTAAGGAATGCCGGAGGCGCAGGAATTGATTGCCTGAGGGACCTGGTTCTTGTATGAGCGCCACGTACATGTGATATCCGACGACCACAAGGTCGCAGCGTTCCTCTGCTCTCCTGCAAACGACTGGCGGATGAGGAAGAATGCCCGTTTGTTCGGAATATCTCTTCTCCAATGTTCGTACAGCCCGGTACTGTGCATGAGCGAGTACGTGTTGAAGTAATCGATCCCTTTCCCGATGGAGAAATCAGCTTGTCGCCGCAGATCAAGCAGATCGCCGTTGTCGGGTTCGCATTGGTCAACCCACCATGCATCCCAGCCGTCGGGCGCAATCAAGCTGTCTTTCGCCTGCTGCCAATACATTTCGCGAGCTTTAGGATTGTGAGCATCATAATAGTTGTCGAACGTGTGAGTCGTAAAATTGTCCCATGTGACGGTTGTCAGGTAGCCGGATTTTTCCAGCGCCTCGTAATTCTTTGTGCCTTTGGCAAGCACAGGCCAGATGGAAATCATTGCGTGTACGTTTGCCTTATGCAGCTCATCGACCATCCCTTTCGGATTCGGATACCGCTCGGGCCACATCAGGTGCGATCCGATGCGCTCCGGCTCCCAGTAGAACCAATCCTGCACGATGCAATCAACCGGGATATTATTCTTCCGGTAGTTATCTTTTACGGAGAGCACCTCTGCCTGACTTTTGTATCTGTCCTGCGATTGGAAAAGTCCAAAAGCCCATTTTGGAAACATCGGCGCCTGTCCGGTTGCATCTCTATAGAGTGCGATGATGCGGTCAAATTCGGGTCCATAGAAGAAATAGTAATCGACCATGGTGCCGCTTTCGGACACGTACTTGAATTTAGTATTTCCAACCTCGGCTCCATAGAATTTTGAGGCGGAGTAATTATCCCACATCAATCCGTACCCCCTGGTTGAAAGGAGTACAGGGATAGCGCCGGTCATATATTTAATGGCCAGGTCCTGGTTGCGCCCTTTGTAGTTCATTGCAAGGGAATCCGTGGGATGACACCCGAGTCCGAAAAGAGCTTCGTCCTGCGGCGACAGGAATTCTGTCTCGCAGTTGTTCACAGCGAGTCCCGCAATAGTATCTCTCGTCATCTTTTTGCCGCCGGCATTATCTTCAGCAAGAATAACAACGTCGTTCAGATCGGTATAAGTGATAGCATTCGAAAATATGTTGACCTTGATCTTCATCCTGTTTGTCGAGATAGTGATCACGCCCATTTGTTCAGCGACATCAAATTTCGGTACCGTCGTCCACGTGTTCGTGACGACCAGGGAAGACTTCGGAGGGAGTTCCCCTGAGGTCGTATACTTGATCTCAACAACATCGTCCTTGCAGATCTTTACCTCCATCATCCCTCTGTCTAGTGTAAATGAAACTCCCTCCAGAGTTTTCGCATACGATAGAACGGAAGCCAATGATGTCTGCATGACGGAGCTCAGGCAAATCACCGCGCTCCAGAGCAAGAGTGTTAATCTGTTTGTTTTCATTGTTGATCCATTTTTATTGTAATACTCTTTCCGGAATAGTGTATGGTCTTGGACGTTTTCGGAAGTTCTACGCCCGTACCGGTCGATTGGTTAACCACCACGACGTTGACAGTCCGTTTTCGCTGCATTCCGCTGAACTCGCCCCGGCGTTTGCCGACGGTGAGGGTTTTTGTTTTGTCGTTCCATGAAAACGGAATGATGGTGTATTTCCCTTTTTCGTAATTGAAGTTGTCGTTCTCGTCTTCATAGAGAGAAAACGATCCGTTCGCGCCGGTATAGACCCGCAATTCAATGGCGCCGTCTGTTTTTTCCTCGGCGTATTGAATAAACGGACCCATCGGAACGATTGATCCGGCTTTGACAAAGAGAGGAATCGTTTCAAGAGGCGCTGCGGCATCGATCGTTTGGTTTGAATCATAGCGCGCTCCGGTCCAAAAATCGACCCACCCTCCTTCCGTCTTCGGCAGATACACTTTTCTCGAATGGGCGCTTTGTTCGACAACGGGGGAAACCATGAACGCATTTCCAAACATGAACTGATCTTTGATGTCGTACACGTTCGGATCGTTCCTGAAATCCATGACCAGGGCGCGATCGATCGTGTAGTCGTTGAAGGTCACTTCAGCACCGAGGGAATAAATATAGGGCATCAACAGGTAGCGCAGGTTTGTATACTTCGTGAGAAGCGCTACCGTGCCGGAATCGTAATTCCAGAATTCGGTTTTCCTGCAGCCATGGACCCGGAGGATGGGCAAAAATGTTCCATACTCGTACCAGCGCACGAGCAGCTCAGGATACTCCGGCGAATCGGCAAATTTATATGGAACAAATCCCCCGATATCGACCGTCCAGTACGGCATTCCGGTGATGCAATAATTCAGCCCGGCCGGAATTTCTTTGCGGTAGGTGTCCCAATCCGGACTGACGTCTCCGTTCCATGTTGTGGCCGCATAACGCTGCTGGCCGACAAACGACGAGCGGGTCAAAATGTAAGGCCGTTTTGTACTTCCGGTCGAGAGCTGCCCTTCGTATACGCCTTTCTTGGACATGAAGGGGTATGCGTTCAAATACCGGTTGCCGGTTCCCATCGCAGTATGAGCCTGAGAAAAATCATATCCCCACTCGGGCTCAGAGGCATCCATCCACCAACCGTCAAATCCGAGTTTGAACAGCCGATCGTTCATGAAACTCCAGAAGAGTTTTCTGGCTGCCGGATTGAACGGATCGTAGGCGGCATTCGGCGATTCATTTTGAAGCACGACTCCCTCATTCGTGTTCATCGCGGTGCTTTGGAGTCCGAGCAAAAACCCTTTCGCGTTCATGATGTCGTAGACGTCTGTTCCTTTGTTGATCCGCGGCCATACGGAGATAATGGTGTGCGCATGTTGATCGTGAATGTGATCTACCATCGCTTTCGGGTTTGAATAGCGCGCGGAGTCGAAGAAGTGCGATCCCCATAGATTGTCCGGATAGAGCGGCCAGTACTCCGCGTCCTGCACCACGACATCCAGCGGAATCTTTCGCTCCCGGTAACCGTCGATGACACTTTCGATTTTTTCCTGCGTCTTCCAGCCGTACTGACTCATGAAGAGGCCGTACGCCCATTTCGGATAAAGAGGCGCTTTTCCGGTCACTGTTCTCATACCCGAGATGACCTGATCTGCTTCGGGGCCGTAGAAGAAATAGTAGTCGATGGCATCGGCGATTTGGGATTTGAACGACATTTCCCCCGCCATCTCCGGCGTGCGGCAGGAAAGTCCTATCTGCTTGAGAAATTGATTCTCCGCCTTTGTCGCCCCTGCGGTCCATCCCAACCGCGCAGAAGCTCCGCCTCCATCCTGGAAATACTCGATTTGAATGTCGTATACTTTCCCCGAATCGAGGTCCATGACATAGCTGTCGGTTTCGGGCGAACGGTCGCGCCAGTCGTCAATCACTTTCTTTCCGTCGACGAACAGCCGTACTCCGTCATCCGTGGTCACGTCGATGGACACGCCTTTAGCCGCCGCCGGAGCAACCAGCTTTCCGGACCACCGGATTGAGTATTCGACGGTTTTGAAGTCCTTCCTCGGCGAACCATTTCCCCAATCGAAGTCTATGACCGAATCGACGCGCGTAAACGATGGCGCGCCTTCGAGTTTCATATTCGGAAAATAGTCCCCCTTCAATCCATGCTCGCCCGGTTTCCCTCCGTCCGGTATCAGGAACTGAGAAGCAATGAGAGGGTTAATAGTCTTTGCAAGATTTTTGATGTTGAAGGAATACGATGTCCCCGCTTGAAGGTCGGCCTTTATAATTGATGGAGAGTATCCGACGCCTGCCACCAGGGTGAAAACTTTCTTCCCGTCCATTGTCATCTCGATGGGAGATGAACCGGGGCGGTCGAGGACAAAGGTGTATGTTCCAGAGGTAGCAGGAACAAAGTGAGCTCCGAGGTTATCCTGGTCGATCCCCGTGAGCGGAATCTTCACGGTCTCGGGATTGAATTCCGTAAGGGAATAGTTGTCCCAGAACAGCCCGTAACCCTTGTTGGAAACAATCACCGGGCTTGCGATGGCGGTGTTCTGCTGCTTCATCCGCATATGGCCGTTTTTCCAGTTCATCACGTCGAACTGATATTGCCCGAGGCCGAATATTGCTTCGTCCGCCGGCGAGGAGAATTTCTGTTCCACGATCCATGCCGTGTCGCCGGGAGAATTCGACGGTGCAAATGTACTCCCCTTCTGTAATTCACCGAGAAGAAGATTACCCTTCGAATCGTAGAAATGTATTCCTCCATCGCGTTTGTCGATTCTGACGCTCAACTTCGATGTGCTCAGCGTATATTCGTCTGCCGATTCTCCCAGAGAGAACTTACCTGTGGATTTCAGGTTGTCCGCTTCGGATAAGCTCTTCCTTTGCGGTAGCTGATCGGTTGGTGATTTCACCACCTGGACGATATCATCCCGAATTACACGGAGTTTCGTGATGCCCGCAGGAGTGCGAAGGAGAATCCCATCGGCCGTCTTTTCGACATCCGTGCCGGCCATGCTCGAAAAAGTTATTATCAATACGAGGGAGAGTGTTTTACATTTCATCGAATGACTCCTCAATAGTGAACTCGAACGAACCTTGAACACCGCTTACTCTCGGACGTTGTTAAACGGTTCCATCCCGAGAGAGACCTACTCCTCAGGAACTGCTGCCGGAAGCGGTGCCGCTGCGGATCGTATTCTCATTTCTCTTTTTTCTAGACCTTCTGCAGAAGCTTTAAGCACCAAATCGCCAGACTGCCTGGTGGATTGCACGATGATTTGAGCAAGGCCGTTGAACACGCTGCGTTTCCATTGGAGCGGCGGAGCAATTGTCTGCACCAAACCCGGGTCGGTGTTCGGCTCATCCCACCGGTATGTCTTTCTGAAGCGTTTTCCAACAACCGCATAGACATTTCTTCCGGGCGTGATTATTTTATGGTCGAGCCGGAATGCCTGGTCTGGCGCGTCACGTTTAATGTTTGATGCAATCAAATGTCCGTTGACATACACCGACTGGTTCTCGACAATGCTTTTTGTGAATAGGTTCACCTCGGTTTCGTCCGTGAGATTGGCCACATCAAACGTTCCGCGAATGACGAGCAGCGTATCAACGTACGCGCGCCAATCATCGCTGCGCCGGCTTACGAGGGCGGGCTTCCAGGTTGAATCGCTAAATCCGGCAGTAACCTCGGGGCGATTGTCAAGATTGTTCACGGCCATTTCTTTCAGGTTCGTAATTTTCGAAGTCTTGACCGTTTCAAAAAATCTGTCGGCCTCGTGGCTCGACGGATCTCCGTTCCCCACACCGATGATTCTTCCGGGCCCGTCGAGGCTGAAGCTGATCGTATTGCTCGCGTTCGCCGCGATGAGCCCGTTCTGATCAGTAACCTTCACGGTGACAACCGAAACGTCCTGACCGTCCGCCTTGATGGTTTCTCGGTCGGGAATCAATTGAATCGCTGCTCCATTCCCCGGCGAGTCAACTCTGGTTTCCAGAACTTTCTTGTCTGCATTAATGCCGCGAGCTGCTAGAATGCCGGGTTGATAATCGACCGGCCATTCTAGATGACCGTTCAGCGGCATTTCTTTCGTACCGAGGCTTTTATCATTCAGCAGAAGTTCAACTCTTTGACAATTGCTGTAGACAGTGACTTTCGACTCACGGCCTGCATGGCCGGCGATATTCCAGTCTGGCACAATGTGAAGCACAGGATCTTTTCCCCACCATGATTTCAGGTAATAGAAAATGTCCTTGGGAAAGCCGCACAAGTCAAGAATTCCGTACTGCGAACTGACCGCCGGCCAATCGTACGGATTCATTTCCCCCCGGTAGTCGAAGCCGGTCCAATAGAAAAGTCCGGACAAGAAAGGGCGTGCAGAGTAAAATTTCCATCCAATTTCAGTGCCTGCATTTTCGCGCGTCGTAGGAGCCATATGAGCTCTCGCGTCGTCCGTTACATAGACGCCCCGGGTGCCGATCGTATTGGTTTCTTCCGTGCCGATTCCCGCCTGCCATGGAAACTTTCTGTGATGTTCATCGATGTCGCCCTGCACGATATAGTTGTATCCCATCACCTGCGCAACCATTCCTGTGCCGTTGTCCCATCCTCCGCTGATGGCGGTCGTAAAGGCGCGCGACGAATCAAGGCGCTGGGCAAAAGCCTGCATGGTAGCCCCGACCCGAGCTCCTTTGATGTTGCCCTCGATAGCCCACTCCTCATTGCCGAGCGACCACAAGACAACGCTCGGATGATTCCGATCGCGTTTCATAAATCGTTCAAGACAATCGAAATGTTCCTGGTTAATCCCCATCAACCGGTTTTCATCCAGCACGAGCATACCGATGCGGTCGCATGCATTCAGCAGTTCCGGCGACGGGGGGTTGTGCGCTGTCCTGATGGCGTTGCTCCCCATTTCCTTCAATCGCCGTACGCGGAATTCCTGCAAGGCATCGGGGATTGCAATGCCGACGCCGGCATGATCCTGATGATCGGCTGTGCCGAGGATTTTTAGCGGTTTTCCATTGAGAAAGAAGCCTTCGTTGGGATCAAAGCGGACAGTCCGGATGCCGAAGTTTATTTCATACGTGTCGACGATTTTTCCCCCGGAACGAAGCACCGTTTTCAGTTTGTGCAGGTAGGGTGTTTCGATCGACCATAGATTTGGACGTACGACTTTGAAGTGACTGACGTATTCATCCCGGTTCCCGGCCGGCAGAGAGATATTCTTCGTGGCAGCGGACGCAATTGTTTTGCCCGCGGAATCAATGACTGACTCTTCAATAATGAAAGTCAAGGGCTCTCTCGATTCGTTCTTCACACTGGTCCGCGCGGTAATCACCGCAGCATTCATTTTCAATTCAGACGTGACGAATGTACCATCTTTGACCACATGCAAAGGAGATGTCTTTGTGAGCCAGACATGCCGGTAGATGCCGGCCCCTTCATAGAACCAGCCTTCTTCCATTGTGGCATCGACCCGCACGGCAACAACATTCTCTCCGCCGTAGTTGAGATAGTCGGTAATGTCGTAGCTGAAGCCGACGTACCCGCTGTGTTCGGTGCCGAGATAGAAACCGTTTACCCACACAATCGAATTTCGGAACACGCCGTCGAATTCAACGAAAATCCGTTTGCCCAGATCGGATTCAGGGACTGAAAATTTCTTGCGGTACCATCCAACACTGTTTTGCGGAAAATTGCGGCCTAGCGCTTTGTAGCCATGACTGTAACCGCCGAGGCTGTCAAAAGGAAGTTCAACGCACCAGTCATGCGGGACGTCAAGGATTCTCCACCCGCGGTCATCAAAATCTTTTGCTGCGGCGCCGTCGCCGTATCCGGTTTTCGCAAAGTATGAGAAGTAACCGCTCCCGTTATCGAAATCCTTGTTCGTATCGTAAGCATGGCCGAGAGCGAAACGCCAGCCGAAATCCATCAAAAGTTTTTCCCGAGGTGAAGATTGAGCTTGTGCTTGCCCAACCGCCGGGTTGGAGAAGATGAAAAGCGCTGCAGCCATCACACAAGCAATTTTCAATTTCATGATTCCTATCCTTCCATATTCAATCGGCGCAACTTTCGATCTCTGTCGGCTATTCTTCGGCAAGGGCCGCCCTCATCTCAATGCCATATCTCTCCCTTGATGGCGTCTCCCGGAACATCCATCAGCTGAATACTGGACATCGTCTTAAGGAGGGAGTTTCCGGCGAAGACCCAGACCACTTTCTTATCGCGCGTTACCTCGAACGCTTGCGGCGCTTTTCCAAATTTGCCGTGGCCGAGCCAATTCGTAAGAACGAGGTTTCCGTTTGGCAGATATTGCATTCCCGTCATGAACTCCAGTTCAATGCCCGGTAATTCGTTCTTCGTGAGCTGCCATGCAACGGCGCCGGACGAGTCAACTTCAACGACGCGGGGCTCGCCGTTATGATCAGAGCAGGCAACGAGCGTATGACCGTTCGGCAGACGGATGACCGAATGGGGGCCTCCTGTGACCGGCAATTGCCAGATCATTTTCCCGGAAGGGTCATATTCACACACTTTATCCAGACCGTATTGCGCGACAAGGTAATTTCCGTTCTGCAGTTTTCTTGCATTCCGCATAAAAGAATGTCCGCCGTCGGTTCCGTCAGGGAGAAGGTGTATTCGTTTATTGATCGTACCGTCCGGCGAAACTTCCAAGAGAGATCCTGAGTTACATTCTCCGATGAACGTGTTGCCGTCCGGCAAACGCTGGCAGGCATAGATCTCGCTCGGAGACTCATACGAAAAGACAACTTCCTTCTTTCGCGTAACTTCTTTCACTCCATGTCCCGTGTTGAACAAGAGATTTCCGTTTGGTAATACCCAGAGATCGTTGCAGTTCTCTGCCGGATACGTCCACTCTATCGCACCTTCCTGCGAAAAAATATAGACATGCCCTCCGGTATAGTCGGTGCATGCAAACGAATGTTTTTGGTGTGCAGTGTCCGGCTGAGCATTAAGAGTGACAATTCCGGAAACCAGAAAAAGCAGAAGGGCAGATAGAAGGTTACCACTTTTCATAGAGCGGCCGAGGCTTAGAATGAGGAGCCAAAAGTCACTCCTCTCGAATGTTAAATCAAGCCAACGCGGATAAGGGGTAGAAACGTAGCGTATTATTTTGATTGATCCAATATACTATATTAGATCATCTTTTGGAGGACAAAGTTAGGAGCCCGGAGAGCGCAGAGAAGGAATCGGAGAGAATCAATTAATCCTGGTGGGTGTCTGACCGGAAAGGGTTACTGTCATGTCATAGCTGGGGAACGTCCCGTCGCTCATCGCGATCTTCCCCACACCGTGCAGAACGAGTTCGGTGGCCGTCCCAGCCGTCTTGATCGTATATGTTCCGTTTGCGTTGTCCAAGTACTTGGCGCCTGCCAGCATACCGATTCCGCGGGCATCGGCAGTCAGTCCCACGAAAGATCTGCTGCCTCCTCCCATTGTCGTCGGCCGACTGTAATACTGGATGGCTTTTGTCGAGAGATATTTCAAGTCAGCAATCACGACCGCGCGGTTGTGATCCACTGCATTATCCTGGAACATCCCGACCCCTACGGCGACGGAGACGCCGACGATCACTACGCCCAAAATAATAAGAAGCAGCTGCTGCTGACCCATGAGATTTGTTCTGCTCTGTTTGGAATTTCGAAAAGGTTAACTGGAGGAACCGCTGGTGGATCCTTACGCAGTAATTTCAAAAAGGATATTTTAAATTCGCGCTCCAAGATCTTGGATATTTATCAAAATGTCAAGCATGAAAAGAGCTGACGTGCACATTTTTCCTTCCAATTTCATACATTGACGGCGTGAGTTGCTTTGGTATGGTAGACCAACAAATTGCATCGAAGTGAAAATCGAGCGTATTCCGCCTTCAGCACGCCGGCCCGTCAGTAGCTCATGAAATCCGCGGTACATCTTCCTCACCTCATAACAAAGGACCCGGACGATGAGATATCTCATTTGTATTCTGATTTCGACAGGCTTCATCTTTCAACCTTCAATTTCGCAGACCACGCGCCCCGACTGGATAACTCCGTACGCAGCCGGAGCAGTGAACGAAGCAGCGCCCTGCCCCATTCTTCGATCGACATTTAGCGTGAATGGAAAAGTCACGAGCGGCACTGTTCGAGTCGTCGGGCTCGGACACTATGAATTATTTCTCAACGGAAATCGCGTCGGCACGTCATTGATCGGCCAGCCGTGGTCGGAGTACAACAAGACATTGTACTGGCAGGAATATGACGTCAGCAAACTTCTGCGCAAAGGCGAAAACGTTTGGGGGATCATTCTGGGCAATTCCTTCTGGCGCGTCGGCAAGGCAAACGATACACTTCGGTACGTCAAGACAGATGCCATGCCCGATTTTTCTGCCGGAGAACCGTACCTTGTTTGGCTTGAAGCGCGCATCAAGACAGGCGACGGCCGTGAACAGATTGTGACAAGCGATAAATCGTGGAAGTGGGACAACGGGCCTCTTACCTTCTCGCACATCTATGCCGGCGAAGACTACGACAGCCGGCGCGAACAAACGGGCTGGGACATGCCAGGCTTCAACGATGCAAAATGGAGGCCGGTCACCGTTGTTCCTCCCCCCTCCGGCGCACTTGCGCCATACGAAGCGCCTGCGATGATGCCGTTCGAAGTCTTCACTCCAACGAAGATAGTATCCCCCACGCCGGGCGAGTACACGTATGTTTTTCCGCAGAACTGTTCCGCTCTCCTCCGCTTTACTTTGTCGGGTCCGGCAGGCGAGACGATTCGCTTCAAACCGTGCGAGTATATGGATTCGACAGGGCGTGTGAAATTTACGTACACCTGGGGAACGGGGAAGGATATCTGGCAGGATTATACGACGAGAGGCGACACAAATGAGTCGCACCAAACGCTCTTTTGTTATGTTGGATGCCAGTATGTTGGAGTGACAGGCGCTGTGCCGGTCGGATGGCCGAATCCTGCGAAACTTCCGTTGATACAGAATCTGGAGCTTGTTCACGTCCGTATAGCAAATTCCGTGGCCGGATCGTTCACGTGCTCGAGCGCGCTGCAAAATGGAGCAGAACACATGATCGACTGGTCGATACGGTCAAACATGAGCTATGTCGCGACAGACTGCCCGCACCGCGAGAAGAACGGATGGCAGGAACAGAACTGGCATATGGCAAGGGCGATCTGCTACAGGTTTGATGCGGAACAGTGGTTCAAGAAAATTGCGCGAGATGTTCGCGATACTCAATTGCCAGACGGTCACGTTCCGACCAACTGCCCGAACTACCTCGTCGGGATACCGCCGCACGGGTTCTGGAACGAAGCGCCTGAATGGGGGATCTCGTCGGTGCTCCTGCCGTGGCATCTGTATGAATGGTACGGAGACAAAGATGAGCTTGCGATATCTCTGGAGAGCATGCGCAAGTACGTCGACTACCTCAGTTCAACTTCAAGAGACGGCATCATCAACAGCAATCTCGGCGATTGGTACGACTATGGACACGGCAAGGGGGACGGACCTTCGCAGTGGACTCCGAATCAGCTGAGCGCAACCGCGATCTGGGCGCTTGGCGCGAAGAGAGTGGCGGAAGCTGCAGTTGTCCTCGGAAAGGATGCAATCGCTCAACAATATCAAAAACTGTTCGAGCAGATCAGAGCAAATTTTCAGTCTCACTTTTACAATCCGACGACAAAGAGATTGAAAAATAATGGATCTTGCCAGGCAGCTCACAGCGTCGCATTATGTGTGGGTCTCGTTCCGGAGGAGGATCGTCCCGCGGTACTGCAGGCTATCGTCGATGATCTGGAAAAAAGAAACTATCAACAGACGGTCGGCGAGGTCCTTCAGGTTTTCTTCATTCGAGCTCTCGCTGAAGGAGGCCGTAACGATATTCTGCACCGCGTGTACAGCCGCGAAGACCGCGGGAGCTACGGTTACATGGTGGATCAGGGCTTCACAACATTGCCGGAGAGCTGGGATGCGCGACCCGGCACCGGAAACAGCATGAACCATTTTATGCTCGGCCACCTGATGGAGTGGCACTATGCTTACGTCGCCGGCATTCGTCAGCAGCCCGGAGGCGTCGGATGGAAGAAGATCTTCATCGCGCCAAACCCGGGTCCCTTGAAAAGCGCCTCGGCGACGTTCAATAGTCCTCACGGAAGGATTGCCGTTGATTGGAGGCAGGATGAGGAAGAATTCGTTCTGACTGCCACAATTCCGGATGGGGTCGAGGCGAAAGCCATCCTTCCGGACGGCGAAGAGAAGGCTCTGAAACCCGGCACGACGACATTACACTCCGTGCAGAAGTAGTTGTCGAAGCGCTTCAGGCGCCAAAACGCAAAACGCCCGGCCATTCGGTCGGGTGTTTTTATTTTCGGCATGAAGTTAGCGCTGCTGAAGAAACCAGCTGGGAATCTCGTGCGGGTCAAACCGAGGAAAAAAAGAAAGCCCCGGTGGGCCATCCGGGGCTTGAAAAAGACAATGGCAAAGAGTATCGGCAATTAAGCGATACGTCAGCCTGTTTGTCAGTTAACCTTCGCAGGAACTTGAGTCGACGAAGTCACCGTCATGTCGTATGTGCAGAAGGTGCCGTTG
>CAYLMV010000037.1:0-33613 GCA_964384415.1 uncultured Chitinophagaceae bacterium | reverse complement strand
GCTCGCACGAAGAGCTTAAGGAAGGAGTGAAGATGTATGTCTGCAACAGCACCAGCTATCAATGCTAAATATGGTGCGTATGAATTACGTGGCCTCTATCAGAAGTATGCTACCCGGGCGCTGATCTTTGCGGCGATCTTTCATTTTGCTGCCATCGGCATCTACTACGGCGCAGTCTACCTGACGACGGAAGATGAGCCCGTGTATACCGTTCGCATCATGAAGTACAGCGACCTCGGTCCGCCTCCATCGATTACCAACTCGCAGGCCGCACCCGCTGTCTCCGTTTCCGCTGCAGCGGCAAAGCCGACGGTTGGAACGCCTGTCCCGGTTCCTGACGCAGAAATCAGCCCGGAGGCGACGATCGCCTCTCAGACAGAACTGCAGCAAATCGGCCCGGTCGGCGATCCGAACGCAAGCGGCAGCGGTACCGTTGCAATCCAGAACGACGTGAAGATCGAGGATGATGGTCCGCCCCCCGATTTTGTCCCAGTAGAGAAGCAGCCGGTCCCGGTGAAGAATCCGCCGCCGGCCTACCCGGAGATCGCACGACGCGCCGGAGTTGAAGGTACGGTCTGGGTAAAGATATGGGTCGACAAAGAAGGAAAGGCCAAGAAGGCGCAGATTCTTAAATCCGACGCAGAATTGTTCAACCAGGCCGCGATCGATGCTGCAATGCAATGGGTGTTTACGCCAGCCGTCATGAACAACGGACCTGTTGCTGTATGGGTTTCGATCCCGTTTAAGTTTAAATTGAACCAGGGGCACTAATTCTGCCATGGACCCTGACAGGCCGCTGATATATATCGGATACGTGTTTTCCGGAATCCTTTTCATCGGCGGTCTCGTCATCGCATCGGGATTATTCATGCCCCCCACGATGCCCCAGAAATTCAGGATCATGTTCGGCGTGGTGATGCTGTTGTACGGTGTCTATAGGTTTGTTAACATCCGCATTAAACAGCAGCAGAGAAATGAAGATCGGTCCCTTTCATAGTTTACTGCCTCTCTTTTCCCTGATTTTATCCCTCCCGTGGATCGGCTGTCAAGAAGATACCCGCGACCTGCCGACACGGGGAAAGCTTGTCATGATATCCTCCGAGGATATCTATCCCGCGATCGACAGCGAAGTAAAAGACTTTGAATCGATGTATGAAAAAGCTCATATCACTCACCTTCAATCGACGACGCGGGATGCCGTCGTACAGCTCCTTAATGATAGTGTCAAACTGATCACCAGCGCACGGCCCCTCAATGCCGACGAGAGAGCTGTGATCAAGAAGTATAAGCTGGAGGTGGATACGTTTACGATAGCGTACGATGCCGCCCTGGTCCTAGTCAACGAGAAAAATTCGCTCGATCATCTTACCGTGGACGAGCTGCGCGAAATTATGCTGGGGCAGAAGACGACGTGGCGGGAATTAGGGGAAAAAAAGGTGGGAGGGAAGATCGTCGTCGCGCTGGGAGGCCCAAACAGCGGCATGTACGAATATGTGCTGCAACGGGTGACAGGCTTCGTTCCGTTTGCCAACGTGGTGTATCCATGCACGACCACGACTCACGCGATTTCCTTCGTCGCTGAACATCAGAATGCAATCGGTTTTGTGAGCCAAAGCTGGGTCTCCGAGACTCCCGCAAAGACAAAAATCCTGGCCATCGGCGACCCTGCGTTCCGGAGGGATTCGACAACGACGACTCTGGAATATTTTCCGCCGTTGCAGGCGCATGTGTACAGGGACTACTATCCGCTTCGGCGCACGCTGTACATTTTTTCAAAAGATGCCGGCACCGGCGTGGGCGTGGGTTTTGCGGCCTTCGTCACGGGCTCAGAGGGGCAAAAACTATTTCTTAAGAACGGACTGGTACCGGCGACAATGCCCGTTCGTCTTATACAACTTCAATCCCAGTAATAGAGGTATTCTCCCATGCACCGTTTTTATCGATTTCTTCCGTTCACTGTAGTGCTCTGCGCCGCGGCCGTTTTTGCACAGGATGATGTAAAACTCGGGAAAGAAGCGCTGGCTCAGAAATCGTACAGCGCCGCCATCGACTACTTTCAGGCCGCCCTCAAAGCGACTCCCCGGAGCTCCGTGATCAACCACTTTCTCGGCGAAGCGTACCGTTTAAAGGGCGTCAACGACTCCGCGCAGATGTTCCTTCAGCGGGCGGTGGACCTCAACGACGAAGACACAACCGCGATGATATCGCTGGGAACCTTTCTCCTGAAGACCGGGCAGTCCGACAAGGCCCTCAAGGTCTTCAACGCTGTGATGAAGTTGGACAAGAAGAATACGGAAGTGGCGGTCGCGTACGGGAATATTTATCTCGATCTCGACTCGCTGGATAAGGCCATCGTCTACTTCTCGAAAGCGAAGGAGATCAACGAAAAACTGCCGCAGGTCTACGTCGGATTGGCGGAAGCGTATGGGAGACAAAACATCAACGTCCTGGCGATTTCTAATTATCAAAAAGCCGTCGAGCTGGATTCGACCTCGGCCGCCAACCATTACAAGCTCGCGAAAGCATTTTATAAGGGGAGGCTGTACAACGATTGCGCTCTTCAGTTTGAAATAGCAGTCAATTTGGATCCGAACAACGATGTGTACGTTTTTGATGTCGCGGATCTTTTCTACCGCGCGAAGCAATGGAGGGAATCGGCCCGGTTCTTTGTGAGATATGTCGCCCTGAAAAAAGACAACCCGGTGGCGTATGACGAGTATGCAAAGGCGCTCTTTGGCGGAAAATATTACAAGGATGCCGTGCCGGTCATCGAGGCGGCAATCAAACTTAATCCCGCTGCCTTTGACTTGAAACCGATGTACGCCTACTCCCTCTACGAAATCGGCGAGTACCAAAAAGCAGTCGATATCTACAAGACGATCCCGAAAGACTCGCTCGACGCCGAGAACTACATTCAAATCGGCAGATCATACGCGCGATTAAAGGACGTCGACAACGCGATCGCAAGTTTCGAAAGAGTCATTGCCTTGGACAGTGCTTCGACGGAAATTTCCGCCGACCTGGCCGGAGCATATATGAGCAAGAAGATGTACGACAAGGCCGCCGCACAGTATTCGAAGAAACTGACCGCCGATCCGAAAAATGCCGTCGCTCTCGTCAACGGCGGCGTCTGCTACATGGTGGTCGGGAAGTATGACACGGCGAAGACGATGATGCAGCAGGTCATCGCGCTGCGGCCCGAGTTCATTCAGGCATACCTTTACCTTGCGAGCTGCTATTACCGGCTGGACTCCCTGGAGCGAGCCGAGAAACAGTACGAGTTCGTGATATCGGTGATCGATACCGTCAAGCTGGACCCGGCAGAACACAAAACGAGGGAGGAGAAGTTCGGCCCCCAATATCTGGAAGCGAACAAATTTATCGGGTTAATCGAGCTGCTTGGGAAGAACTATCCCACCGCGATTGAATACCTGAAAAAGGCGATTACGCACGAACTGAAAGACAAGAAAGATGCCGATGCGCACCTCTGGCTCGCGCAATCGTACGCACTGTCCCTCGGCAACCACAATATCACTGTGGATGAGGCGGACGCAATCAAGAAGAAGGCCATTGAAGAATATGAAACCGTCATTAAGATTGATCCTAAAAACAAAACTGCTCCAAAAGAACTTAGTCAGTTAAAGGGAGGATAGGCTCGATTGAGTCTTCCCCGAATTGTGTTTCTTCCCATAACAACCAATTAGAGCAAAGGTGACCTATGACGCATCTTTCCAATCGATGGTTTTCCCCAGCGGTTCTTTTTGGTGCTGCGAGTGTTCTTCTGGCCGTGGCGCTTAGCTCATGCAGCAAACCGAAAGCTCCCGTTATTGCCGAATGGGAGACGTACCAGGATCCGTTCTACGGGTTCGAACTGCAATACCCAAAAGGGTGGCTGGTCAATGCCGAAACGAACCGGATCAAGATCTATTCTTCCCAGGAGGCCGCGACCTGGTTTTTCGATCCCTCCAGCGGCGGGAAGAATGGCGTCGAAATTCTTTTCGGGTTTGAGAATTTTGCCGCTACCGGCGTTTCCACGCTCGATGCCTACGAGGCCCAGACGAAGGATAAGCTTTCCGGAATCGGGGCGATCGACGGCGACCAGCCTGCGACCCTTGGCAAAGAAGCGGGCCATGTGATCTCCTACACCTCGAAAATTGCCAAAGGAGTCACGATCTACGGAAGAAGGCTCATCACGGTCCGGGACAGCGTTTTTTATTACGTAAACCTGGCGGGCTTCAATGACGACTACCAGCTGTACTCTGCGGTCTTTGACTCGGTGCTTTCTTCGATCAAGCTCCCGAAGCCGAAAGTTGCGGTGAGTAAGGGAGATGAAGACAAGCCGTCGGCGGAATTGACGAAATACGCCGGAGAATTCTTCCAGCTTCAGTACCCCGACAATTTCGAATACAGCTTCCCTCCGAAAAAAGGAGAGACGATTTTCTCGATGAACATCCATCATAAGCTCCGTCAGGATTGTGCAATCCAGATCGACGTTTTGCCGGCGAAGAAGCTGAACGTCGCTAAGGTGTTCGAGCAGAACAAGGACAAATTCAAGCCAAAATCGACAAGCGATACGAAAATTGACGGCCTCGATGCGAAATATTTGTCGTATGCCCCGGAAGCCAAGGTTGCCGGACGTGCATACTTTGTGGTGAAAGACGACAAAGTGTACCGTTTGGTCGTGACCTGGTATCTGCCGATGGCAGCCGACTACACACCGGCGTTCGACAAAGCGATCGCCAGCATCAAGATAAAATAATTCCAACGGGTAGAGATTGGAAGCCCCGAATCCGGCGACGGATCCGGGGCTTTTTTTTGGATCAAGTTGATCGAAGCGAAGTCTAAGTCAAAGGACGAAAGAGCCGTGCAAGGGCTCGGATGGGTGGTGCGAAAAGACCATCCGAAGGTTTTTACTAAAAGGGCACACAATACGGAGCAATCCGACGGGTTAAGAAACGAACCTTCGGAAAGTTACCCCGCCACGCTTTGTTGAAACTGACTTATTAAATGACTATTTTTGGTTTGAAATTTTTGGATCGGTCTCTGTATGTTTAACCCCGACGAAGAAAAGGAATTGATCGAAATTGCGCGGAACTCGGTCCGGTATGCGGTCACTCACAAAGGCGAAGATCCTTCCGGATCGAAACAGAAGCTCTACCCCGAAGAGAGTCCGTTATCTCAGCCCAACGGAGTGTTTGTCACGCTCTCGAAAAAGAAGGAGCTTCGCGGCTGCCTGGGATTGATCGTCTCGGCCGAGCCGCTGTCGAGTACTGTTGCACAAATGGCGGGGCGATCTGCTACTGAAGACCCGCGATTTTTGCCGGTGAGCGAAGAAGAGCTTGCCGATATCAGAATCGAAATCTCCGTTCTCTCTCCCCTTAGAGAAATTTCATCGATTGAGGAGATCCAGGTCGGCACCCATGGAATTTTCCTCACCGCTGGGATGCATCGCGGGCTCCTTCTTCCACAGGTTGCCGTTTCGAATCACTGGGGCCGCAATCGGTTTCTCGAAGAGACGTGCACCAAGGCTGGCTTGCCGCGAGATCAATGGAAGCATGCCGAGACCCGGATTTATATCTTCTCGGCGGATATCATCGAGGAGAAAAAGTCATGACCGGAGATTCGTATGTTCGGCCTGCGGTCGTTGCTGGCATGTTTTACCCGGAGCACGAGCGAGATCTCAAGGCGACGGTAGATTCTCTCCTCTCCGACGTCAAGCGGCGAAAGCAGGCGGGCCGGCTCATCGGCCTTATTGTCCCGCATGCCGGATATATGTATTCCGGCAGCACCGCCGCAGAAGCGTACGCTTTGTTGACGGGGAGTGAAAAGATCACCGCGGTGATTGTCGGTCCGAGTCATCGGGAATATTTCGACGGAATTTCCGTGTTTTCGGGCTCGAGTTTCACTACTCCGCTCGGGACGGTGGAGGTAGACAGCAACGTGAGGGATGCCATCCTCACGAAAGTTCCTTTTCTCCGGAATTCGCTTGATGGGCACCGGTCCGAACATTCTATTGAAGTGCAGATTCCGTTCTTGCAGAGATCCGTCCGCAATCTTAAAATTGTGCCGATTATCATCGGCAACCAAAAGAAGGAATACTGCGAGAAGCTCGGATCCGGGCTCGCGGAAGTAGTGGAGGACGAACACATTTTGCTCGTCGCCAGCTCCGACCTCTCGCATTATTACAGTTCAGACACGGCGCAGAAGCTCGACGCCATTGCGATTGCTTCCATCCAGGACTTGGATTACCGGACCCTGATGAACGATATCGACGAAGAAAAAACAGAAGCGTGCGGAGGCGGTCCGATCGTATCCGTATTAGCCGCGGCAACAACGCTTGGGGCAGACGTTTGCACGATCCTTCACGCCTGCAATTCAGGCGATGTGTCCGGAGATACCGATCGAGTCGTTGGATATGTTTCTGCAGCCATGTGGAAAACCCATTGAGATCAAAGAAAGACCTGCCCATAACGATCATTGGAGCCGGCGCGGTGGGCAGCGCCCTTGGCCTCGCCTTTCGTAAGCGGAAATTCACTCTTCGCTTGGTCGTAAGCAGGAAAGGGGAATCTGCACGCCGTCTAGGGCGGAGGGTCGGCGCACGTCACTGCACCCTGAAGTCAATGCCCGCCATCAGCTCCGGGGGTATTGTTTTCCTCACCGTGCCCGATGATGAAATTGGCGATGTCGCTCAGATTGTTTCACAGATGCGATCGGATTTTTCCGGCACAGTCGTTTTCCATTGTTCGGGCGTGCTGGAATCCGATGTCCTCGCGCCATTGTGCCGGAAAGGAGCCGCGGTAGGATCCTTTCATCCGCTCCAGACTTTCCCTGGGACGAAAGCGGATGCTGAGGGATTGAGCGATATCTGGATCGGCATTGAGGGAGACCGGAAGGCCATTGCGCTCGGCAAATATCTTGCCCGTGAACTCGGCTCCCGGGCACTCATCCTCACCCGCCGGCAAAAAGTATTGTATCATCTTGCAGCCGTCTTCAGCTCTAATTTTTTCACGACGATCCTGTCCGTTGTTGAGCAACTGGGGGTGAGACTCGGACTTCCGCGAAACAAAGTGCTGTCGATCTACGAACCGATTATCCTGCGGAGTTTCATGAATGCGAAATTGACTTCCGCAGCCGCTGCCCTTACCGGGCCCATCGCGCGTGGAGATCATTCCACGATACGAAAGCACCGTTCGGCCCTGAATGCCCGCGGGTTGAAACGGATTGCAGCGCTCTATGAAGCGTTGTCAAAAGAGACAGCCGTTCTCGCATCTACAAAGGATCCCTGATGCTCGTCGACTACCATACTCACAACGCGCGATGCAAACATGCCGACGGAGAACTTGAAGAGTACATCAAGCATGCGGTAACGATGGGCTTGAAGGAGATAGGCTGTTCCGACCATTCTCCGATGCCGAACGACTTCGATCTGCAGCACCGGATGACGATCGATCAGTTTCAGACATCCTACAAGCCAGAGGTGATGGCGCTCCGCGACAAATACAAAGACCGGATCACCGTGAAGTTTGCCGTGGAGGGAGACTTTTTCCCGGGGACCGAATTATGGGTGAAGGAGTTTAACGCTCAGAACGATTTTGACTATGTCATTGGTTCCGTTCACTATCTCGGCGAATGGGGATTCGACAACCCGGTGTTCGTTCACAAATACGAAGAACGTAACATCGACGAGGTCTATACTCTGTATTACGACCACATCAAACGGTCCGCCGCGGCGAAATTGTTCGATATCATAGGCCATTGCGATCTCGTGAAGAAATTCGGACACAGGCCAACCAAGAACATGGAAGAAATCCTGCGGGAAGTGTTCAAGGCAGTGAAGGCGGCCGACATTGCCGTTGAAATCAACACCTCAGGTCTGAGAAAGCCGGTGAAGGAAGTCTACCCGAGCGCGCAGATCCTCGCGATCCTGAGCGAGTTTAAGATTCCACTCACGCTCGGTTCCGACGCGCATTCACCGACCGACGTCGGGAAGGATTTTGATGTGGCAAAACAGCTGATCGAAAAATACGGCGGCGGCAAGATCTCGCTCTT
Organism: uncultured Chitinophagaceae bacterium; assembly: GCA_964384415.1. GTDB lineage: Bacteria > Bacteroidota > Ignavibacteria > UBA10030 > UBA8401 > JAGVPT01. The sequence goes on along the minus strand of CAYLMV010000037.1, from coordinate 25,564 downwards.
CACAAAACGCCAACGGACCGAAGCGCGGGTCTCATAGAAAGATAGGTCATGCGCGATCGTCAGATACTTCTTGATCTCGAACTTAATCTCAATCTTGATCTTATTCTAAACCTCACTCTGTTCTATGAAAGCACTCATCGCATCAGGAGGCCGCGGCACCAGGTTACGGCCCATCACTCACACGCAGAACAAGCACCTTATCCCGATCGCCAATAAGCCCATTCTCTACTATGCGATTGAAGCGGCGGTCGATGCCGGTATCAAGGAAATCGGAATCGTGCACAACGCCGACAGCCAGGAAGTTCCCGACTACGTCGGAGACGGCCGGAAATGGGGCGTATCGATCACGTACATCCCTCAGGAAAAACCCGGAGGACTTGCGCAGGTCGTGATGCTTGCGGAACGTTTCGTGAACAAGGATAATTTTGTGTTCTACCTGGGCGACAACATGGTCGTCGGGGGAATCAAGCGCTATATTGAGGAGTTCCAAAAGGCCAAATGCAATTGCTGGCTCACCCTTTCGAGAGTGAAGGACCCCGAGAGGTTCGGCGTTCCCGAAATCAAAAATAATCGTATTGTGAGCGTCCAGGAAAAACCAAAGAAACCGAAGAGTCAATTCGCGGTGGCGGGTATCTATATCTACGACAGTCATATTTTCGAGGCATGCAAGGCGATCAAGCCGAGCAAACGGGGCGAATTGGAAATCTCCGACGCTCATCAGTACCTCATCGACAAGGGATTTTCCATCGGTTACAGCGAGATTACCGGATGGTGGAAGGATACGGGGAAGCCGCTGGACCTTCTCGAGGCGAACAGATTGATTCTCGACAACATTGAAACTTCGATTCGCGGATCGGTCGATGCGTCATCGTCCATCGTGGGGAAGGTTATCATCGAAGAAGGCGCTAAGATCTCGGAGAGTGTCATCCGGGGGCCGGTGATCGTGGGAAAGGATTGCGTAATCGAGGAGAGTTATATCGGCCCGTTCACGGCTGTCGGTAATCATACCGTCATCAAAAAGAGTGAAGTGGAATACTCCATCATCCTGCGCGAGTGCAAAATCAACAATGTCGGCATTCGCATCGAAGGGAGTATTCTTGGCAACGACGTGGAGATTGTGGAAGCAGCGGGAAGACCGCGAGTTCACCGATTCATGATCGGGGATCAGAGCAGAGTGGAAATAGCATAGGCAATTGTTCATATGCGCAAATCCCTCGGTACCAGGACGATCGTTCTTCTCATCCTGACGGCCTCCGCCGTCGTTCTCACTTTTATCCGGGAACGATCGGTCTCGCCGGGCCCTGCCGCCGGCCGGCCCGCGGCTGAAGAGGGACCGCCGGTAGTGCGGATAGCGCCGATCATCGATTCGACGCTGAAGCAGATGGGCGTGGACGTGCAAAAGATCCGCCGTCTTAAAATCGGCGTCGGCGAAGCGAAGGGCGTTCGTGAGGAACTGCGCTTTGCCGTGCCCCCGGCCTTTGAAGTGCTCCGGGCGATCACGTCTCTGACCGATTCGCTCAAGCGATTCAACGTCTCGCTTGTTTCGACCGAAAACCTGAGAGAGAAAAGCTCATCGATTCATCTTCTTTATGCGAAACGAGTTTTTGAAAGCATCGTCATGACCAAGGAACGACCACAGAAAGGAGCGGGATTATCGGTACGCAAGATCAAAAAGGGAATTCGGCACAAAGCATCGCGGTGATGGAAAAAATAGTTTCCCTCGCAAAACGAAGGGGATTTGTCTTCCAGTCGAGCGAAATCTACGGCGGACTGAACGGCTGCTGGGACTACGGCCCGCTAGGCGTCGAGATGCTGAACAATCTTAAGCAAGCGTGGTGGCGATCCATGACGCTGCGCGAGGATGTCGAAGGCGTCGATGCCTCGATTCTCATGCATCCCCGGGTGTGGGAAGCTTCGGGTCACGTCGCAAATTTCACCGACCCGATGGTCGACTGCAAACAGTGCAAGGCGCGGTACCGGGTTGACGTGCTTCTTGAAGAGCTTTCCGTGAAGAAGAAAAAAGAGATTCTTCGGACGGTGGAACCTTCGACGTTCGCGGGGCAAATGCAGGACCAGACGATCATCGATGAATTCGCGAAGCGGATGACGTCGGATGAGTTCACGGCAAACGTGATACGCACGATGGTCACCTGTCCCAACTGCGGCAACAAAGAGACCTTCACAGAAGCGCGCCAGTTCAACCTGATGTTCAAGACGTTTGTGGGCCCGGTAGAGGATACGAACAGCGTTGTCTACCTGAGGCCTGAGACGGCACAAGGGATCTTTGTCAATTTCCTCAATATTCAGAGCTCATCCCGGCAGAAACTCCCGTTTGGAATTGCGCAGATTGGCAAGGCGTTCCGCAACGAAATCAACACGAAGAATTTTCTCTTCCGGACGCGGGAATTCGAGCAGATGGAAATGCAGTATTTTGTCAAGCCGGGCGAAGAAGACAAATGGTTCGAGTACTGGCGGACTCAGAGGCTGGAGTGGTTTCTTGGACTAGGTATCAAGCGCGAACAGCTTCAGTGGCACAAGCATGAGAAGCTCGCCCACTATGCCAAAGCGGCCTATGATATCGAATTCAAGTTCCCGTTCGGCTGGGGAGAAATTGAGGGGATTCACAGCCGGACCGATTTTGACCTCAGCCGCCACGAGGAATTTTCTGGCAAGAGCATGAAATATTTCGATGATCAATCAAAGGAGAAGTTCACTCCCTTTGTCATCGAGACCTCGGCCGGGGCAAGCCGCTCGTTCATGGCATTTCTCGCGGCAGCATACGACGAAGAATCGGCTCCGACGGCCGATGGAAAAGAAGAGATGCGGACGGTGCTTCATTTTCATCCGCGGCTCGCACCGATGAAGGCTGCGGTTCTCCCTCTTGTCAATCGCGACGGGATGGATGAGATCGCCCACAAAATGACGGATGACCTGCAGAAATCCTTCCGCGTGTTTTATGATGACAGCGGCGCCGTCGGCAGGCGGTACCGGCGACAGGATGAAATCGGGACGCCATTCTGTTTCACCGTCGACTCACAAACACTGCAGGACCAGTCTGTCACCGTCCGGGAAAGGGATTCCATGAGTCAGGAGAGGATTGCCATCGGGCGGGCCAAGACATATCTTCTGGAGAAACTGGAGCAATGATAAAACGAATCTTCTACAACGAAAACGAACAGAACATTCGCGCGGGCTGGCGGATGGGGATTTTTACTATCGCGCTTCTCGCGATTACTTCTGCGGTCCAGTGGCCCCTCAGGATGCTGCTTCCGCACGACACGCTTCTTCCTGGATATGTAAAAGGTGAGGTCGTGCTTTATGGATCGCTGCTGCTGGTGACCTGGTTGATTGCCAAATTTCTTGAACACCGCCCCCCGCTCGCTTCGGTCGGACTTCCGATGCGCGGCAATCTCCTGCGCGAACTGGGTCAGGGCACCCTCATCGGCGGCGGCATGATGATGGTTATCTTCGCGGCCGAATATTCTCTTGGCATGATCACTTTTACGTTTAAGCCTCTCTCCGTTGGCGAAGAAGCCCGCCTGTTCTGCGCCAGCGGCGTTATTTTCGTAGTTGGCGCGTTTGGAGAGGAGCTGATGTTCCGCGGATACTTGTTCCAGACAATGATCGAAGGGACCGGAAAGCTGATCGCCGTTCTGGCTTTCTCAGCCTTCTTCGGTCTGGCCCACGCGAGCAATCCAAACGTAACCTTCTTTTCTCTGGTGAATGTTGCGCTGGCAGGAGTATGGCTTTCAATCGCCTACTTTAAAACACGATCTCTCTGGTTTCCGATTGCTCTCCATTTTTCGTGGAATTTCACCCAGAACCACATCTGTTCTTTCCCCGTGAGCGGTATTCCATTCACGAAATTCCAGCTTGGCGTCTTAGTCCAATCGGGACCGAACTGGTTGACCGGCGGGTCGTTCGGTCCGGAAGGCGGAGCCCTCGCAACCTTGATGCTCATCCTGGCAGGAGCGTTCATCTGGTACTCTCCATGGATTTCCTCATGGCCTTTGGCCTGGTCGATCGAGCAATGGCGAGAAATGAGAGCCGTGAGCCAACTCCAGGAGCTCACCGTCGACGAGACCACAACACCTTGATGGCCATTTGCCCTTCATGAAATTCTTATCACCCGAAAGCCCAAAGTCTCCCGCCGTTGGATTGGCTATGAAGATCGCCGCTCTCGTATGCCTCATTGTTGTCATCGCCCCGACTCTCGGTCGCGCGCAATGGCTCACTGATCCCGAGTTTGATATGCACACCAGGCAGGGGATCGATCATGTCTATAATCTTGAGTTTGACCAGGCGGAAACGGATTTTCACCAGATCGTCACCTCTCACCCAGCCCATCCAGCCGGTTACTTCTTTCTTGCAATGATCGACTGGTGGAAGATTATGCTGGATATGGACAACGAATCGCTCGACGATCCATTTTTGGCGAAGCTGGATGTTGTCATCGACAAGTGCGACAGTATCCTCGATGCGAACCCGGACGATCTGACGGCCCTCTTTTTCAAAGGCGGGGCGCTTGGATTCCGGGGCCGCCTGCGAGCAAACAGGGGGAGCTGGATCAAAGCGGCCAATGACGGAAGGCTCGCGCTTCCGGTCGTACAGCGCGCTTTCAAGCTAGCCCCCGATAACTATGATATCTTACTCGGCAAGGGGATTTACAATTTCTACGCCGAGGCCATTCCGGAACAATACCCGATCGTCAAGCCTCTCATGTTGTTTTTTCCGAGCGGGGACAAGAAAAAAGGGATCGAGCAGTTGACCATCGCCGCAGCAAACGCCAAATACGCATCGGTGGAGGCAAGCTTCACTTTACTCCAGCTCTATTATACGCACGAGCGCCAGTACGATAAAGCGCTCGATGTTGCGAAGAACCTCTTTGCGCGCTTTCCGAAAAACGTGGTGTTTGAACGGTACGTGGGACGCTGCTACGTGAGCCTCAGCAAATGGGAGGAAGCACACGCTGCGTTTGATGACATCGTCGCCAAGTGTCACACAACCGGGGGTATGGTCGGATATTCGGATTCCGCAGAACGGGAGGCTCTCTACTATCTTGGCGTGTATGCGCTCAACAAAGCTAGCTACGATGCTGCCATCGGAGATCTCCGGAGCTGCCAGGAGTTGAGCCAAAAGCTGGATAAAGACGGAGAGTCGGGGTTTATGGTGATGGCGAACCTTAAACTCGGGTTCATCTATGACTTGCAGATGAAACGCGACCTGGCTCTCGCTCAGTACAATAAAGTGCTCGGGATGAAGAAGTTTGAGAATTCCTACGATCAGGCAGAACAATTCATCAAAACGCCTTACCCAGGAAGATGAGTACGTACCCGGCAATATTTCTTTTTGGATTGGTCGCCGCATGCGCGGAGATCATCGGAGGGGCTGTCGTTCTCTTCAACAAGGGATGGCCTCAGAAATTCCAGGAGTATTTGCTGGCCCTGGGAGCCGGGTTCATCCTTGCCCTCGTGCTGCTCGATCTTATTCCTGAAAGCATTTCGGGGATCGGCTCGCTCGCTCCGCTGCTGGTCCTGACGGGATTCAGCGTCATGCATTTTGTCGAGCACACAGTGGTGGGTCATCTTCATTTTGGAGAAGAAGTGCATGCGGAAGTCATGGTCTCAAAAGTCGCTAGCTATTCTGCCTTCTGGGGATTGTTCATACACGCTTTCTTTGACGGCCTCTCGATCTCCGCGGGAATGCAGTACAACTTCGGACTTGGTCTGATGATCTTCTTCGCAATCCTTCTGCACAAGTTTCCGGAAGGGCTGACGATCGCCTCCATCATGGTCGCTTCCGACCAGCCGCGCAAGAGAGCCTTCCTGGCGTCGGCCGGATCCGGTGCGGCAACGATGTGCGGCATTGTCGCAATGTTCTTTTTCGGCAGCGTCAACGCCCGCTTTGTCGGATATGCGTTTGCTTTTTCGGCGGGGGCTGGAATGTATGTCGGGGCGAGCGACCTCATTCCTGAAATCAATCGGTCGAGGAACAGGATTGCCCCGATCGTTGTGTTTCTGGGAATGATCCTCTTTTATGTTAGCTCGGTATTGGTGACGAAGGTTGTCGGCGGGCAATAAACTCACTGGACCATCATCTTCCGGCAGGGGGTACTTCAGAATCCGCTTCTCGCACTTCCCTATAAATTCATTCCCACCGATATACTGTTGATGCTCCCGATTCTTCCGAGGGAGACGTAGGCGTAATCAAAGCGCAGCCTCTCAAGCACGAGACCTCCTCCGAATGAGAATCCGGCAAGCCCCGAAGAGGAACCGAAAACAAGATCGCGATGGCGTTCATTTTGATAGCCGAAACGAAAGCGGAGTTCCTTGCTCATCGTGAACTCGCCGCCGACGGAAAAGGATCTGAAGTGAGACACCAGATCCGGCTGCGAATAGTTCAGGTCGTGAAAGTCGAGATTCAACAGAAGGGGAAGATGCTCGGGTTTTATCGTCGCGCCCGCTGCCAACTCCAGCGGAAGATTCTCCCGTGTGCTCAGATACGGGTTAAGCTGAGTTCCAAGATTCATCAGACTCACCCCCAGGGAAACCGGATTCGCACCGGGGATAAAATAGAGAAGCCCCAGATCGGCAGCGACGGCCGAGGAACGTGCATCCTCTATGGACGAGTAAATGAATTTTGCCCCAACCCCGTAACTTAAATTCTCCTCCAGTTGATTGGCCCACACTACCGAAATCGCCAGATCGCCGGCGCTGAATGTGCCGATCTTGTTCGCGAATTCGTCCGTCTTGTCAAACGTCCCGTAGTTCACATAATTGACGCCCAGGCCCGCCATCCCCAGCCCAGAAACCTCCTCCACCAGCGAAGCATACCCCGAGTTTATATCGAGCAGATTCTTAAGGTAGCCGAAGGAGGCTTGCGGCTTCGTGATCGTGGAGAGCCCCGCAGGATTGTAAAAAATGGTATTGATGTCATCCCTCATTGAAATAAAACTTCCCGCCATCGCCGAGGATCGTGCGCTGACATCGCTCAGAAGGAAACTGTAAGTGGATGTCTGAGCGGTGCTGATGCAGGATACGAAGATGACAAGAGCGACTGTTCGGAACAGTCTATCGCTCCGATATTGACCAAGGCCAGAGATCTTCATATGGAATTCACCGATGTAGTGAACAGATTGACGAAGAGTAAAAGCCCAACAGCAGTAGACAAACGTACGATAATCGTATTCAATCTGTTGTAGAGGGTAGGATTCTTACGAGAGAAATTTAACAAATCGGGTTCGTAAAGGCAAGTGGGGAGCGGTACAGTGTGAAAGAGCTCGGAAGGCATGAGGGACCTGCGATGCAACGATCCTGTTCGACACACCCCCGACCCCGCTTCCTGCAGCCTCAGGCCAGCGTGCAGGGGGGAGAAATGGAGCGGGGATGTCCCCCTGCGAACGGCCTGCGCGATCGCGAGTGGGAATCCAGAGGTCTGTCCAACGCCTCGCTTTCGATTTCTTTGTATAATACGCCAGATGATAACACTATCGGCAAGAGCCTTGGGGTTACAGATTTGAACCCCGCTAACAAGAGGTCGGGAATGAAAACGGGAGAGAATATTCGTTCCCCACGAGAAGTTGGGAACGAGAATAGGCAAAGATGCTGGAAACGAGGTTAACCGCGGGATCTGAATGATATCAATCCAAGTTAAAGAACTCTCAAAGGATCGTATCTTTCTTCTGACGCAAAAATTTTCTATTATGTTCCTGCCTCCGATGCGCCCAAGAAAATCTTACATAAGATCCCAGACATTTGACCTTCCGATCTCCGCCGTCTTCGTGCCAATGATTGCGGCAATTTTCGCATTGCTTTCCGGATGCGCCGGGCAGCGGCTCCCCGAAGGCGGACCGATCGACACAACGGTCCCCGAAATTCTTGAGGTCTATCCCTTCCCGAATACGACGAATTTTGACGGCCAGCATATCACTCTCGTCTTCAGCAAATATGTCGACCGCCGCTCGGTTGAGGAGTCGATCTTTATCTCTCCGTATGTACGTGATATTGAATTCGACTGGAGCGGCAAAGAGGTAGACATCAATTTTCCCGAGTCCCTCCGCAAGAACACAACATATGTCGTTACCATAGGCACTGATGTTGTCGACAGGAGATCCCCTGCCAACCGGATGGCAAAATCGTTCACACTTGCCTTTGCAACGGGATCTCAAATAGATAAGGGAGAAATTCGGGGGCGGCTGTACGATGCTAAGCCGAGCGGAGTGATGGTGTTTGCGTACCGGCTGGACGGGTTGCAGGCGGACACGCTCAATCCGATGACACAAAAGCCGGACTACATTACCCAATGCGGCAACACCGGAGACTATGATCTGTCGCATCTAGCTTTTGGACGATACCGTCTCCTTGCCGTTCGGGATGAGTTTCGAAACTTGCTCTATGATCCGGAGACCGATGCGATGAGCACGGCGGCGAGCGATTTTACGCTCAATGACGTCGATTCTCTCCGCGACGGCGTGAATTTCCAGCTTACGACGGAGGATACGACAGCTCCCCGCCTTCTCGACGCCGTCGCCACGGACGAGCGTCATGTGCAGTTAAGATTCAGCGAGCCTATTGATTCGTCGTCGGTATCGCTCAAAGGATTTTCGATCTCGGATACAGGCCGGACGCGCTTCGCACGCATCACCGACCTCTTCGCGGACCTTCAGAATCCTGCGACTGTTACGCTCGTAACGGATTCCCTCCGCGGCGATAGTGTGTTCAAGGTGTATGCGACAACGGTGAGAGACCTGGCTGGTCATGTCATCAACTCTCTGGCAATGTCGAAGCAGTTCAGCCGCACGGCAATTCCGGATACTCTGCCGCCCCGCATGCTCTTCGCGACCGCCGCAGATTCCACGACGCGCGTTCCGCTCGACGAGAAATTCAGGTTTGATTTTGACGACGCGCTGCGCCGGCGCCCGGCAGAGCATAGCCTGACGATGATAGGAAGGGATTCTGTCGATGTGCCGGTCTCGTTCATTTGGAATTCCGCCGCCAGCTTTTCCGTTGTGCCCGGTCAAACGCTGCAACCGAACTCCTCCTACAGATTTCGGATACTGATGGATTCCCTCATGGACGAGACAGGGAATCATTGGAAGGACAGTACAAGGAAATTCCTGATCAGGACTGTGGATCCGGAACAGCTGAGCAGTATTGAGGGAATTCTCGTAGACGCTGATTCCTCTTTGCCGAACCGATACGTGATCGAAGGGGAGAACAACCGGGAACGGGCGAGGGGGACGATCCGCGTCGCGGGCCGCCGCGGCGAGAAATTCTTCTTCCCGCAGCTGCGGGAAGGGGAGTATCGCCTGAAGGCCTTTCAAGATCTCTACAATTATGGGATCTACAGCTCAGGCAGACCATTCCCCTTTATTCCAGCAGAACGATTTTCTGTATATCAAGACTCCATCAAAGTCCGGGCCCGTTGGCCCGTCGATGGAGTCCTGATCAAAATGAAATAAAAACTTCTAAGATTTTTGGGAACTGTCGTTCCCGCCGTGTTTCTTACGCGATCGAAATTGGAAGCGTCCCTTACCCCCCTTTGACGGCGTTGTTGCACCGTCGCGATCCTTGATCAAATCCTCCCACCGCTTTCTGTGATCCCCCTGTTTCTCCGGCCGAGGCTTCTGGCTATCCCGCGGGAAGCTTGATTGTGCCTCCCCCTCCGTCCGGCGCTTGTGACCGTCGTGCGAAAATCCTGAATGCGATTGCGCACCCGGCCGATGTCTCCTGTCATCCCTCGAGAACCTCGGTCGATCCTGGTGCTCCGGTTGATGCATCGGTGCGAGCCTCTTCGTCTCGTCGAAACCGGGGTATTTCTTAACCTCGAATTTCCTTCCGACAAACTGCTCGATCCTTCTAACATGCTCTTGCTCGCTCCGCGATACGAATGTCAGGGCGTCACCCTTCGAGGTAGCGCGTCCGGTGCGGCCGATGCGGTGGATGTAGTCTTCGGCAAACCCCGGCGTATCAAAATTCACGACATGCGTAATACCTTCCACATCGATCCCTCGTGCCGCAATGTCGGTTGCAACGAGGACTTTGTAGTCGCCGTGTTTGAATCCGGCCAGGGCACGCTGGCGTTGGGCCTGCGTGCGGTTGGAGTGAATCGCGATTGACTTGATTCCCAGCCGTTCCAGCCGGTGGGAAATTTTATCGGCCCCATGTTTAGTGCGGGAAAAAACCAGCACGCTGTCCATCTGGGTTGTTCCGAGGATATGGACGAGCAATTCGATTTTCAAATCCTGGTGCACTGCGTAAAAATGCTGGGACACGGTATCGACCGGCTTTCTTTGTTCGCCGACTTCGATGAATTCAGGATGCTTCTGAATGTTCGCCGTCAACGCGCGGACTTCCTTGGACATCGTGGCAGAAAACAACATCGTCTGACGGTTTGCCGGTACTTTTGCGATAATCTTCCGTACGTCCTGGATGAAACCCATATCGAACATCCTGTCGGCTTCATCGAGGATAAGAACTTCAACAGAACCAAGATCGATACTCTTTCGATCCATATGGTCAAGAAGCCGGCCGGGCGTTGCGACGACAATATCGACGCCGTTTCGCAAGCGCTTGATTTGATTCTGAATATTGACTCCCCCGAATACAGCGAGGCTCTGGAGGCTCATGAAACGTCCGTAGGCCGTTATGGAGTCCTCGATTTGCTGCGCGAGCTCGCGGGTCGGAGTCAGGATGAGAGCCCGGACGGCGCGATGTTTCGAATGGTGCTCGTTCGTCAGCCGGTTGAGAATTGGAAGAACAAACGCGGCGGTTTTGCCCGTTCCGGTTTGAGCGCATCCGATGACATCCTTGCCGGCAACCGCCGCTGGTATTGCACGTGATTGAATGATTGTTGGCGCGGTATATCCCGTAGCCAAAATTCCCTGGACAAGAAGGTCGTTCAGTCCAAGTTTGGAAAAAGACATGGTGATCCTTTATGATTAGATGAGGAGACACGGTGCTGCGAGATTTACGCCAGCGGAAGGTAGAAAAGGGGACAATGCAAGGTCCCTTCCCTGGCCATGGCAAGTACTATTACACCGTGGGCTTCAGCTTTTGATCGTCGGAGAGCGGGTCTCAGATTTCCGCTTCCGAATATGGAGGTTCAGAGGCGGGGCAATACTTTAAGATACGTATATTTTCTGTTGTATCCAAATGCGACTGTTACAACATTAAGCGTTGGATGCTCTCTTCTTTCTCTGGTGCCAGAGAAAGAAGCAAAGTCCCGCTGTGCGGGATCCCGTTAAGCGGGACTTTTTCGGAAAGGAAAGTAGCACGATTATTTAGGATTCGGTCTTCACTAAGTCTGATTGCGAAGCTATCGAAGGCTTTCGGACTCATTGAATAAAGAACACTAAAAGAAAATGACTTCCTTGTCTATTTCTTTTCAATTGTTGTACTGCTGTCGGGAGGGGGTGGGGCGGCGGGTTTTGGAGGAGGATTTGCAATAACGCGGTCGGGCACTACCCAGGCGCCTTTGTAGCCTCTGTCGATAAATCCGTCGACGGCGAGATTTGCATCGGCGCGGTTGGTGTAATCTCCAACTCGGATCTTGTACGTCGGGGCGTCATACACCATATAGACCCATTGCACGGGAAGCTCAAGGTTCAGAGCATTCCGAACGCCGACAGCTTCCTCGTAACCGTTGGAAGCAAAGACCTGAATCCTGAACCCCTGCACCGTTTCTGGTTCTGCTACGGTAAACGTTTCGACGGGGACATCGACGATCGGCCGCGGCTGGTTTTCTTTCTTGTGGATCAGGTCGATATCCGCGTCGTACTCCGACGGCTTGAAGGATCTCTCAAACGTGCTCAGCTTTTCTTTTCGAGCGGGCGGAATGGAATCGGCGGAGGCGGCGACAAAGCTTGAGGCGGAATCATTCACGCATACGAGCAGGACGAGGCAGAAAAAGAGAATTCTCATGATCAACGTCTCATCTCCGCAACCCACGCATTCTTGTACTCTTGAGGATGTTCTTTTTGTATTTTCTTGAGGAAGGCAAGTCCATCGTTGAGCTTCGAAAAATTCCCTACGGTCACCCGGTACATCTTAATTCCTTTTTCGTAGAAATGGTACACCGTTCTCTTATACCGCTCCTGAGCTACTTTTTTGGCATGGTTCGCATTGCTCAGTTCGCGGAAAGCTCCTACCTGCACACTGTAAAATTTCTTTTTGGATGATCCCTTCGCCGGAGGCTTCACGTGCCCCGTAGTGTGATTTCGGGTCACGACCTCCGCTTCAATAGTATCTTCCTGCGTCACAAACCCCTGTTGATTTCTGGCTCTGGAGGATTTCCGGCCGTTCAAATGTCCCGCCGGCTGGCCCTGGCCCGTCAGTTGAGCCGACGCAGAGTCGGGTGATGCCTGAGTCGCTTCCTGCTGCGAAGAACCGGACGACGAGCATCCGGCAATCACAATGCTCACTCCGACAGAGGCGATGAACAGCAATTCATGCCGCAGCCGCATCGGATGGTTCAAGGATTGTTTGATTCGCAGTATCAAATTCAATAGCCGCCTCCGGAAGGAGACACGCCCCCTGCAATTGCCACGCTCGCGCTCGCCCCGATCCTGTCGGCCCCGCTGGCAACCATCTTCAGGGCATCTTCACGGCTTCTGACTCCGCCCGATGCTTTAACACCCATCGAACTGCCCACGACAAGCCGCATCAGAGCGATATCTCCGGCGGTTGCTCCCCCTTTTGAGAAGCCGGTCGAGGTTTTGACAAAATCGGCTCCTGCCTGCTTTGCCAGCATGCACGCCTTGATCTTCTCTTCGTCGGTCAACAGACCGGTTTCGATGATGACCTTGGAAAGTACATGGTATCTCTTTGCAGTGCTTACCACCGCAAAAATATCTCTCTCGACATAATCGTACTCGCCGGATTTCAACCTGCCGACGTTGATAACCATGTCGACCTCATTAGCGCCGTCCCTGATCGCGTGTTCCGTTTCAAACGCCTTTGCTTCGGTCGATGTTGCCCCGAGCGGAAAACCGATCACGGTGCAGACTTTAACGTCTGTATCTTTCAACAGCTTGGCGCAGGTCGAAACGTAGGATGGATTGATGCAGACGCTCGCGAAGTGAAATTTTTTCGCTTCCGCGCAAAGTTTCTCGATTTGCTCGACGGTCCCCTCCGGTTTCAACAGCGTGTGGTCGATCATCCGGGCGAGATCCGGTTCTACACCCCCGGCGGCGTCGACGCCGACTCCCGCAGATATTCGGGCGGCGCCGCTCGTAACGATGTTCTTCACCCCTTCTTTGTTGTGAATCACACACATGCCGTCCGTGCAAATGCCGTCCTTACAGCAATTGTGCGGCACATTCTTATCTTTCAAAACATCTTCGACAATCTGGGCGATGAGTTGCTGACGGTTCATTTTTGCAAGGATAATCGGTAAAAGAAGAATTCTTAGCTTAGGCGATTCGGCGGATGCTGCAGTGTCCTCGAATGAACGAGTTCTTGTTTGATTGCTTTGTCAATGGCACACGAGACAGGTGTTTCCATCACTAATATATGAGAATATCCTGAACTTACAATACGGCGATGCTTGAAACAGGCGCTACCCCTCTGAACGGTCAAAAAATAGCAATTTATCGATAAAGACAAAACTAAAAAATGCCCCCTTTGACCTGGCTCACTCGCGGACGAGCTCAACTTTCCGCATTCCGCGAATGGCGTTACAAACAAAGATGGATCCGGCTGAAAGAAGATCTTCCATTTCGAGGACTTTTTGGATTGTGCCAGGCATGGTCCGAAGGAGCTCCTCGCGGTAGATTCCTGCCAACAGACCGCTCGAAAGCGGCGGAGTATAGAACACCCCACTTTTCTCAATAAAGATATTACTGATGGCTCCTTCGGTTACTTCATCTCTCTCGTTGAGGAACACTATATCATCGAATCCGGCCTGGACCGCTTTTGCAAACTCCGTTTCGTACAATTTCCTTCGGGTGGTCTTGTGATAAAGAAACCTGTCGGATGAAGAAGTTTTCGACGATGAGAGGGTCACCCTGCCGGTTGAGGAAACGTTCGTTATCGGCTGATTGTCGATGGAGAGCTCTCCATATGCGTCGAGCAAGAGGCGGACTTTGTATGAAGCGTCAGGAAGAAGAAGTGCGCCGTTCTGGTTCAGAGCCTCGAGGATCTCCCGCTCATTGAAACGAAAGCCGAAATACATTGCAGAAGATCTCAATCGGTTCATATGAGCCGCGAGGCGCCGATATTCTCTGTCCCAAAGCATGCTTTCAATAAGCTGGAATCGTTCCGGCGGCTCTGTCAGAAAGCTGGCCTTCAACCGGCATTCCTCGTACTCTTCTTGAGCGTCCGAATCAAAAACAATTCCGCTCCCGATCCCCATCTCCCCCTTCTCGCCGTCGATGACGATCGTGCGAATAGCAATATTGAACGAAGCATCGCGTCCGGGGGAAATATATCCGATCGACCCGGTGTAAACCCCACGCGGCCGCGGTTCAAGTTCATGAATGATCTGCATTGTTCGGATCTTTGGAGCGCCGGTCACCGACCCGCTCGGGAAGAGGCTTCGGAAGATATCATAGAACGGTGGAGAGCCGGCGAGATTGCATTCGATTGTCGAGGTCATCTGGAATAGCGTCTCATATTTCTCGACAGCGAACATCTCTTTCACACTAACAGAACCGAGTTCGGCGATTCGCCCCAGATCGTTCCGCAATAAGTCGACGATCATCAGGTTTTCGCTCCGGTTCTTTTCATCCCCGCGGAGCCACTCGACGATGGCGCTATCCTCTTCGTTGGTCTTTCCGCGCCGGGCTGTCCCTTTCATGGGGCGCGTAATGAGCCGTCCCGCTTCGGTCCTGAAGAACAACTCAGGCGAGAAGGAGAGAATATATTCCTGGCCGGTATTGATGAACGCCCCATAGCCAACTCGCTGGGCATCCCTGAGGCTTTTGTAGCAGGCGCCCGGTGACCCGTCGAAACGGAACCGATATTTATTGGTGAAGTTGACCTGATAGGTATCCCCCTCAACGATGTAATCCTTGATCCTGGAAATGGCTTTCTTGTAATCGTCCTGAGGGATGACCATCTCGAAGTCTTTTGTCACAAAGCCGGAGGGAACATGCTCCGGAGGGACGGGAGGAGCGCTATTGAAGTTGCCAAGCTCGTGGTCAAAAATAAATGGAGCAGAGTAGACTCCAAACCATGCTAAAGGCTTCTCCGGGTCGAGAGGGATCTCTCTGGCGATTTGTTCGAAATGGTATCCGCATTCATAGCCGAGATACCCGGCGACGAAATATCCTTCACCGATGCATTGCTCGATTTCAGCGAAAAGCCGTTCCACCTCCTCCGGCCGATGGATGGATATGATCTTTACAGGGTGCAGGAAGAGGTAACTATGCTTGTTCTCATCGTCGATCCGTGACGACTCAAGAAGGACGCTGTGCGGCTCTCTTTCAACAAGAGAGTAGTAAATCGAAGGAAGCGGTGTGTGCGTGGCCAAGGATCAGTCGCGATGTCGGAGATGGTTATCTGGTCTGCTTTCTTTGATGTTGAGCTGCTGCGGGAGGGAAAAGCGCCGTGAGAAGATTGGCGACATGCGCCCTCCAATTTCCCCAGCTATGCCCTTCATGAAATTCGGCGTACGTCACGTCGTAGCCCTTGGACTCCAGGAGTTTGTGGAACCCTCGGTTGAGTTCGAGAAAATTGTACGAGGGATCCATAATATCGTACGTGCCGACATCAAAATAGAAACGCACCGGGAGTTTAGGTCCCTTCTGAATGGGAGTAGTCAAGAGATCTGTGATTGTGCTCGACTGACCCCCCGCGAGTCCGAACGTTCCGGAATATTCTACACCGAGCCACAGAGCAAAATGACCGCCGTCAGAGCAGCCCATCGAACCGCGGCGGGAGGACCGCTTTTCCGTGCGATACGCTGAATCGACGTACGGGACCAGTTCTTTTGTAATGAAACTCGCAAACTGCACACGTTTCTCCAGGCGATACTTTCCCGCCCGATCAGCGCCGGGCGGCACAAAAATGCAAATCAGCGGCTGGATTTTCTTGAGAGCGATGAGCTTGTCGAGCACATTCGCCATCGACGCGAGCGAAAGATAGTCCGGCCCGTCGTGGACGTACATCGATGGAAACCGGCGGGCTGAATTTCTGTAGTTCGGCGGGAGGTACACCTTCATCATCAGCGTGTCATCGATAAACCTGCTTCTGGAATAGAAGCTCTTGACCGTGCCGTGCGAAATACTCGAATCGAAGAGAACCTCTTTGGGCTGGATGTAGGCGGGCATCGCAAGTTCGGAGTTCGGTCCAAATCCCCCCGAAATTTCGTGCGGGTTCAACGGATCGAGAATGTATTCGCGGTCCACGATGAACTTGTAGTCAATTCTCGCGTCCGGCTCGAACTTCTCCGCGAGGAAATAAAAATCTGTCCCGGAGATATTTTTCAACGGCTCGCCCGATTGCGACCATTGCGTCTGATCCCCGGTGACGGCAATCGAAGAGGTAACCTTCCCCCGATAAACAAAGTATGCTTTGGAATCTTCGACGATGGGGAGGCCGCCGCTCGACCGGGCTGTCATGAAGCTGTCGACGTGGGCGGAGCGTTGAGAAGGGGGTTCGAGACTAATCTGAGAAATGAAATTGGCAAACGATCCCGGATGCTGCGAAGCTGCAGAAGAAACCGACAGGAAAAAAATCCAACAAAGTGCTTTCAGCCTCTGCGTTATCGTCATGCGTAGTCAGGTTACTCCAGAATTTGCGCCAGGCTGGATTTCAATTTGAGAATCGTATGTTCGAAATTGTCCCGCTTGTCTTTTTCCTTCTGCACAACGTCCGCAGGAGCTTTGTCGGCGAAATTCGGGTTGCCGAGCTTCGCCTCGACGCCCTTCAACTGCCCTTCAATCCGCGCGATTTCTTTTTCGAGCCGGGCTCGCTCGACGTCGATGTCTATAAGCCCTTTCAATGGGACAAATATCTCCTGTCCTTGAATGACTGAACTGGCGGCATACCCCGGTTTAGCTTGATCTGTCCCTATCGTCAGCTGACTGATCTTTGCCATTTTCGCCAGGAGATGCCGGCTTGCTTCGAGCGCATCCAGCTTCGCCCGGTCGTGACAATTCACCACCACATCAACTTCTTTTGCCGGCGGAAGGTTCATCTCGCTGCGGATCGTCCTTACCGCGCTGATCACTTCTTGAAGAAAGATCATCTTCTTCTCTGCATCGGGGTGTATCTCGGAATCCTCGGGGGAAGGCCATGGCGCCCGCATGATGCTCTCGCCCTGCTTGCGCTCGTTCACGTGCTGCCAGATCTCTTCGGTGACGAAAGGCATAAAAGGGTGGAGGAGTTTAAGCGTCTCTTCGTAGATCCGGATGGCCCGCTGGACGATCGCCCGCTTCATGTTGACATCGGCGGTTTCGTAGATCCTGTTCTTGGCAAATTCCACATACCAATCGCAGAAATCATGCCACATGAAATCGTAGAGTATCTTCGCCGCCTCGTTCACCTGGAGGCGTTCAAGACAATCGGTCGTATCCTTAACTGTCGAATTGAAACGTGAAATGATCCACACATCCGAGAGGTCGTCCGAAGGCTTCGGGCCGACGATCGCGATGCCGGAGGGATCCTCGGCAACGAGGGCGTCCCGGTTCATCATCAGAAAGCGGCCTGCGTTCCAGATCTTGTTGGCAAAATTTCTCCCCATCTCGCACTTCTCGTTCGAATAAAGAACGTCCTGTCCGATGGGCGCCAGGTAGAGGATGGTGAACCGGAGGGCGTCCGCTCCGTACGTCGCAATGACATCGAGCGGATCGGGGGAATTGCCGAGCGACTTGCTCATTTTCCGTCCCTGCATATCGCGGATGATACTTGTAAAGTAGACATGCTTGAAAGGAACTTTTCCTCTGAACTCCAGCCCTGCCATGATCATCCTCGCGACCCAGAAGAAAATAATGTCGGGCGCGGTCACAAGGGTATCGGTCGGATAGAAGAACTCGAGGTCTTTGCTCTCTTCGGGCCAATTGAATACAGAGAAGGGCCAGAGCCAGGATGAGAACCAGGTGTCGAGCACATCGTCGTCCTGACGGAATTTGTCGGTCCCGCAATGCGCGCAGCGTTCGGGCTTGGTTCTCGACACGACCGGCTGCTTGCACTCAGGTTTCCTCTGCTCAGCGGAGTCGCAATACCAGGCAGGGACCCGGTGTCCCCACCAAAGTTGGCGGGAGATGCACCAATCCCTGATGTTCGTCATCCAGTGTTCATAGACTTTTGTCCACCGGTCGGGATAGAACTTGACTTCGCCGTTCATGACGACGGCGAGGGCTTTCTCGGACAGAGGTTTCATTCTCACGAACCACTGATCCGAAAGGTAGGGTTCGATCACGGTATCGCAGCGGTAACAGTGTCCCACGCTGTGGACGTGATCTGTCGTCTTTTCGAGAAGGCCTTCCTTCTCCAGATCGCGCAAAACTTCCTTCCTGCACTCGTACCGATCGAGACCGCGGTACTTGTTCGGCACCAGTTCGTTCATCTTTCCGGAAGTGTCTATCACGATCGGCTTCTCCAGCCCGTGCCGCTCTCCGATCTGGAAATCATTCGGATCATGCGCCGGAGTAACCTTGACCGCCCCTGTGCCGAACGCCGCATCGACAAAATCGTCGGTGATGATGGGAATACTACGCTGCGCGAGCGGAAGCCGGACCTTCTTGCCTACCAAATGATTGTATCGTTCGTCCTTCGGGTTCACGGCAACCGCGGTATCGCCGAACATTGTCTCCGGCCTTGTTGTTGCAACGACGATGCTCTCGCCGGAACCCTCGATGGGATACCTGATATACCAGAGATGGCCGTTACTTTCCGTGTTGTTCACCTCGTCGTCGCTGAGCGCCGTATGGTCCTTCGGACACCAGTTGACAATATATTTACCTCTATAGATTAGTCCCTTCTCGTAGAGCCGGACGAAAACCTCCTGAACGGCATTCGAGAGCCCTTCGTCCATGGTGAAACGTTCCCGCTGCCAGTCGCACGAAGTCCCGAGTTTCCGCAGTTGTTTGATAATTGTCCCGCCGTAGAGTTCCTTCCATTGCCATACCCGTTCGATGAATTTCTCTCTCCCGAGTTCACGCCGGGCAATGCCTTCCTTCTGCAGAGCTTTCTCGACAACGTGCTGTGTTGCTATTCCTGCGTGATCGGTTCCGGGAACCCAGCACGCCTCATATCCCTGCATTCGGCGCCATCGGACGAAGACATCCTGCAAAGTATTGTTGAGCACGTGCCCCATTGTCAGGATGCCGGTAATGTTTGGGGGAGGAATGACGACAGTGTACGGTTTCTTACCGGAGCTCGAATCTGCGTGAAAAAAACCGTTCGATTCCCAGATCTGATACCATTTGTCCTCGACTTCTTGAGGCGCGTACGATTTCGGAAGTTCCTGCATTCTGCTTGTTCTCAGAAAAGTTTTACTGTGATGGAAGATTCCAGGGCGGAAATTGCATCGGCAGGGCCGTGCGGACCTACCGCTCCAGGGCGAGACTTAAGGCCGTCGTGAGTTTCAGGACATCCTTCGTGGTCTTCTCCAGCCTGTTACTGATAATCTTGATGAGGTTTTTTAGAACATGATAACCGATTTCGTGGTCGGCTTCGGCCAGTTCAAAGAAATCTTTTTGGGCGATTTCGGCGAGTACGCAGTCGGAGGTGGCGATCACGCTCGCGGACCGTTCGGCATTCGAATCGAACAGGGTCATCTCGCCAAAAAAAGCAAAATCGTTTCCCGTGAGTCGAATAAGAGATTTATCGCCCTTGTCTAGACCGTGCCCGGCTACTTTAAGGAGGAGCGTCTTGGAGACCTCCACCTCTCCGTCCAGGAGGATGAACATTTCCGTTCCCTTTGTTCCTTCTTTGATGATGACGGTTCCTGCCGTCACATTCTTCTCCGTGATGATTCTCCTGATCTTCTCGAGCCTGTCGTCGGAAAGGTCGGTAAAGAGGGGAATATTCCTGAGGAACGCCAGGTCAATTTTTTTCATACTCGATAGCCGTCTTAAGTTTTATCGGATTCGATGGTGCCGATGATGACTCCGAGATCTTTTTTCTGGATCTGGTAATCGAATGGCGGATTCACGTCGACACGCATTCCCATTCGTTCGGCAACGCTGATTCCCGCCTCCTTGAATTTTCGCTCGATGAACGAATCGACGGCCGACATATCATGGGAGAGGATGTCGTTTAAGCCGACTGTCTCTTCCTCAGTCACGATGCCGATGAGGATCCAATTCTTCGTCTTCTTGAAGTGGATAAAGAGCTCTCCGTACGACTTGCCGATAAACTCTCTTGGGATCGGCACGCGGTGGATATCGTTGCCATGTTCATAGTCGAGAATCTCCATTGCGACCTGCGCGGTGCCGGGATAGAGGATCTCGTTCGCGAGGAAGAAACCGACATGCTGGTCGCTCACGATCACGTCGTCTGCATTCGCTCTCTTGATGTGCTGATAATTTTCTTTGTTGACGATATGAGCGAAGACTTTCAACTTCGGGTTCAGAGACTTCATCGTGAGAAGGGCGAGAAGCGTTTTATCGTCGGACAGCTGGCCTCCCGGGGACGTAGTGTCCGGGACGATGATCGCCGATTGCGCCGCCTTCACGTTTGCCCTGTTCAGAACGGGTTCACGTGAATAGTCCCCCCGGACGAACGCGATCTCCAGGTTGGGATACGCCTCGCTCACAACTTCCATCAATTCAGCTTGCGCCTCATTGGCAAGGACGACTTTCATCGCTGATTTGCCGGGGTTGCTGCGATTGAGGATGCGGAGTATCTCTTCGACGTGTGAGTTCCATCCGCAGATGAGAACATGGCCGGTGAAGTCGATGTCTTGCAATCCTTGGCTCTCCTTAATTTTTCGTGCAACGAACACGGAAGAAATCGTGGCGGTAAAGAGCGAAATCAAAATCAGACCGCTGATGATGGTCACGGAGCCGACGATTCTGCCGAGAGGAGTGATCGGCACCTTATCGCCGTACCCTACCGTGGCAACAGTAACGATGGACCACCACATCGCATCGCCGAACGTCTCGAATTGCCGTGCGTTCGCGTGATTTTCAGATAACAGCATCAGGAAGGCGGCGACCGTGATCGTCAGGACGATGACGACCGCGAGCTGCGCGATCTGATTCTTCCGCAGCATCTTGAACACCTGTGCGATCGCAGCTGAGATCTCCCGGATCATCGGAACACAACCAGAGTTTTTACGAGATGGGCGGCATTGCCGACACGGTCTTTTACTTCTATCTGGACGGTGTAGCGTCCCCGTGGAAGGGGATCGAGCGGAATGTAGAACACCGTTCTTTTCTCCGGGTCGTATTCGGGGATAATCCGTTCTCCGTTCAGATAGACGTTGATCTGGCCCGGGTCGACGCCTGAGAGATTATCCCTCACTCCAAAGGAGAAGAGAGGCCGGTCTTTCATGTTCCGGGACGATGTGCGCCAGCGGCTGATGGTCGGCCTCTGCTGGTCATCCAGAATTGCAAAAGTCCCGAGAGTCATGCCGTCGTGCAGCACAAGCATGTGCGTCTGCCTGTCTCTGGCCGTTTCCTCGAATCTCCACCCGCCGCCGTTATTGACGTACAATCCAAGCTTGTCGTCCGATTCTTTCTCGGGAGGATAGCTCATCGTGACACCGATCGCTCCGCGCAGCAGAACATCGCGGGGATAGACATCATATTTCATAGTCCCCAGTTGTTCAACAATCGGATGAAGAGGTGTGAATACCGAGTGCGGTCCGAATGTCACCGCTAGGTTGCCGTCGTCGGACTGTATTTTGCCTCCCTGAGACGGCGAGACGGTATTCATCGTAAATGAATCGAACACCTCCCCCCGTTTGCCGGCGATTTCACAGAACACCTTCAAATGAGACGTTCCCCCGAATGTATCGGAGAGCTTGTAAATTCCCTCATATTCATTAAGATCAACAGAGCGAAGAGGCACGGACGTGACAGTGTATCCTTGTTCAATCTGCAGCGAGGGGGTTGCGGTAAACGGAGCTGGTGATCGCACCCAAAGTTTCAGGAACGAGCCATCCTCCTCGCTCGAAACCGTCGCATTTCCCTTTGCGGAAGGCTGCCTCAGGAAGCAATACGCAGGGAAGGATCGGGTGCCCCAAATATTTTTCGCCATCACCCGAACAACATCCGTCCCTTTCAGATCGAACGGAAGAGAAAGAGAATCATCCCTGATCCCGAGTGATCGAGAACTATACTCGTGCACACGCCACGATTTCGCCGACAGCGATTTTTCGCTGACTTCTACGCTTGCGACGTTTGCTGCGTTCGGAAGGTACGCTGTCAGGGATTGGTCGGGGTGCTTAATGATCTCTACTTTCGGGGGATGATTAAGGACGAACGCCCCGCTCAGCTCGGAAGAATTTCCGGAGTAATCCGAAGCAATGATCTTAAACTTATGCAGTCCGTCTGAATACTTGCGCGGTGCGATGACGCCGCCCAATTCGCCCCGCCGATTGTAGAACGGGAGCGAGTTTCCCTCCTCGAGATAGAGCTTCTGGAACCTTCCTTTGTGCTCCTTCCACAGGGACCATTCAAAATCCAATCCTATCTGACGGGTTTCCTCTTCCGGGAACCGGTCGCGGCGGCTGGTGAAGACCGTGGTATCGTCCACGAGGAACTCGAAGGAGTACACACTCGAGTGATAGCTTGTATTGTTGACCCTGTCCATTGCATCGACGGAAAAACCGACGGCGCCGGTTGCCCGGATAACCTCAGCGATCGAGTACGACGACCGCCTTCCCGCACGCGCCCGGTACACTTTCGGAGCGAATTCGTAGTCGACAAATGAATTTTCATCCATCGGCGTCACCGCCAGGCGCCGGAATACCGGAGGTTCGTCGTCGCGGTACTGACGGATGTTAGGGAAGAGAAGAGGGTTCACCGGGTTGAAATTCTCATCCCGGATTTCGAAATGCAGGTGGGCATCGCCGGTGCCGCTCTCGCCGCTGTACGCAACCACATCTCCTTTACGGACCGGGAAGTCATCCGGCCGGAATTTCATTTCGATGGAGAACTTCCCCTCTTTCAGCTGCTCAGTCCGGACAGCCCGTTCGAGTTTCTCCATATACGCGCTCAGGTGCGCGTATGTCGTGTAGAAACCGTCGCTGTGGCGCAGAATAAGAAACCGTCCGTACCCGTATGGCGAGAGTTCGATCCGTGCGACATAGCCGTCGCGCGCGGCATAGACATCGGCCCCGGTTCTGTTCCCCGTCCCGATGTCGAGCCCCGCATGGAAATGGGACGACCGGAATTCCGCGAACGAAGAGGTGATCTTCGGCCGCGCGCTCGTCGGCCAGATGTAATCTTCCAGATCGGTCCGGATCGAATCGAAGGGAGCGTACGCTGCCTCGATCGCCGAGCCGCTGGACGGATTCAATTTTGCCGGCAGCCGGAATCCAAGATAAATGGGAAGCGAAAGCCCGATGACAGAGCAGCCGACAATTACGGATATAACATGATGTTTGCGAAACTGCTTCAACGTGTGACCTTAGAATTTGCAGCTATGACCGGATGGTGAAGTTTCCCGACTCCGCTTATCTCCGCATCGATGACATCGCCGGCGGAGACTCTTCCGACGCCCTCAGGAGTCCCGGTGTAAATAACATCCCCTTCTTCAAGCGTGAAGATCGTTGAGAGAAAGGCTATGATGAAGTCTATCTTAAAGATCATGTTGGATGTATTCGATCGTTGGCGCTCCGTTCCGTTAACGCTTAAGGTGATCTCCAGATTATCTGGATCCTTGATACTCTTTTTCGGAGTAAACGGGGAGAGCGGAGCCGATGTGTCGAACCCTTTGGCGATCGACCACGGATTTCCGGCCGCCTTCGCCTCCTTCTGCAGGTCGCGCATGGTCATATCCAAACCGATTCCATATCCCTCGACAAACTCGTAAGCATTTTCCCGCGGAATGTTCTTGCCCCTCTTCCCAAGAAGCACGGTGAGCTCTACCTCATGATGGACGTCTTTAGACATCTGCGGCAATACGATTGGCTGGCCGTTCTCGATAATCGCCGTCGAAGGTTTTAGAAAAATGATCGGCGAAGAGGGAGCCTTGCTCCCCATCTCCTTCGCATGGTCGGCGTAGTTCTGGCCAAGGCAAAGAATTTTGCCCACGGAGTATTTTTTTCCGGGAGGGAGAAGTGTTACAACGCTCATGAATGGTCGGGGTTAAGTTAAGCTTCTAAAAATATAGTCAAGAGGGGAGACTTTATCAAGGGAGCGTTGAGGGGAAGCGGTGTAACGTGAGGCCTGCGCCAGAATCCATATTTTCAAAAAAAACGCTTTCAAATGAGACAAAATCTCGCTAAATTAGTTTGAGTTCAGATAAGAAGGACGGAATTGTCACTAACATATAGAAAAGCCGGCGTTAACATCGCGGTTGGTGAAGAAGTTGTTGAAAGAATCAAGGGCAACGTTCGTTCTACGTTTACTCGAAATGTTCTTGCCGATATTGGTTCTTTCGGGGCATTCTATAGGGCCTCTTTTCCCGGAATAAAAGATCCGGTTCTTGTCTCGAGCGTCGATGGGGTTGGAACGAAGCTGAAGATTGCTTCGGCAATGAAAACGTTCGACACGGTTGGCCAGGATCTGGTCAATCATTGTATCAACGATATTGCGGTCTGCGGAGCAACACCGCTATTTTTTATGGATTACTTCGCGGCCGGCAAACTTTCCAGCGATGTTGCCGAAGGGGTTATCGGCGGATTTATAAAAGCCTGCAGGCAGAACTCTTGCTCGCTCATCGGCGGGGAGACCGCGGAAATGCCTGGGTTGTACCGGGGGGATGATTTCGACCTTGCGGGAACGATTGTCGGTGTTGTGGAAAGGAAGAAAATAATTGATGGAAAAAAGATTAGATCGGGCGACGTTCTTGTCGGACTTCCTTCGACGGGGCTCCACACGAACGGGTATTCGCTCGCACGCAAGATTTTCATTCCACGCTTTTCTCTTGGCAAGTACCGCTCCGAATTAGGAACAACCATCGGCGATGCACTTCTCGCCGTTCATCGCTCGTACCTCAAGCCAATCAGAAAGTTGCTCTCCGCGGACATCATCCATGGAATGTCTCATATCACCGGCGGAGGTATCGTGGGGAACACCAAGCGAGTGGTCCCGAAGGGACTGCGGATTTCCGTGGATTGGAATTCCTGGAGCCGTCCGCCCCTTTTTTCGCTCATTCAAGAACTCGGCAAGGTGCCGGAGAAGGATATGCGAAGAACTTTCAACCTCGGTATCGGCATGATCTTTGCAGTATCTCAGGCGAAAGCTTCTTCGGTATTGCGGCGTCTGAAGCAACTTAACGAAAAACCGGTCGTAATAGGTATTGTGGAAAAGGGTTAAGAGAGCCGTCATCCGCAAATTTGGCGTATACGGCTAAATGGCCAGATGTGCTCCACATCACGAAGATGAATCGAAAAATTTAGAGATTAATGACCGCGTAGACCCTGTGCGAACGAAAGGATAAATGGTAAAAGAAATGGCCTCCGATTGGCAGTCTCCTAATAATTTAGAGTTGCCAAAAGAAGA
>CAYLMV010000036.1:13645-33679 GCA_964384415.1 uncultured Chitinophagaceae bacterium | reverse complement strand
CTTTTTCCAGACAGAAAAGAAATGGCCGCAATAAGCACTATCCGCCGGCAGTTTCTTTTCACGATACTCTGAAGGCCCAGTTGTATACCCAAAATCCCCAGAGGAAGAGAGCTCAACGACTGTAGGCGCCCAAACGAGCGAGCTCCCGGAATCTGAATTAGCAGCGTATGCCGCCTTCCCATTCGTGGGCTGTGGGGCAAAGACAATGCACGCATCATCAAAATATTCCAAAAATGCGCTTCTGATCCCTTTTACTTCTGCGCATCTCGAAAATTCAAGTTCCTTTTCCCGAAGTTGCTCGGCGGGAGAATCTGTTTGCGCCGACAATGCATTGAGCGCAATTCCGGCCAGGAAAACGCACTTCAAAACTGCGCCGGCGCCAATTGACTTCGGCGCCGGCCGGAATTGGATCATATGCATGTTTTGTCCATGATTTGTTTCACTATGAATAGAATCCATTCCGGATTATTTCATCAGGATCATCTTTCTTGTCTGGACAAAACTCCCCGCCTGCATTCTGCAAAAATAGATGCCCGAGGCCAGCGAGGATGCATTCCATTCCACTTCATAATTCCCGGGAAGCTTCTGCTCATTGATGAGCGTTGTCACTTCTCTTCCCAAAATATCGTACACGCTCAATCTCACGAGCTGCGCCTTCGCGACGGCAAACCGGATGCGCGTCGCCGGATTGAAGGGATTTGGAAAGTTGTGATCGAGGGAGAATTGACTGGGAGCAGCAATCCCGCGCGATTGAACCGCTGTGATGTAGTAGGACCTTAGCTCAATTGTCTCGATACCATTCACTCCCATCCCGCCGATAATTTTCCCTTTCCCATTTGTTGTGTTGATGGAGATCAGATAACTCTGTTTCGTCGAACCGGAGTCGAGCACTCCAAATAGTCTGCCATTGTTGTCGAACGTGAGATCCTTTGTCGAGACTCCAAATCCGGTAGCTCCCACAGCCGTTGAATTCCCGGTCGCAAGATCAATCGTATAGATGCTGTCTTTAAGCCCAAAGGTCGGCCGCACCGAAGCCCAAAGCGTCCCGTTCAAGGGATTAAACGCAAGCCCGGAAATGTGCAGAGAGGTGGTTGCCGCCAAGGTTCCGGCTCCTGTATTGAGATTGACCGAATAGATTCCTCCTCCGAAAACAGCGATGTACAATGTGCCATCCGACGTGAACGCCATCCCTCTCGGATTCGACAAGGTCAACGTGGAAAACGAAGCATTCTGTGCACCCTGTGGACTCACACGGATGAGCTGCGTTGAGCTGCCGACTGCCAGAGCAACAATCTCTTTTGTGAGAGGATTAATTCGGGCGGTCAGGATATCCGAGTAATTCGTAGATCCGACCGATGTCAACTGTGCATTCGATGTATCGGCAGTATACATTTTTGCGCCGTCTGTCGGCCCGGAGAATGCATACATGACCCCGTCCTGTGCGGCGGCGATCGCAAACGATTTTCCCGTAACAACTACGCGGGCGGGATTTAGTTGGGTTGTATCATTGTGATACACGAGTATCGTATCGGTCATCACGATGTTTGCGGACGGTCCCGGGGTCCACGAGACAACAATCGAATCTTCGGAAAACGTACCGACCAGCCTTGGAACGGCAATCGAAATGGAGAATCCGGAAGCGACGTTTCCGCGATAACCGACGCTGTCCACGCGCAACGCTTTCGTGCCATTATTCAAGAAATAGACTTTCAGCGACTGCGCATTTCCAGGCGGCGGAATGTAACCAAAGTCGACCGTCGTTGCCGGAAAAGAGATCGATGGCCGGTTAAAATTTGGGAATATCGCGGCACCGTTCCCGCCGTAGGCCCCCATGTCGTTTCGAAGCCCTCCTTGCGAAGGCCACATCGCCGTCCCCGGTGATCCGCTATTCTCTACGTCATTATACGCCGTGGACGGGTCTCCGGCGTCAATGCAAGACGAACCTGTCAGAAGATAGAAGCTGCTGTCTGCAATTCCGGGATCTACAGTGATATTTCCGGTACCCGCGGTCGTTGCCATGATGTCGTTGTACGTAAGCGACACCGTCGCCCCGCTGATTGAGACTTGGCCTGGCTGTGAAGCCGAGTGATTGTTCCAAATAATATTGTTCCTCACAGTTACCGACGCGCCCCCTTCGACAAGAAGTCCTCCCACCGAACCCACCGCCGAAGAGTTCGCGAAGATCGTATTGTTTTCGATAATGTCCGGCTTTGCACTTGCGGAGAGTTTGTTATTGATCCAGATGCCGCCGCCGTCGAACGTCTGCTTGCCCGCGGTGAACTGATCGACCTTGTTCAGGAAAACGATGTTGTTCTTGACGATCGCACCGTCGCAGTAATTTAAGACTATTCCTCCGCCGTACATTCCCTTATTCGACATGATAACGTTATTGAGGATGTGCGGTGTCCCATCGCCGCATCTCATACCGCCCCCTCCGCCGCTCGTCAGGGTTCCGTTCGCGTTGATCCCGGCATTGTCGACGATGAGGTTGTGGCAAATCGTCGGCGAGGAGAGCGCCGACAGGACTCCTCCCCCTTCGCGGTAGATCCCCGCCCCGTGTTCGTCGGTCCAGGCAGTACCGCCGCCCCCGGTCAATGTAAATCCTTGCAGTATGGAAGTGGAGTCTTCGTGATTGATGAAGAGAACACAGCTCGTCGTGTCCGAAAAAGCGGGTTTGCTTCCGTTGATGACAGTCGAGAGGATGAAACTCACGTCGCCGGATTCGTAGTATCGGCTCGTCAGCAGAATTTTCTTGCCCCGCAAGATCACGTTTTCAAAATAGGTTCCCGGGAAGACAACAACAGTATCACCGTTCACCGCTGCATTCACGGCAAGTTGAATTTTTGCATAGCCAGCCGGAACATGCAGGACGTGAGCAGAAGCATGGGTGAATATGACCATTGCTGCAAACGCAGAAATGAGTACTCTTTGATTCATGGCGGCTCCCTCTTGGATGATGCGTAAAGTGTATGGCGAATTCTTACCGTCTTAAAGATACGAGCCAGATCTGGTTGCAGAAAACTCTTTGGGACGAACGGGTTGCTCTGAGTGATGAACAACTGTTGCGGAGCAACGGAAACGAGGGGCCGGATTCATCTACGGGTGATTCGCAAAAGCGTCGGTAAGGTTCTTTCGGTAGGATTTGCCAACATTCAACTTCTTCCCTCCATGGAGTATCGCCAGGTACTCTCCCTGAAACCATGGGCGGAGTTCCTTCACCTTTTCTATATTCACGATCGTCGAGCGATGGATGCGGATGAATCTCGACGGGCTGAGCTGACGTTCCAGCGAGTTCATCGTTTGCCGGAGCAGGTGCGATTCACTCCCCACGTGAAGGCGAAGATAATTACCTTCCGCTTCAACCCAGTCAATCTCCTGAACATTCACAAAGTAGACCCGGCCCTCGGATCGAATAAGAATGCGCTCGGGGCGTTTCTGGTGGGATTTGAGGTCGTTCAGCAGCGAAAGGATCTGGTTTTGATGGCGTTCGATGGCGGTGTGCTGGAAAGCCTTCCGGATGTGAAGAAGCGTCTGCTTGAGGCGCTCCCTGTCGAACGGTTTGAGCAAATAATCGAGAGCGTGGACTTCGAACGCTTTCAAGGCAAAAGCATCATGGGCAGTGACAAAGACGACAAACGGAAGGCGTTCGGGAGGTAAGGCCTCCACGACACCGAAACCGTCAACTTCGGGCATCTGGATATCCAGGAAGAGAACATCGGCCCGTTGTTTCTCCAGCAGTGCGATCGCGTCCCTGCCGTTCGAGCATTCGTGGACGATTTCAAAGTCGGGTTCATCGGCCAGGAACAACTTCAGTTTGTTGCGGGCGAGCGGCTCGTCGTCCACAATGATGGTCCGGATTTTCATGTTCCCATCGAAGCGGCTGATGCCGGCTCGGAAGCCAGCTGAAACGGAAAAGAAACCAGCACCGCAACACCCCCGTGCCTGCCTTTCTCCAGCTCGAAATGATACGACGGTCCGTAGAGCTTCTCGAGCCTCGAGCGGGTATTCGAGAGGCCAAGTCCCTCATGCAGATGAGCAGTTCCTTGCGGTCCAATCCCAACCCCGTCGTCTTCCACACGCAGCAAAAGCTTGCCGTCGTTCTGTTGCGCCGTAATCTCGATATGTCCCGCCGAAGCGCGCGGCGCAATTCCATGTCTGATGGCATTTTCGACGAGCGGCTGGAGAAGAAGCGTGGGAACCTGCGCGTCGAGCGTGTCGGCGGCAATGTTGAGGCCGACGGTCAGGCGGTCTTGAAATCGTATCTGTTCTATGTCCACATACCGTTTCAAAAAATCTATTTCTTCTTTGAGGGATACCATTTGTTTCCCGGAGCTCTCGAGCGTGAGCCGCAGTAAGTCGCTCAGTCGGACGATCATCCTGTCCGCCGCCTCGACATCCGTATGCATAAGAGATGATATTGCGTTGAGGGTATTGAACAGAAAATGCGGATGGAGCTGCATCTTGAGCGCGGTGAGTTGCGCCTGCGCCAGCTGGCCTTCAAGTTGAGCAGCTCTCAGTTCATTCTGCCTGAATCGCTGGTAGTAATCATAGGCATGAGTGATGAGAACGATCACCCAGTAGACCATCACCATCTTGTCGATGTTATAGTAGAACGATGGGAGCAGCTGAGTGATGAGGAGCGGCGTATCGCGATTGAAGACCGCTTTGATGATGAGCCCGTGGATTGCGCACTGAACAAACGCAAGAACGATTCCGATGACGAAGTGAATCGTGAGGGGGCGCCCCCAATTCTTCTTCTCAATGCGGAATCTTTTGGAGAGCCATACGATAAGAGGAGTCGAAACTGCCCAAATTAACGCCGCCGAAAGCTCCCACACAAGCTCCCCTTCGCTGTCAAACGCGCGGTTGGTGCGCGGATGGAGCAAAGCCATCTGGCTGAAAAAGAAAAGTCCAATGAAGAGCCAGACAGCAGCTATAAGCACGATGAGAGATGTGCGGCGTCCTCGCATGCTATCCTTTATACCAGTCTGATTTCGGCTGGTATGTCCTTTTCAGTTTCGATGTCGCCGCATGCCGCTCGATGGCGAGTTGAATAAGCTTGTCGAGAAGTTCCGGATACGGTACCCCTGACGCCTCCCACAACTTCGGGAACATGCTGATCGAGGTAAAGCCCGGGATGGTGTTGATCTCATTCAGGAAGATCTTCGATCCGTGCTTTTGCACCAAAAAATCGACGCGTGCCATGCCGGCGCAGTCGAGTATTTTGAATGCCTTGCATGCGATGTACTGAATCTTTCGAACGGCCCACTTGGGGAAATCAGCCGGAATAATCGCCCTCGACGTGCCGTCGACATACTTGGCGTCGTAGTCGTAAAATTCGTTCGAAGGAACAATTTCTCCCAGCACCGAGGCGACTGGTTTGTCGTTGCCGATAACCGCGCATTCGATTTCCCGCGCCTTTTCGATCGACCTCTCGACAAGCAATTTTCTGTCGTACTCCGCCGCGAGCGCAATGGCAGCCTTTAGTTCTTTGCGATTATGAGCCTTGCTGATGCCGATGCTGGACCCGGTGTTCGAAGGCTTCACAAAGCAGGGATACTCCAATTCCTGTTCTATTCTCTGAATGATCTTCTTTTCGTCCTGCTCATATTCAGCGACAGTAAACGAAATGCCCTGGGCAACGCGGATCTTCGCGCTTTCCAGCACTTGCTTTTGAATCACCTTATCCATTCCGACGGCCGACCCCAGAACGCCCGCACCGACATACGGCACATCGGCAAGTTCGAGAAGACCTTGCACGGTTCCATCTTCGCCAAATGTGCCGTGCAGCACCGGAAAAATAACATCGATTTTTTGAACGGCTCGCGTTTCCGAATCATTGATGTCCACTAACCCCTGCTTTCGCGGGTCGGGCAGGATGAGGTGCTCGGGCAAATCATGGGAAGGTGATTTCGATTTCAGAAGGGCGATCGCATCTTTGGCGCTCAGCCACCTCCCATCCGGCGTGATGCCGATCGGGAAGATCTCGTATTTTTCCTTGTCCAGTCCGTTAATGACGGAAGTGGCAGAGACCAGCGAAACCTCATGCTCCACCGAGCGTCCGCCGAGCAATACTCCGACACGAATTTTTTTCTTCATTGGTTGTCTAGCGCTTCATTTCGTAGAGACGTTTAGCCGTTTTTTCACTTCATCGATTATTGTTTTCATTTCTCCGCTGCTGAGTTCTATCTCCTCGGACGGCGCCGTATCGCACGCGGGTCTGCCGGAAAAATCCTTGCCGTAACTCGATTGCGAAACCGCGCGAAGCTTCGACACCTCTTCGGTTGTCAGAAGTTTTTCTCCCCCCAGCATCCTCGCCGCGAATTGAATGTGTGCAGCATGCTCTATTTTTTCCATTTTGAAGTAGGCATCCCAGACGTCGCTTCCGTACGTAACGACCCCGTGGTTGGCGAGAAGAATCGCATCGGCGGATTTCACAAAAGGAGCGATCGAATCGCGAACTTCCTTTGTAGATGGAGTTGCGTAGGGAGCAAGCGGAACTGCGCCCAGTCCCACGATCACTTCGGGAAAAAGGCACTCCGAAAGAGGGATCCGAGCCGTGGCAAACGCGGTGGCGTAGACAGGATGACAATGAACCACCGCTTTCACATCGGGGCGCGACTCATAGATGCAGAGGTGCATATCGAGCTCCGATGAGGGTTTTCGGCTCCCCGTGACACGCTCGCCGGAAGGCGTGACTTCAACCAGATCGTTCTCACGCACAAACCCCTTATTGATTGCGGTCGGTGTCGTGAGGATATTCCCGTTCGGGAGCCGCGCGGTGATGTTTCCGTCGCTGGCCGATACGAATCCCCTGGCATCGACACGGCGGCAGACTTCAACGATCACATCAGCCAACCGAATCACATCTTCATTGTTCATAGCGACAGGGCCCCGTTGCTCCCGATTCCTCGGCGCAGTATCATTTGAATGCGCCCAATCCGGTAATCGGCGTCTTAAACCCTTCTGAACTTTTGACGCCGAGTGTCTCATAGATCTTGAGTGTTGACGTGGATCGATTGAGCGTATAGAAGTGCACTCCCCGTACGTTATGGTCGATGAGGTCCCTCACCTGTTCCGTCGCCCAATGGCTTCCCACCTTTTCAACATACTCGTCGTTCTCGGCGCGTGAAAGCGCCCGCAGAAGTTTTGCCGGAAAATGTACACGCAACGCAAGCTCGGCCATGCGTGCAAGACCCTTTCGGGAAGTCACTGGCATGATGCCGGCGATAATGGGGACCCTGATTCCGGCAAGTTCTGCGCGCTCACAAAAATCATAGAAGTCGTTGTTGTCGAAAAAGAGCTGTGTGCAGATAAAATCGGCCCCCTCATCCACTTTGGCTTTCAGGAATTCCATTTCTTTTAATCTGTTCGGCGTATCCGGATGTCCCTCCGGAAACCCCGCCACACCGATGCCCATCGCCGGGAAGTGCTTCTTAATGAATGCGACGAGCTCTCCCGCATTCGAAAACCCGTCTTTCACGGGAACAAAATTCTCGGTTCCCCTCGTTGGGTCGCCCCGGAGAGCCATGACGTTTTCAATTCCGCTCGCCTGGTATTTCTTGAGAATTTCGTCGATCTCACTCTGCGTGGATCCGATGCATGTGAGATGCGAGACAATCGTGAGGTTCGTTTCTTTCTGCAACTTAACAACCAGGTCATGCGTCAGAGATCGCGTTGATCCACCCGCGCCGTATGTGACGCTCACATAGGAAGGTTTGAGAGGTGTAAGATCCTTGATGGTGTTAAAAAGATTCGACGCCGCTTCTTCGTTCTTTGGCGGAAAGAACTCAAAACTCAGCGAAGGATGGTTTTCACGCAGCACTTGCGAAATGTGCATTCAGTGTCCTTTTTGATTTGAGTTTGCCTGTCGCCTCTGGGCTATTATAGTCAATATGTTATTCTTATTCAAGAATACGTTGGACAGGCTTGAATCGGCAATCGGATCAGGGTAAAGAAGAATGATTACGTCGGCGGCGGTTTTGGCCTCGACGGGGCACAACGTCGGCTTGAGTCAGAGGCGGGAATAGAATTGCAGATGAAGATCGTGCTACTCCCCCAATATCCCTTTGACGGTTCGCTCCGTAACGCTGAGCTCGTTCTCAAATTCCACGAGCTGGATGAGATCAAAGATCAACGGAGCGAATGTCTTTTCGTGCAGCATGACCATATCCAGATGCTTGCGGCACAAGGTCACGCCGTTCTGGTACCGTTGTCCGTTCTCCTGGTTCAAACCGTTCTCGACAATGAACAGGACTTCCGGCGCGGTGTGCACGCCGCAGCCAGGCCATTGGCAGCGAAGATGGTCGCGCTCAAGCACATAAGCGCGAAGCAATTCGTTCTGGTTCGGAGTATTTGTATTTGGAGGAGGCATCTGAGTTCACGCACAATGTAATCTTTTTCTCAACGATGTCAAGAGACAAAAAACACACGGTGTGTACGACTGCAAGAATCCCTTTTGGGGGAAACAAAGCGGGGCCCCCGAGAAGACAAATTGGTGTTATTCGTATCGCAGAGCGTCTATTGGATTCAGCATGGCCGCTTTTCGCGCCGGATAGAAACCGAAAAAGATCCCAACTGCCGCGGCAAAGAGGAAGGCGAGTCCGACGGCCGTCGGCGCAACGAGGGTTGGCCATCCAGCCAGCTTTGATATCAGATTTGAACTCCCAACTCCGAGGATAACGCCGATCAACCCTCCCGCCATGCTTAGAACGAACGCCTCGACGAGGAACTGAAAAAGAATATCTCTGCCGCGCGCGCCAATAGACATGCGAATGCCTATCTCCCGCGTGCGCTCGGTAACGGAGACAAGCATGATGTTCATGATGCCAATGCCGCCGACAAGAAGCGAGATGGAAGCGATCGAGGCAAGAAGGATTGTGAGCACTTTCGTCGTCGCCGAGGCTGCGTTGGCAATTTCAGTCTGGCTCCTTACAGTAAAATCGTTGTCCTCCCACGGTTGGATCTTGTGGCGCACGCGGATCAGTTGGGTGATTTGATTCTGTGCATCATCCATCGCCGCCTCGCTCACGGCCGATGCCATGATAATGCCGAGGTACGTCACCCCCATCATTTTCTTTTGCACGGTCGTGT
Organism: uncultured Chitinophagaceae bacterium; assembly: GCA_964384415.1. Taxonomy (GTDB): domain Bacteria; phylum Bacteroidota; class Ignavibacteria; order UBA10030; family UBA8401; genus JAGVPT01. Next base: position 24,586 of record CAYLMV010000036.1, on the reverse strand, counting down.
ACGGCGCCACGACGATGTCATCCTGATCCTGTCCCTGGGCCGATTGCCCTTTCGGCGACAGCACGCCGACAACCTTGAACGGCATGCTCTTCACCCGGATGACCGTACCGACAGGATCGGAGCCCTTGAAGAGATTGTCGACGACGGTCTGGCCCAGCACGCACACTTTTGTCGCGCTCCTTACATCGGCCTCGGTAAAATACTGCCCGTTCGACAACGGCCAGCTTCTGATATCGAAATATTCAGGATTGGACCCGGTGATGCGGGTCCCCCAATTCTGCTGGCCATAGATTAATTGCCCTCCGGTGCCGATCACAGGAGCCGCCATCTGAACGGAAGGACATTGCGTCTGGATGGCGGTAAGATCGTCTGCATTCATTGTCGTGACAGAGCCCGTTCCGGTGCGGACACCCCCTTGATTCAGCGATCCCGGAAAGATCAAGAGAACGTTTGTACCGAGTGAAGCGATCTGCTGCTTAATGCTGAACTCCGCACCCTCGCCGACAGCCATCATTGCAATCACCGCTCCGACGCCGATTATAATTCCAAGCATCGTGAGGAACGAGCGGAGCTTGTTCCGTCCCAGCGAACGCATGGAGACTTTGAGAATATTGAGTACGTTCATGCGGCTTGTTCCTCATCGTCATCTACCGAGACTGGCATGAGTTCGAGCTGCTCTTTCGCCACACGCCGGTTCGCAACAGCAAAGTCCTTCTTCACTCTTCCATCCTTAAACACAACATTGCGTTTCGCGTACTCCGCGATGTCCGACTCGTGAGTAACGAGCATGACCGTGATACCCTTTTCGTTCAGCTGCTGAAAGATCTCCATCACTTCCACACTCGTCCTGCTGTCGAGATTGCCTGTAGGCTCGTCGGCAAGAATGATGGAAGGGTCGTTCACCAACGCTCGCGCAATCGCAACACGTTGCTGCTGGCCGCCCGAAAGTTGATTCGGCATGTGTTCATACCGATCTCCGAGCCCGACGATCCGCAGCGCTTCCATCGCTTTTTCTTTGCGGGTTTTATTCGATACCGACCGGTAAAACATCGGGAGTTCGACGTTTTCTAACGCCGACGTGCGCGAAAGAAGGTTGAATCCCTGGAACACGAAACCTATTTTCTCGTTCCGGATACGCGCAAGCTTGTCTCTGTCGAGACCCGCTACGCTTACGCCATCCAAAAAATAATCTCCCTTCGTGGGAACGTCGAGGCAACCTGCTATATTCATAAAAGTGGATTTCCCCGACCCGGACGCGCCCATGATCGCGACAAACTCCCCCCGGTCTACTGAAAGCGAAACACCGCGAAGGGCGTGCACTTCCACATCCCCCATCACATAGGTTTTGATGACATGATTGATTTCTATGATGGCACCGTCGCGCGGCATACTAGAACCTCATCCTCTGACCCCCGCCGAGCGGAGTTGCTGCACCGTTGGGTTTCTGTGAGAGTATTCCGACAACAACTTCCTGGCCATCTTCAACTTTGCCTCTCGCTATTTCAGTAAAGGTTCCGTCAGCCATTCCAGGCCGGATAAAGATCGCGGTGAGCTTTTTATCTTTCGTGAGAACCCATAGCCGCGTTGGACCGCCGTTTGGCCGCTGCATTGCACCTCCTGCACCTCCCGCCTGCGCCATGAATTGACGCCTTCGCTCTGCCCTTGCAGAGTCGTCTGCACCGCCTGTCGAATCTTTTCGGACTTCAATCATCTCCTGCGGCGGCTGAAATCGAAGCGCAATGGTCGGGACTTTCAATACTCCTTCTCTTTTTGCGACGAGAATTGTCACAGTCGCTGTCATCCCTGGCATGAGTTTCAGATCAGCGTTGGGGACGTCGATGATGACGACGTAGTTGACGACATTTTGAACCGTAACGGGCGCCAACCGAATCTGCGACACCGTACCATGAAAAGTCTGCTCTGCGTACGCATCGACGGTAAACGTAACTTCCTGGCCAAGCTGAACTTTGCCAATGTCCGCTTCATCCACATCTGCTTGTACTTGCATCTTACTCAAGTCGTTAGCGATCGTAAAGATTACCGGCGCCGAAAAACTCGCTGCTACCGTTTGTCCGACGTCGACAGAGCGCGAGATAACAACTCCGTCAATCGGCGACCTGATCGTGGCATACTTTAGATTGATCACTGCGCGGTCGAGTTCGGACTGCGCTTGTTTCTGAGCGGCAGCATCAGATTCATACGTCGTGATCGCCACGTCGTAGTCGGACTGGGCTGCTAGGCTCTTCGCCATCAGCACTTTGGTCCGCTCGAACGCACGCTTTGCCTGGTTTGTCTGCGCTTTCGCCCTCTGCAAATTCGCTTGAGCATCCTCCACAGCCGACGCCAAGAACGTGGGGTCGATAAGGGCCACAATCTGATTCTTCTTAACCTTGCTGTTGAAATCCACATACAGCTTAGTGATTGTGCCGGAAACCTGTGTGCCGACTTGAACTGTCGTATCTGCGCTCAACGTACCGGTCGCAGTAACAACCACCTGGATGTCGCCGCGCGACACCTTATCGAACCTGAAGTTCACGTCTGCAGCGGAGCCGCTGCTAAAAAGGAAGAATCCTCCGACTCCAATAACCACAATCGCAAGAATCACAATAAGAACGAGCCTTTTTTTCATTTTTCTCCACTCACCGATGTTGTTTTAGAAATCGTCGTATTCATTTGACACGTAACTAGTTAGGCAGTTTAATCCCCCCGAGCCGGCGAACCTTGCCGGCAGGCTTAGGATTCTAACATAGAAACGGCGCAAAAGGTTACGACGTCGAAATCAACTTATGGTACATCGCGCTGTGACGCGAAGACGGCCATCGCTGCGATATTCACGATATCGTTCACATCAACTCCCGGAGTAAGAAGATAGACCGGTTTTCGAATCCCTAAAAGAATCGGGCCGATCGCAGAGGCGCCGCCGACTCTCGACAATAGCTTATAAGCGATGTTTGCCGAGGTGAGGTCGGGGCAAATTAAGACGTTTGCCGGCTCCTTCAATGTGCTGAACGGGTAAAGCTCGTTCAGCATCTCAGAACTCATGGCCGTGTCGGCCATCATTTCTCCGTCGACGATGAGTTCCGGGGCGCGCTGCCGGATGAGCTCTGTCGCCTTGCGTACCTTTTCGGTGAGGGGGTGCTGCGTGCTCCCGAAATTGCTGAATGAAAGCATCGCAATCCGCGGAACAATGTCGATGCGCTTCACTCGTTCCGCGGTCATGATCGCGATCTCGGCCAGATCCTCGGCCGACGGATCGATGTTCACTGTCGCATCGGCAATGAAGAGCGTTTGATTCTTGAACACGAGCATGTACAATCCGGCAATCCTGCGGACTCCGTCCCTCGTCCCGATGATCTGAAGCGCAGGACGGACCGTGTCCGGATAATGCTGGGTCAACCCGGAGATAAGTCCGTCAGCGTCTCCATTCCTCACCATCATCAAGCCGAACTCGTTCGCAGTCTTCATGTGCCGTTCGGCAACGTCCCGCGTGACGCCTTTCCGTTTCCTCAGCTCGTGGTATTCTCCGACGTACTGTTCGTACTTCGGCGATTTTCCCGGATTGATCACCTCCACGTTCTCGAGCTCAAGGCCCAGGCGGGCAATCTCTTGGCGGACGGTCGTTCTGCTTCCGAGCAGGATCGGCGTTGCAATCTTCTCTTCGATAATGATATTGGCGGCCCGCAGAATTTTTTCCTCCTGCCCTTCCGGGAAAACGATCCGTTTCGGATTGCGTTGAGCCTTGTGGATGAAGAATCGCGCGATCTCCCGAGTTTTGCCGAGTCGCGCTTCCAGACTGTCCTTGTACGCTTCCATGTCGGCTATCGGTTTTCTCGCAACACCGGTATCCATAGCCGCTTTTGCAACGGCGACTGTCTCCCAGAGCAGGACGCGCGGATCGAACGGTTTAGGAATAATATACTCCCGCCCGAATTCAATGCGCTTCCCGCCGTATGCTCGAATGACCGAATCGGGAACATCTTCTCGGGCCAGCTTGGCCAACGCATGCGAAGCCGCGATCTTCATTTCGTCGTTAATCGCTTTGGCACGAACATCCAGCGCACCCCTGAAGATGAACGGAAAACCGAGCACGTTGTTGACCTGGTTCGGATAATCGGAGCGCCCCGTCGCCATAATCAAATCATCCCGCACGCTCAGCGCATCCTCGAAAGTGATCTCGGGATCGGGGTTTGCCAGCGCAAAGACGATTGGGTTATCGGCCATCGACTTGACCATCTCCTTGGTGAGGATTCCCTTCACCGATACTCCGCAAAAAACATCAGCACCCTTCATGGCGTCGGCCAGGGTTCGCGCTTTCGTATCGGATGCGAAATACTCCTTGTATTCGTTCATCCCTTCCGTTCTCCCTTTGAAGACGACTCCCTTCGTGTCGACGAGATGAACGTTTTCCCTTTTCACTCCCAGCTTTTCATACAAACGCGCGCAGGCAATTCCCGCCGCTCCTGCGCCGCTGAAGACAACCTTCACCTTGGCAGGATTCTTACCGACGACCTCCAGCGCATTGATGAGGGCGGCGCCGCTGATGATGGCGGTTCCGTGCTGGTCATCGTGGAAGACTGGAATGTTCATCACCTTCTTCAATTCGGTCTCGATGTAGAAACATTCCGGCGCTTTGATGTCCTCGAGATTGATGCCGCCGAACGTCGGTTCGAGCATCTGCACCGCTTTGATGATATCATCGGGGTTGTGAGAATTGAGTTCAATATCGAACACATCAATATCCGCGAAGCGTTTGAAAAGAACGCCTTTCCCTTCCATAACTGGCTTGCCGGCGAGCGGTCCGATGTCGCCGAGGCCAAGGACCGCGGTACCGTTGGAAACCACGGCCACGAGATTCCCTTTGGCGGTATAGAGATAAGCGTCATCCGGGTTTGCAGCAATTTCGCGGCACGGTTCGGCAACTCCCGGAGTGTACGCGAGTGAGAGGTCCCGCTGGGTAGCGCATGGCTTCGAGGAGACAACCTCGATTTTTCCGCGCCTTCCCTGCGAATGATAATCTAGCGCATCTTGTTTTCGTATCATGATGATTCTCCTTAGTACAGCAAGGTCAGTGTTCGTACGGATTAATCATGTGGTCTTTAGAAGTGAACGTGCATGGTGGCGCGCAATTCATTCGTCGGTTGAAGATTTGGACTCACTTCAAAATTGAACAGGCTTGCGTCGACATAAGCGTCGAGAAGGTTGACCGCATAGGCAATAACCATATACCAGCCGAACGTGTCGCGTTGATCGCGGTAGAAGTTACTGATCCTAAGGTAATTATTGGCCAGGCTCAGTGTTGTCTCATCGCCGGTCGCGGCGGCGCTGTCTCGAAGCGGTACATAAAGTGCGCGGTTTTGTTTATACAAATTATTCTGAGTTCTGTACACCGAGGCAAAATAGTATTCCAAACCCCAGATCAGCGGGGCTTTCCAATATGACCCGTTGTATATTTGTCCGGCGCCGGGAACGATCATCGACGCAACGAGTGCGGTCGTTGTAGACTTCCCGGGGCGGATGGAAGTGTCCGGAGTCCACATCGTCTTTGCGATGGCGGAATCTTCGTTGAACGTACGATGGAGGGAATCGGACAGCATTGCGATGTGAAGAGGAGTTGGGATCGGCTCCTGATAGCGTCCTGAAACCTGGGCCTGCGCCGCAGGAAGGGCAAAAATCCAGAGCAGAATGTAAGAGAGAACGTGTTTCAAAAATAACCCGTCTGTAGAGGTGAGTTCCCGATCCGACGATACCCGCTAGTAGATCACGGCAACAACTTCAATTTCCACTAACACATCTTTTGGCAAGCGGGCAACTTCAATCGTGCTCCGAGCCGGGGAAGCTTCGCTGAAGTATTTGCCATACACCTCGTTCATGGCGGCGAAGTCGTTCATGCTTTTCAGGAAGACGGTCGTTTTCACGACATGGGCAAAATCCGAGTGACTTGCGGTGAGTATGGCGTTGAGGTTTTCGCAGATCTGTTTGGTTTGTTCTGCAGCAGTAGCTCCGACGACGGCGCCCGTTGTTGGATTCAGTGCGATCTGACCGGCTGTGAAGAGGAGTTGTCCCTGAACTGCGACCGCTTGGTTATAGGGGCCTATAGGGGCAGGCGCCTTCTCGGTTTTGATAATTGTCTTCATGTGTGAACCCTCAGTAGTTTCTCATTCGGATTATCGAAACCGGCAGGCGTGCGGCCGAATCTCACTTTTCCAACAACTCGAGCAATCGGTCTAAATCTCCCGGATTATAATACTCGATCACAATTTCCCCTCCGCCTCCCGGCTGTTTGCGAATCATCACCTTTGTCCCCAGCGATTGGCGCAGTCTGGTCTCAATCGACTGGAAACTCCCGTCGGACCGGCCCGGCGATCCCCCTGCGCCGCGCTTCTCCTTCTTCTTCCCAAAGTCCTTGACAAGTGATTCGACCTTCCGGACCGACAATGCCTGGCTGATGATCTTGCCGTGCAACCGGAGCTGAGTTTTCTCATCAGGGAGAGCGATCAGAGCCCGGGCGTGGCCCATTGAAATTTCATCATGGCGGAGCGAATTCTTTATTTTTTCGGGAAGACGCAGCAATCGCAGGAAATTGGTAACCGTGGTCCGGTCCTTCCCGATTTTTTGGGCGACTTCTTCCTGAGTAAGCCTGCATTCCTCGATCAGCCGCTCGTACGATACCGCGATCTCTATCGGATTGAGATGTTCGCGCTGAAGGTTCTCGACCAACGCCAGTTCGAGCATCTCTTCGTCGGAAGAGACCCTGATAATGTAGGCGGGAATAGTCTTGAGCCCCGCATCCTGCGATGCACGGACGCGCCGTTCCCCCGAAATCAATTCGTATGTTCCCTCGGAAGCCCGGCGAACGGTAATCGGCTGAATGACCCCCTTCTCGACGATGGACCTGGTCAATTCTTCAAGCGCGGCCTTGTCAAAATCAAGGCGCGGCTGGTAGGGGTTGGGGCGGACTTTAGACAGTTCAAGAGCAACGATGACGTTGTCGTTTCCGGTGTCACCCGGCAGGGAATCCGGGGAGAGCGGCTCCTCATTTACCGGCATGCGGGGAATGAGCGCGCTAAGCCCTTTTCCTAGGACAGATTTCGTTTTGTGACTATCGGCCATGAACTCTTATTGTATCTACGAAGCTGAAGATGTCCGCCTCTCGGTTTCCTTTTGTGGAGCCAGCGACGGCACGTGGGGTTGGGTCGAAGCGATCGGATGAGTATCAGCGCGAGCCGGAGCCGCATCCGCAGAGCCAGAATGATTTCTTTTTAAAACCTCTTGCGCGAGGTCAATATAGTTTCTCGTTCCCGATGAGAGAGCATCGTAAAAGAGGATTGGTTTTCCGAAGCTTGGAGCTTCACTTAGCCTCACGTTGCGTGAAATGATCGTCGAAAAAACCTTCTCGCCGAAATACTTCTTCACTTCTTCCACAATCTGGTTAGAGAGGCGCAATCGGGAGTCGAACATCGTCATGAGTACGCCCTCGATGTCGAGATGCGGGTTGAGGTTCTTTTTCACCATGCTGATCGTATTCAGGAGCTGACCCAGCCCTTCTAGCGCATAATACTCGCACTGAACGGGGATAAGCACGGCATCGGCGGCCGTAAGCGCGTTGAGCGTAATTAATCCGAGCGAAGGCGGGCAGTCGATAATAATATACTCGAACGAGGAACGGATTGATTCGAGGGCCGATCGCATTTTCTTCTCCCGGTTGGCCACGTTCACCATCTCAATCTCTGCCCCCACGAGGTTAATGTGGGATGGAAGGAGAGACAGGAACGGCATCGTCGTTTTCATGACGGCTTGCCGCGCTTCAATGTCCCCGATCAGAACTTCATACATCGTCGTCTCAAGCGTCTTGCTCTCTACGCCCACCCCGCTCGTTGCATTCGCCTGCGGATCGGTGTCAACGAGAAGCGTCTCGCGCTCGGCGGCGGCAATCGAGGCGGCAAGGTTGACCGCCGTGGTCGTCTTCCCGACCCCGCCCTTTTGGTTTGCAATGGCAATGATCTTTCCCATCAATGCGCCGCCAGCCTCGTTGATAACAGCAATAGAATAATTCCCAGCGTAAGGTTCACTCTCCTTCTCTTCAACATCCGGTGATGTTGTACCAAGAGACGTTGTTCCAATTCGCCCGGCGCCGATGATAAGAGGAGAGATTCCATCTTCTTCACAATCTTTGTCGCTGTCACAGCAACCCCGACCATCACGAGATAAATACACTGCTTAAACAGGAGGAGGAAATCCCATTCAGTCTGATACCTCCCGACGACGAATTGCGGAGTAAAAAACATCAGGAACAATCCCGTAATCGCGGTTGTCCATACACACATCCACACAAAACCGATGAAGCGCCGCTCTATCCGAACGTAGTGCTCGGAACTCGTCATCTTCTCATAACGATAGACGGGATAAAGAATCCCTCCCATATAGAGCAGTCCTCCCAGCCAGACCACAGCCGAGAATACGTGCAAACTCCGGGTGGCCCACAAGAGAAAATCCATAATAAGTCCAGAAAAGGGAGCGTACGCCTTCAGCACATCTTTAAGTGCCGACCAGTAACTCAATATAAATCTTTTTGAAACCTGATGCAACGCAATTGCTTCGAACACCTCCAATCCTTATCTTATTTGAAAAAACATCGGAAATTAATGGGAAAATATTTCTTCATTGGAATCGGCGGCTTCGTTGGAAGCGTTTGTCGGTATGGATTGGCGGGGTTCGTCTACAGGATTCTCGGCGACCGGTTTCCGTTCGGCACACTGACTGTCAACCTCCTCGGCTGTTTTACGATCGGTCTTCTGATGATGCTGTTTCAGGAACGGTGGCTCGCTCAACCGAACCTCCGCCTATTCCTGACCGTTGGAATTCTTGGAGGCTTTACGACTTTTTCAACTTTTAGTTATGAGACGATCGAGATATTCCGGGGAGGGAATATTTCGTTCGGCCTTTTGAACGTGTTTGGAAGCATTCTGTTGTGTTTGGGTGCGACCTGGGCAGGATCGATCGCCGGCAAACTTCTATAGAAAGGCTGATATGAAACTACTTGGTGAGGGAAAATTATTAAGAATCTTCTTGGGGGAGGCAGACCGCCTGAACGGGCAGCAGCTCTTCGAAGCCATCGTCCATCTTGCGCGTTCGAAGGGGATCGCCGGAGCGACCGTCTTCCGCGGTGTTGAAGGATTCGGAGCGCACAGCCGTATGCACAAGTCGTCGATATTGGAACTCTCGGAAGACCTGCCGATCCTCATCGAGATCGTCGACGTGAGCGAAAAAGTCGAGGGGCTGCTGCCAGAAATCGACGCAATCATTGAGAAGGCTAACTGCGGGGTGATGATGACAATGGAGAAGGTGGATGTAAGAAAGTATTCGGCGGGGAAATGAGGATTCTAGCCTAGCGACTCTCCGTCCGTCAATCTGTATCCTCTGAGAAACTCTTCTGCGCTCATGCGCCGTTTCCCTTCCTGCTGCAGTTCAAGAATCGAAATCGAGCCGTCCCTTGTCGCCACAGCGAGCGTTGACCCGGCAATATTGACAACGCCGGGCTTCTTCTTTTCATCCGCTGCCTTCCCCACTTCGCTCCGGTACACCTTCAGGATTGTTCCCTTGTGACTCGTCCAGGCGGTCGGAGCCGGGGAAAGACCCCGAATGAAGTTGTGAAGGTTTGTTGATGTGCCGTCCCAATTGATCCGGCAATCGTCTCTGAAGATTTTCGGCGCCGGCGATGAAAGGTTGTGATCCTGTGCCCGGGGTTGAGCTTTCCCCAGTTCGATAAGCCGGACCGTTTGGAGCACGATCTCCGCTCCTACATCGGCAAGCGTGTCGTGCAGATCGCCCGCCGTCATCGCGTCTGAGATGGCGACGCGCGCCTGAAGAATGATGTCGCCTGCATCGACTTTTTCTTTCAGGAAGAACGTCGTCACGCCCGATTCCTTCTCGCCGTTGATGATGGCCCAGTTGATCGGTGCAGCGCCCCTGTAACGGGGCAGGAGCGAGGCGTGGAGATTGAATGCCCCTTTGGGCACGCTCATGAATACTGCAGGCGGGAGTATCCGGAATGCAACAACGACAATGAGGTCTGCGGGGTACGAGGAGACTGCTGAGGCGAAGGCCGGATCGCTCAACGAGTCTGGCTGAAGGAGAGGTATGGAATGTTTCAGCGCGGTTTCTTTGACCGGCGTGAATGAAACCTGTTGTCCTCGCCCCCTTGGTTTGTCGGGCGCCGTTACAACAGCCGCGATTCGATAATCATTCTTGACGAGGATTTCGAGACTCGGCACTGCAAAGGCCGGAGTCCCCATGAAAATGATATTCATTTTTTCTTCTTTGGCTTTTCATCGGCCGGGAGGATGACTTCGTACTTCCGCTCAAACTCTCCCTTGGAAATTTTTTTCAGCTTGCTTCTGAGGAGAGCTCTCTTTGTCGCGCTCAGGTGGTCGGTGATCAGCACACCGTTGAGGTGATCAATCTCATGCTGGAGAACCCGGCCCAGCATTCCCGTCGCCTCTATTTTCTGATCGCGCAGATTGGCATCCTGAAATTTTATTTTCACCGTTTCAGGCCGGAGGACGACGTCGCGGATCTCCGGAAGACTGAGGCACCCTTCTTCCATTTCCCATTCTCCATCCTCTTCCACGATCTCCGGGTTGATCACTGTCAATGGCTTCGTGTCTTTGTACTCCTCCATTTCGGACAAGTCGATGACGACGATCCTCTCGAGCGAACCCACCTGGTTCGCCGCCAGGCCAATTCCGTTCGATGTATGCATTGTCTCGAACATGTCCTTGATCAGCTGAATAGTCTCGTTCGAAATCTCTTTGACCGGCTTGGCTTTCTTTTTCAGGATCTCGGTGCCGTAGATGTAGATTGGTAGTTGGGCCATTACTGCTGCTTATTAGTGGTAGACTTTGAGTTTCGGGTCCTTGGTTCTAGGTAGTACGTTTTACGTTT
>CAYLMV010000036.1:3012-13545 GCA_964384415.1 uncultured Chitinophagaceae bacterium | reverse complement strand
TAGTGGTAGACTTTGAGTTTCGGGTCCTTGGTTCTAGGTAGTACGTTTTACGTTTTACGTTTTACGTTTTACGTTTTACGTTTCACGTCTTATGTCATAGGTGCAACGCGAGAAGAATCATCTCCACTAAAGTCCTTCTCTTCACTCTTCACTCTTCTCTCTTTTCTCTTATCTCTTGCTCTTACTCCAGCATCCTCCTCGCTTCGGTGTACCGTTTCTTATAGTACGAGCTCTCGATTGACGAAATGGTCACCCCAAACGCTTCGCTGGCATGAGCAAATAAATCGTCTCCGATATAGATTCCAACGTGCGAGGGGTTGGCGCCCGTCGTATTGAAAAACATGAGATCGCCAAATTTCAAATTGTCAAACGAGACTGGTTGTCCGAGTTTTACCTGATCGGCAGCTGTCCTTGGCAGCGTCATGTTCACGGATTGATGATAGACAGCTCCCGTAAATGCCGAACAATCTATGCCCGATTTGGAATTTCCTCCGTATACGTACGGCGTCCCGAGGTAGCTGAGGATGACGTCCATCATTTTCTGATCATTGATCTTCCCCGTCGCCGCCAGGCCTGAATGAGCTGGAGCTTCAACAGGCGACTCCGGGCGGGCTGGAGGAATATGGGTCGGCTTCGCGCTCGAAAACCGGGCGACGAATCCTTTCACGTCGACCTTATGATCGTCCTCGCGACGTTCTTCTTCGACATGTTTCGAGCTGAATCGCGGACCGCCGCTCTTCTTTTCGTGCGTCTCCTTTGCTGCCGGGGACTCTTTCCCGGCGAACCTCGGTGACGAGGACCCGCAGCCGATGACAAGCAGAGAGCACATAACGAAGAGGATGACTTTCATGTCCGTACAAATGTACGTGATTCAGGATTAGTTGCAATAAGGGGGCGTTCTCCACAACAAAAAAGCTCCTCGAAAAGGAGCTTTCTTGAAAATGGCTTATCCCTCAAGCTTCGCTCATCCCAAGTACGCCCGGAGGTTCTTGCTGCGCGAGGCATGACGGAGACGGCGAATCGCTTTCTCCTTGATCTGCCGAACACGTTCGCGCGTCAGGTTGAACTTTTCGCCGATCTCTTCCAGTGTCAGCGAGTGCTCACGCTGCAACCCAAAATAGAGGCGGATCACTTCCGCTTCGCGGTCGCTCAATGTTGCGAGGGCTCGCTGTACTTCTTCCTTAAGAGACTCGTCCATCAAGATGCTGTCCGGCGCCGGCTGACGCTCGTCCTGTATCACGTCGAGAAGCCGGTTATCCTCTCCCTGCGCAAAGGGTGCATCCATCGAAAGATGCCGTCCGGAAATCTTCAATGTGTCGGCAACTTCGAATAAAGACATGTCGAGCTCTTCAGCGAGCTCGCTGGCGCTCGGCTCGCGCTCAAACTCCTGTTCAAGACTGCTGAACGCCTTTCCAATTTTGTTGAGGGCGCCGACCCGGTTCAACGGCAAACGTACAATGCGCGATTGCTCGGCGAGGGCCTGAAGGATGGACTGACGAATCCACCACACGGCGTACGAAATGAACTTGAACCCGCGGGTCTCATCGAAGCGCTTCGCGGCTTTGATCAGTCCGAGGTTGCCTTCATTGATCAGGTCGCCGAGCGATAGCCCCTGATTCTGATACTGTTTTGCCACGCTGACAACAAACCGCAGGTTCGCCTTCGTCAGCTTCTCGAGAGATTTTTGGTCTCCCTTCTTGATCCGCTGGGCGAGGTCAATTTCCTGCTCGGGCGTGAGGAGATCGACTTTGCCGATCTCCTGCAGATACTTGTCGAGCGATTGACTCTCGCGGTTTGTATACTGTTTGGTAATCTTCACCATTCTAACATCACCTCATTTTCAAATTCTATTGCTGGACGTCTATCCTGTCGATGATGCCGACGATGCTCGCATCGACAGGCGCCATGTCTACCGGGAGGGGAATGACCGCCTCCGCTGCCGTTATATAGAACACCGTTTCTCCCGCCCCTGCTCCCACCGTATCGACGGCAATGATCGGAGACCCCGCGTTCTTCCGGTTCGCGTCGATGGGCTGGATACACTGGAGCGTAAAGCTCTTAAGATGTTCATCCTTCCGAGTCGCCCAGATCGTTCCGATTACTTTTGCCAGAAACATGTTCTATCGCTTTTATTAAATTCCCCTTATTTTTCTGTCACGTCAAGCTTGTCGACGACGGCCATGATAACGGCATCCACCGGCTTGTTCTTCGTCGCGGCCGTCTGGCGCGCCGAGCTCCCCGTAGCGACGAGGACGATATCTCCGACTCCTGCTTGTACCGTGTCGACCGCCACGACGAACGTCTCTTTCAGTTTGTAGTCCAGATCTACGTGACGGACGATTTGGAGTGATGCCCCGACGAGGGCCTCATCCTTTCTGGTCGCCCAGACTGTGCCGACAACTTTTCCGAGAATCATGATGAGCCTGCCAATTGAGATTCGTTAATCCGTGCCCGATCCCGCATTGTGCAGAACAATCGCGAGTTTCTGCAGCGGAATAACCTGCAATTCTTTGATGCCCGAAAAACGTTTTGGATTCATCGTTGCGATGGGGAGTTTGCTCTCTGCGCAAACGCCGGCAATCAGGTACGGCAGATCGCCGTTCCGCGGAACAGCAGCCTTCGAAAAAATCCTGCCGACCGCTTTCGCGCTTTTCGAGTTCAACCCGAGCACTTTCAGCGCGCTCATCGCCTCGTCGACTGCCCGAATTTCTTTTTCGGTCCTGGCGAAAGAAAACGCCTCGATCGCGTTGAACGCCGTGGTATAGCAAAAATACTGATTCATCACCCTGCGAAGGTGCGATGGCCCCTTGCTATGGATAAGATGTTCAAGGATAATATCGGTGTCCACCACTATCTTCCGTGCAGTCACGATCGAAGCCTCTTCATCCTCTTCTTGAACGATGTATCTTTAAAAAGGATTCCTTCGCACCTCAAAAATTTCACGACCTGAACACGGTCTTCGAGCTGCACATTTCCGATCTGCTCGATCTCTTCATCCGAAACGTTCCGTGCCGTTAATTCGCGCGAAAGAACGCCGCCCACAATCCGCACGGTAACTCTCGCTCCCGCTTTCACACCAAGCTCGTCCGCGATCAGGCGAGAAAAATGAACTGCTCCCCCTGCGTCAACATCGGCCTCGAACGTCACGCTGTGCTTGGCTTTTTCCATGTGCACTACACGATCGAGTCTAGAAAGCTCGTTCCTGCCAGCGACGGTTCGTCAACACCGAAGTATTGCGCAACAGTCTTGCCGGCATCTGCAAATGTACTTCTCACCCCCAGGTTCACTCCCTTTTTTCCATTCCTGCCGTAGGCCAGAAGCGGCACATATTCCCGTGAATGATCGGTGCTGTTGTCGGTCGGATCGTTGCCGTGATCCGCAGTGATCAAGAGCAGATCGTCCCCCTGGATGGTCTCCAGAATCCGAGGGAGCGCAGCATCAAAATATTCAAGGGCGCCCGCCATGCCTTTGGCATCCTGTCGATGTCCATAGAGCATGTCAAAATCCACGAGGTTGGTCATGATAAAGCTGTGCCCGCCGCGCGCCGATTGCTTGATGATCTCTTCGATCCCTTCCGCATTTGAATGCGTGTGGATCTTCTCGCTGAGCCCCCGGCCGGAAAACAGGTCGTCAATTTTTCCGATGGAAATTGTGGGAACACCCTTCGCGTGGAGAAGGTCGATGACCGTTGTTCCAGGAGGCATCAACGAAAAGTCTCTTCTGTTCGATGTTCGCACGTAGTGGCCGCTTTTTCCAACGAACGGCCTCGCGATCACTCTTCCAACGGCATGCTCGCCCACAAGGACTTCATCGCGGGATGTCTGGCAAATGCGGTAGAGTTCTTTTAACGGGATCACATCTTCATGTGCCGCTATCTGAAAGACAGAATCTCCCGACGTGTACACAATCGGGAACCCTGTGCGCACATGCTCATCGCCTAGTTCTTCGATGATTTGTGTCCCGGAGGCAGGCCTGTTGCCGAGAACACCGTGGGAGCCGGTCGTTGAAATGAATTTCTTGATGACCTCCGGCGGAAATCCTTTCGGGTAGTACGGAAAGTCCTTTTCATAGACAATCCCCGAGAGTTCCTAGTGACCCGTAGTGCTGTCCTTTCCTTTCGAGACCTCACGCATCTTGCCGTAGCACGCGTCGGGCGATTGGGCAGGCGCGACGCCGAGAATCGGAGCAATGTTCCCAAGTCCAAGCTTCTGCAGGGCCGGCAGACGAAGCCCGCCGACAGCTTTCGCAGTATTCCCGAGAGTGTTGGCGCCCGTGTCTCCGTAAAGAGAGGCGTCGGGTGCTTCACCGATACCGACGCTGTCAAGAACGATAAAAACGATTTTACCGGCCGAACTCAATTATGCGTAGACTTCTTTCTCATTGCACTTGCAGACCTGGACGAGCGAGCGATTAAAACGGTACGAGCCAAGCTCTGTCTTCACCGAATTGATATACGCGGTGGGGACCTTCAATGCGCCGCACTTGGGACACTTCAAACCCTTTTCCATCCCGGCTTTTTTCACTTTTTCAGCAAAATCTTGTTGCTTTGCCATGATCTCCTCGACGAATGATGAATAGTTATATTGTATCTACAAAACCTTTTCTAGAACACCCTCACGATGTTGCCGCCGTCTTCTTTCGCCTTCTCGAGCACCTGCCCGGCGTTCGAGACGCATTCTTCCGCGGTCATTCCTTCCGTTGCGCCGCAGATGCCGACCGTCACCGAGACTGAAAATGTCTTCTGCTCGAACGTCACGACAGAGCTGCCGATCGCCGACCGGAGCTTCTCCGCCCAGAGGTACGCGTCCTTCGAGGGGGTCTTCACGAGAATCACCCCGAACATCGCCTGGTCGAATCGTCCGATGACATCATACACTCTGATGCTGGAACGAAGAATCGCAGCGACTCTCGCAATCGCGGCATCGGCCCCCGACTTGCCGTACCGGCCCGTGATGTCGGTCAGCGAAGAAATCGCAAAAAGGAGGAACGAGACGTCCGACCCATCGTCGTCGGCGCGCTGCAGTTCGTCGGCAAGCCGCTGCAGAAGAAATTTCTTTGAGACGGTTCCGGTGCTCTCGTCGACGATCACGAATTCTTTGATGATCTCGTTCGCTTCATGGAGCTCGAGCGCTATTCCGGCCATCGACGCGAGGTTGGAAACCGATGTAATCGCTTTTGAACCGTATGCGTTCTTCTCCCTGCACTCGAGCGCCAGGGCGCCATAGCTCTTGCTCGCCGAGGAAATCGGAATCGCCAGGAACGATCCCACCCGCGCAATCCCGAGCGATGCCTCGTTGATCAGGAACCTCGGTTCGGTCGTCTTCGACAGATCGGGGATATCCTGCACGGCGTTATTTCTGATCGCCTTCCCTACTGTACTTACGTGAAAATCGAGGACCTGTTTCGCGACAACGTACCGGTGGTTATGCCGAGTTCTCACATTAGCGATCACCCACTGTTTCTGGGCGTCATCGAAGAGGGTGAGCGTCAGCGCGTCCCACGGAACAAGAGCGGAAGACTCTTCCGCCAGCGCATTGCCGATGTCCGAAATTTCCGACGTGCCGAAGGCTTTCGTACGAAAACGGGTCTCCGTCTTCAGCATCCCGCTCTCGTTGACCAAATCGTATTTTTCGGTCGAGCTCTTCAGAACCGCGGAGAGCATCTTTGTAAAATTCGTGAGGAGCAAAACCGATTCCTGGCCGTATGCATCCTCCGCCTTGCTGTCGATTGCGAGCACGGCAATGGGAAGCTCTGCTTCGGCTGAACGGGGATAATAGACCGGAACTCCGATGAACGACCGTATTTCCTGCAAACTCGTGTAGTACGGAACAATATCCCGTTCGGCATTGGCCGCGATCTGCGTAACGACCTCCGGTTGTCCGGAGACGGCTATCCGGCTCACGATGTCGTTTGCCAACGGCAGCTTTCTGGAGGCTGAAAAAGCCTCACTCTCCGTTACCCTGGCCTCGAGAACCAACTGCCGCGCCTCGCGGTTGATCCAATAGAACGAGACGGAATGGGCGAAGAGAACTTCTTTGACCACTGCCAGCGTTTTCTGAAGAAGGAAGTTAAATTCCGTCTTGGTTTCCTGCTGGCCGGTTCCTGCCGCACCATCACCATTGTCAACAAAATCGGATGACGAGTATGTTCGTATCTCCTCCGGCCTTTGGGCCGGCTCCTCGAAACGGACTTGCCGCTCAGACTGTCCACTAGTCACATCGGGCGTCGCTGCCGGGGCGAGATGATCAGTCGACCACCGGTTCTCTACCGCGGCCTCCTCTTCGATCGCTGGAAGAAAATCTTCTACCCTGTTCTGTTCCTCCTCTTCCTCTGCGTCTCCGTTTCCAATTTCATCTTCTTCTGCAGCATCCTCTTCTTTATCCCTAAGGGAATCGAAGATATAGAATGCTGCAACTCCGGTTATCGCGAAACAAAACAGCTTTGTAAGAAGGGCGCTCGACCACAACCCCAGAATAAACAGAAGGACTCCAATGCCCGCAATTACGCCTTCATGAAGTGATAGCCGGGAAAAAACTCTCTGAAAGGCGATCCCCTGCATTTTTTGCGGCATTATGAGTCCTGGAATTAACAGAAATCGCGTAAAGTGTATAAATTTATCCAATTCCTTTGCGAAAGTCAAGAAAATTAGCCCGAACTAGGGCGATTTTCATCGAATTGGTCGCTGAAGACGGCATTGCCGCACCGATTCCATGAGTGTTCGCGGCCAGATCAAACTCAGCCCGCGTACTCCTTCGACGGGGTTTGCAATGACATCTCGCTGATGGGCAAATTCCAGATCGTCACAAAGGAAAAGCCAATCCAGACACTCCCGGCTTTCAATCCTCGCCTCCCTTCAGAAACCGAGAAGACTCTATTCGGCTGCCTCGATGGAGAGCGCGTTTCAACACGATGGATTGAGAACTTTGCCGGTTGAGGAGTTCGTTTTTTTTTAGTACTATGGCTATCAAACAGCGTATCCACTTCATCATTAGAAAACTCTTTCCAATGAAAGCAGTCATTATGTCCGGGGGATTCGGGACGAGACTACGACCTCTCACATGCAATATCCCAAAGCCGATGGTGCCGATGATGAATGTGCCGATGATGCTGCACATCGTCAGACTTCTGAAAAAGTACGGCATCACGGATATCGTGGCGACGCTCTTCTACCAGCCGGAGATCATCACCTCCTTTTTCGGAGACGGCAGCGCGTTCGGTGTTTCGATGCAATACCGCAAAGCCGAAGCCGACTACGGCACCGCGGGGAGCGTGCGCAATGCGGGCGATTTTCTCAACGAGAGGTTTATCGTCATCAGCGGCGATGTGCTCACAGATTTCGATCTCTCCAAGGCGATAGCGTATCATGAGAAGAAGAAGGCCAAGGCAACGCTCGTTCTCACCCATGCAAAGAATCCTCTTCAGTTTGGAGTGGTCATCACCAACAGCGACGGGAAGATTACCCGCTTCCTCGAGAAGCCGTCATGGGGAGAAGTGTTCAGCGACACCATCAACACCGGCATCTATATCATCGAGCCCGATGTCCTTCAACTCGTACCGTATCAGCAGGACTATGACTTCAGCAAGAATCTCTTCCCGCTCCTGCTTGAAAAAGACGCCGGACTTTTCGGATATATTTCTGACGGTTATTGGCGGGACGTTGGGAACCTCAATGAATACCAGGAAGCTCATCTGGACGCGTTGGATGGCCAGGTGCACGTCGACATCGAGGGAACGAAAACCGGGAAATGTTATGTCGGAGAGAACTCCAAGCTCCTGACCTCCCCCGAGAAAATGCAGGGAATAGTTTTGATCGGAAAGAACTGCGATATCGGCAAGGATGTCACGCTCATCAGATCTGTGATCGGCGACGATTGTATTGTGGAAGACGGCGCCGTGATCCGGAATTCGATCATATGGTCGAAGAGCAGGATCGGAAGGTACGCTGAACTTTCGTCCTGCGTCCTGGGAAATCAAACATATGTCGGAGACTACGCGCGAATCGAAGACAACGTGTTCGTCGGCGACAAGTGTCTCGTCGGGAAGGAAAGCAGACTCGCATCGAATATCAAACTCTGGCCCGAGAAGGTTGTCGAAGAGGGAGCGGTGCTCACGCGCAGTCTCGTATGGGAAGACAAGTGGCTTCGCGAGCTGTTCAGCGACTCGCGCATCACCGGATTGTCGAATATCGAGATGAACCCGGAGTTCGGGGCGAAACTTGGGGCTGCGTTTGGCGCATTTGTCGGGAAAGGCAAGACCGTTCTCACCAGCCGCGATTCCGATAACGTCTCCCGGATGATCAACCGATCGTTCATGTGCGGGTTGATGTCCGCTGGCGTGAATACGAGCGACCTCCGGGCAACGTCGATACCGATCCTGCGGCATGAGCTTCGGGGCGGAAAGGATGCCGGGGGCATTCATGTGCGGAAATCTCCGTTCGATAAGAATCTCACCGATGTCATCTTCTTCGACCATACCGGGAAGGACCTCCCTGCGAACAAAACAAAATCCGTCGAACGGCTCTTCTTCGGCGAGGATTTTCCGCGGGCGAGTTACAAGAATGTCGGAGGGATCAGTTTCCCGGAGCGCGCCCAGGAAAGCTACATCGAAGGATTTCTTTCGAGCCTCAATACCGATGTGATTTCGCAGGCTAAATTCAAGCTTGTCGTCGACTATTCCAACGGCATTGCCTCGACGATTTTTCCGAATATTCTCGGATCTCTGCAGTGCCAGGTGCTCGCGCTCAACGCCTACCTCGATCAGAAGAAGCTGACCAGAAACAAGGCCGAATTCGACGCAGCCGTCGTTCAACTCGCGCATATCGTCACGTCGCTTGGATACGACGTCGGCTTCCTTATCGACGCAGGAGCGGAGAAAATTTTCATTGTCGATGAAAACGGCAATTTCATTCAGAACGACAGGCTGCTGACCCTCGTCACATACCTGTATCTTTCGGTGAATCCCGGCGTAAAGAAAATTGCGGTTCCGATCACGGCGTCGGCCGAAATCGACATGATTACTCACGGCGTCGGCGTGGAGACGATCAAAACGCGCGACAGCCATCTTGCGCTTATGGAGGCCTCGATGGCGAAGGACGTTCAGTTTATCGGAGGAACAAAGGGCGGTTTCATTTTCCCCGAGTTTCTCTTCGCGAGCGACGGAATGTACAGCGTGGCGAAGATCCTGGAAATGATGGCGCAGACGGGCAAGAGGTTCGGGACGATCGACAAAGAAGTTCCCCATCTGTATCTCCTGAAGCGAAGCGTCCACTGCCCCTGGGAGCGAAAAGGGAGAGTGATGCGCTTCATGATGCAGGAGACCGAAGGAATGAACCGCGTGCTCGTCGACGGAATCAAGATCTTCGTCGACAAGAACTCTGCCACGACGTCGGTCCTCATGTGGCCGGACAAGGCAAAACCCCTTTTCCATATCCACGCGGAATCGGACCGGAAGGAAACGGCTTCGGAGCTTCTCAATCTGTACGAAGAAAAAATTCTGCGCTGGAGAGATTCGAACAATTCGCCGGCCTCGCAGCAAAACTGATCGTTGATCAGCGGCGACAAACCTTCCGAAGGTTTTCCATTGAAAATGATCCGAAGTTGAGATCCTCAGAAAACTTAATGAGAAACCTTCGGAAGGTTGTTCATACCGACTCTGCGCTGGATCACTCTTTCTATTTACATTTCAACCTCAAAACCGTATATTAGCAGGCACGTTTTACGAACTAGGAGATTGGCTGGC
Organism: uncultured Chitinophagaceae bacterium; assembly: GCA_964384415.1. Lineage (GTDB taxonomy): Bacteria > Bacteroidota > Ignavibacteria > UBA10030 > UBA8401 > JAGVPT01. Next base: position 3,807 of record CAYLMV010000036.1, on the reverse strand, counting down.
AAATGAAAATCAGCGACATCCTCGATGAATCGTTAGTGAAGACAAACTTGCCCGGCAAGACGAAAGACGAGATCATTTCCGAGATGGTCGATCTCGTCGGGACTTCAAAGAAGGTGCTTGATAAAGAAAAAGTGAAAGAGGCAATCTTCGAACGCGAGAAGATCATGTCGACGGGAGTGGGAAACGGCTTCGCAATCCCTCACGGAAAGACAGACGCGGTCTCCGATATCGTCGCCGCCTTTGCCATTACCGCTGAACCGATCGATTACCAATCGCTCGATGAACAGCCGGTTCGCCTCGTTTTTCTCCTTGTCGGAAAGGACAGCATGGTGGGACCGCATATCAAACTGCTCAGCCGCATCTCACGCCTGATGAATAAGGAAGAATTCCGGAAAAAACTGCTCACCGCGGCCTCCTCGAAAGAAGTCTTGGAGATATTTCGTGCAGAAGAAGCGACGTACTTCGACAATTGACACGACTGAGATTACCATCATCAGTACACCAGCCAGATATTTCTTGGGTTCACATTTCAGCTCCCCCACTTTTTTACTCTCACGTATTTCTTCCGCATTGAGCAGAGACCGTGCGCAGCGCGGCCTTTCCCGCCCAACGCGTCCATCAGCCACATCCATTTCGAATATATTCTATGGGGGAAACAGTGGGATTTAAGTCCGTCCGAGGCACAAAAGATATCCTCCCCGGTGAAACCGAACGCTGGCGTTTTGTGGAGACCGCCGTCAGAAGCGTATTCCAACGTTACGGCTACAAAGAGATCCGGACGCCGCACTTCGAACA
>CAYLMV010000036.1:0-2912 GCA_964384415.1 uncultured Chitinophagaceae bacterium | reverse complement strand
GCTGAGGCAATCGGATCGCCCCGGCCGGAAACCGACGCGGAGATCATCGCTATGACAATTCAGATCTACAAAGAATTGTCGATTTCCGATTGCGAACTGAAAATCAATTCGGTCGGTTGTGAGAAATGCCGCCCCCAGTACAAAGAAATCCTTCGGGCTGAGCTCCAGAAAATATCGGCCTCGCTTTCTGCCGACAGCCAGCGGCGCGTTCTCGAGAATCCGATGCGCGTGCTCGATTCCAAAGATGAAAACGACCGAAGGCTGACTTCGACGCTCCCGCTCATGAAGGATTATCTTTGCGAAGAATGCAGGAATCATTATCAGAAGTTGAAGGAATCTCTCGCATCGCTTCAGATCCACTTCCGGGAGGATGGGAGACTCGTTCGCGGGTTGGACTATTACACGAAAACCGCCTTCGAGCTGACGAGCACAGAATTAGGATCCCAGGACGCCCTCGCCGGCGGGGGCCGTTACGATTTGCTGACCGCCGAACTCGGAGGCAAACCCACGCCCGGGGTCGGCTTCGCAGCGGGATTCGAGCGGCTTCTCATGGTGTTGGAAAAAAAGGAGATTCCCGGCTTTCTCCCTGAAAAGCCGTCACTCTACATCGCGGCGGCGGACGAGGCTTCAAGGGAATGGGTATTAGCCAAGACAATGGAATTAAGGAACAACGGCGTCGCGGCCGAATCCGATCTCCTGGCAAGAAGCTTAAAGGCGCAGATGCGGGATGCGGACAGGCAGGGAGCCGCGGCGGTGATGGTCGTCGGTCAGCAGGAGCTGCAATCGGGCAAAGCGAACCTCAAGGACATGAAGACGGGTGAATCAAAAGAGATTCTGCTGGCCGAACTGGCAAAGAATTTCGCAAGAGGGGGATCCTGATGGCCAAGAAGAAACACAAAGGGATCGAATACCGCATGCTGATTCAGCCCGTGTACGACGAGACGCTGAAAAAGCACGGAACGTCGTTTTTGATAGAGACCGTGAAACAATTCAGCAACTTCAGCTACGAGATCGTCGTCGACGAGAAGTGGGATGGGAACCGTCTCTCATGGATCCTGCACGGACTTCGGGCGCCGGAGCTTCTCATGCCTTCGTTCGGCGGCGCTCAGTATCGGAAAGTGTATTTCGACCTCAAAGGAGCATACACGTTTGCATTGATGAAGGTCGACGGGGAATTCAACGAAATCACCTTGAAAATCCTCCCGACATCGGTCGCGATAAAAGATTTTGCGGGGACTCCGTTCGTTTCGGCCTATTCTTCGGAACAATTGTTTGAAGAGAAACGGCCGGACGAGATGGAGATACCAATCCACAAACCCGACATCAAGCGGTCGCCGGAACCCGCCCCAAAAACAAAGAGATAAGAATGCACCCACGGTTATTTGAAATCGGTCCCTTCACCGTCTACAGCTACGGATTGATGCTCGGCATCTCGTTCATCATCGCGAGCCTCTTGTTGACGAGCGAGTTAAAGCGCAAAAAACTGGACCCGGAGATGGGGAGCACAATTACATTGATCGCTTTATTCGGCGGTGTCGCCGGTTCAAAAATTCTCTTCCTCATCGAGGAGTGGCGGTATTTTATCGCCGATCCATTCGGAATGGCATTTTCTCCGGGAGGCCTCACCTGGTATGGAGGATTCCTTCTCGTGGCGGGACTCCTCTATGTATACGCGGGGAAGAAGAGAATACAATTCCTCACGATCGCCGATGCAACCTCGCCCGGACTGCTCTGGGCATACGGAATCGCCCGCATCGGATGTCACCTGTCCGGTGACGGTGACTACGGATATCCAACAACTCTTCCCTGGGGAACCGACTATTCCAACGGAACATTTCCCCCCTCACTCGCTTTCAGACACTTTCCGGAAATAACCTCCAAGTTTCCAAATGGTATTGTGCCGGATACGACACTGTGCCAACCGACTCCGGTCTATGAGTTCATCATCTGCAGCATCCTCTTCTTCATCCTTTGGCAGAATCGTGCGCGGATAGCCGGGACAGGACGAATGTTCATGTGGTATTTGATTGCTGCCGGATCAGAACGCTTCGCCGTCGAATTCCTACGCATTAATCCAAAAATGCTGTTTGGATTATCAGAAGCACAATTGATCTCTATCGTCTTGATACTCTCCGGGATTGCCGGCCTCCGGCTCATTCCTTCCGGGAAACAGAATGCTTCGCCATGAAGACCGTGACCCTGCTTTCCAAAACCGACTGTCACCTTTGCGAAGTCGCGAAGGAGGTTCTCCTGAAGGCTCAGAAATCTACTCCCTTCAAACTTCAAGAAAAGAAGATCGTCCCGGGAGAGCGCGATTTCGAACTCTATCATGAGCGAGTGCCGGTGATCCTCATCGACGGACAATTTGAATTCCAATACCGCGTTTCGGAAAAACAACTCCTTGAACGGCTCAAGGAGAAGCCCTAGGAAGCCGCAAAGCTCAACCTGCCAGATGAAGATTATAGCAAAAACGTTCGAAGCAATCGGAATCGCCTGTTTGATGATCGGTCTCATCGACGGCATCATGGGTAGCGCATGGTCGGAGCTGTACCTCCTCATCATCGGACTCATCGTCTTCTTCGCGGGATGGGGCATCGAAAAGTCTCTTAAAAGAAGGGATCCGCAACAGACGCCATGAACATCATTGTCGGGCGAAAACCTGTTATTGAAGCATTGAACGCCGGAGCCTTGATCGAAAAGATCTATCTCCTCCGGGGCGTGCATGGCGAACCTATCGATGAGATCCGCCAGCTCGCGCGCCGCAAGAACATTCTCTGCTCCGAAACCGACCGCCCCGCCTTCGAAAAGCTTTCGCGGGATGCGAACACGCAGGGAGTCGTCGCGATGGTCGGGGTTAAAGAGTATAGCGACATCGATGAACTCCTTTCCATTTCTTCATCAAAAGGAGAAAA
>CAYLMV010000035.1:7735-34308 GCA_964384415.1 uncultured Chitinophagaceae bacterium | reverse complement strand
CAAATTCATTTTGAGAAACATGTTCGATTGGAGAGCTGGCAGAACGGCTAATGCATCCGCCGAAGGCGGACGCCCGTTCAAATTTCATCGTGACAAGATTCTGAAACAAGGCCTTAAAAGCAGCGTTATCGTTCTATTGTAGCTGCTATATCAAATTCATTTTGAGAAACATGTTCGATTGGAGAGCTGGCAGAACGGCTAATGCACTGGTCTTGAAAACCGGCGCCCGTAAGGGCTTGTAGGTTCGAATCCTACGCTCTCCGCAAGGTGGGACACTTCAGCGTCTACATTCTCTATTCCAGGGGGCATTGCCGTCCGTACATCGGGCAAACAAACAATCTCGATAGCCGCTTAAAGAGGCACAACTCCGGGTTTGTACTTTCCACGCGCGCCTTTCGACCGTGGACTCTTGTATACACTGAATCCTTCGCTACCAGAGCAGAAGCCATGCAACGCGAACGATGGTTCAAGTCCAGTATCGGCAGAAGAAGAGTGAAAGAGATTGTCAATGAATTTGTCCAAACGGCTATTGCATCCGCCGAAGGCGGACGCCGTAAGGGCTTGTAGGTTCGAATCTCGAAGATTCGCCTTCGTTTTGGCGAACTACGCTCTCCGCAAATTGAAGCCAATCTATAGCTATTACAGACGCGGGCGAGGCTCTGAAATTGGAACTGTTTCGCGGGTTGATTAGCGGCTTGCCTTACGAGGTTACCCGGAGTGTGAAAAGAGCCAACGATGCTACGGCTCTTTGCTTTGGAGGTAGATGTTCACCTTTTTGAAAGCTTCCCAGGCTTTCCTCTTGTTGCCCAGCTTTTCGTAGCATCGGCCGATCATGAGCTGTGCATCCCCCTTCTTTTTCGATTTCTCGAATGTCAATACCTTGTTGAACTCCTCCAACGCTTCGGTGTATCGCTTCGAAGCGTACTTAATTCCCCCGATCCAATAGTGACAATCAGCGGCAATCTCGCCCGTTGCTCCCTCATCCAACATTTTCCGGAAGGGAGTTGCGGCATCTTCGTAGATGGTCATCGGGAGTTCGGTGTTCACCGTCGCGGTCAAACTATCCGCTCCTTGCTTTTTTGTTGAAAGTTCCACTTCGGCATCCTGCAGTTTTGCTGCCAACCTCTGAGCGTCGTTCTCCGGTTTTGGATTCGTCTTCGGGACCAGCTTCATGAGCACGATCTCGAGGGTGTCGATGATGTCTCCTTGCAGAGAGCGATGCACCGTCACTGAGAGCGGCCCGTTCTTCTGGATCGCGCGGATGAATTGAAGTTGCGTGGGATCCGCGGTGAGAAGATAATCTCCCGGCGCGACATTCATAGCATAGAATCCTCCGTCCGCAAACGTCCGAAGCGTATCGCCGAAGCCCCCCTCCGTCGATTGCATGATCATGCGGATTCCGCTCAGGGGTGTGCGCACACCCTCGTTATCGAAGTAGACAGTTCCCGATATCGTTCCGCCCCGATAGAAGGGAATCTCGATGCGCTTGATTTCGTTTGGATCGACAACGAAGGAAAACTTATCGTCCATCGGTACCAGGTTAGGGTCGATCTGTTGTCTGTCGACCTCAAGGTTGTGCCGGAAATAGCTCTGAAGCTGCGAGACGTGGATGATACTGTCTCTCCCCACTTCGATCTTCCCGGTACCGTCCACTTTAACCCCCCTCGCGGGGATGAGATCGTCGCCTGCATCGTAGACGCCATTGCCGTTGTTATCGACAAACAGCACCACATCGAGGCCCCCCTTGTCGATTTCCTCGCGGTTCGAAAGATACAATTTACCGTTGTTCTGATCGACGGCCATCGAGCCATACACCGAGTGACGCGATGTGCTGCTGCCATTCGTTTGATCAAGGACCGAGGAAGTGCGCGTGAAGTTGAGATCCATGATCAGTCCGGCCTCCAGCGATGTAGACTTGAGTGCCACATTGCGTTCAAACCCGAGATTAAACTGAAAGATCTGCATGAACGTTTTGGAAAACTGCAGCGTTGCATCCTGGAGCGTCTTCCCCCGCACGTCGACCGTGGCCTGCCCACGCAGCAGAAGTGCCTGGAGAAAACCCGGTAGAAAAGACCCGCGGGGCAACATGTACATCGCCGTAGTCGTAAGAAAGCCGCTGCCGGAAAATTTCAGAGGATGTACGGCGGCGCCGTTCATTACTTCACTGTAGCTCAAGAGCAGCTGCATGTCGGAAAGACGCGTCGAAAGGTCGAACCGCGGCGCTAGACTTTTACCCGATGCCGATGCTGTATATTCTTCGGAGAGCCTGAATCCGGTCGCTGAGGAGATGAACGTGAGGGGGAGGTAAACAGCCAAGTTCCCGTTCTGCTGGGGCGTCGTACCGACAAGCGTATCGGTCAGTTTGTTGTCCGCATACTGGACAAACACCCCGGCGTTGGAGGCAAAGAGAGCGTTCGCATCCGCGTGGTAATAAGCGCCCGGCGCCGCATCCACATTGACAATATATTGTGAAAAGAGGCGCGAAGAGAAACCGCCGTCAAAGACTGGTTTGCGCAAGGTGCCTTTGGATGCCCCTTCAAAACCGCCGTTCAGCGTCAGCCAGTCGGATGCCCCGTAGAGGAGATTGGTATTTCCAAAATAGATATCGTTTGCTTGCGGCGCGTTGTTGGTTTCCTTGCCCGCCTGAAGGTTGTAGCTTAAGACCCCTTCCGGGACAAACGTGAAAGGGATCTGAATTTGTTTTTCGTTGACGTTGATGTCGCCGTACTTTGAGAATGTCTTGACCGCAACCCTCATCGTTCCGTACGTGAGCGGAAACTGGAATCGGTAGTAGCCTGCCGCATCGGTTCTTTGAAAATCGATAAGCCGGTCGTCGAGATACAGCTCGACATCCGACTCTGGCTCGGTGTACCCATCCACGACATAATTGTTGAACATCACACGCGGTTCGACCGGTTCATTCGACACGCCAACGCCGGTGATCCTCGGAACAAAATCGCTTCCGGTGGTTATTTGCCCCGCCTTCAGCGAACTGAAGTAGTCGTCCTCGCGCACGACATAGCGCCAGCGGACATCGCTGAATGAGGGCGCCTGCCCCTGCGCGCCGACCAGGCTTCCCTGGATGTCCCCTCCGGCTACCTCACCGCCGCCCGTGAGGGTGTAGCCGGTGCCCTGTGATGACAATCCGTTGAATGACGCAGTGACATTGTAGTCCATGACCGCGCCGCCAAGAAGCGAGCGTTGGAGGTCGTACCGCAGCGGATATTTGACCGGCACTCCCGGCCCGCCCCGCATCTCCGTCCTCTCCAAGGCTGCCTTTCTGTGAACGAGCGCAGGCAATTCTTTCTTTGTCTCTGCGACGATCAGAAGCCTGTTGAAATTCACCGTGCAGGCTATCCCAAAGATCTCCTCGAATTTTTCGGTGGAGAGGTAGATATCCACTTCGCCTTTGAACATCTCCTTCGGAGGCAGTTCGTACCGTTTATCCGCGAGTGTGATGATCTGCTTTACAGGGTCGATCGTGAAGGGGTAATCGGAAGCGAGATACGTCCCTTTGATGACGTTTTGCCCTTCAATGGTATAGTACATTTCAAAGATATTGAACAATTCCATGACGGGAAGATAGATCCTGTCGTTTTTCACAGCAACGGAAATGTTATAGCTTCCCAATTCTTTGAGAGTGAATCCAAAAATCACTTCTTCATATTGGGAGGATTGCTGTGCCAGCGACCAGGAGGGAACAAGGAGGCAGGACAAGAGAGATATGGTTAGTGCCAACAACAGAGTTCGCATAGCACCATAAGAATTCCCTGACGGGAGGAAGCCACGTTCGAGCGACTGATTCTATGTCAGCCTTTTTTCTTTCCGTTCTCTTCGACTTTCGCAAAGCCAACGTTTCTCGGGACACCATGGAGGCCATATCGCATCCCCGCAGGAGACAGCCTACTCTGTTATCTGATAATGATGAGTTGTCTATTTGCGTCTCCGCACTCAGCACACCAAAAAGAACGCTGCTGCGAGTCGATCACACGGTACATCTGCATTTTTCTCTTTGCCGGGATGGAACAATACATCACGGAATATCCACGGTCACTTCTTTTGTGACTGAGGGCGCCTGCAGAAGATCTTCCTTCGCAATATCCGATCGTTTCGTCTCAAATGTCAGCACAAGCCGATGAGCGCCCTTACCCGCCTTTGAGAGGTCAAGCTCCAGCCTGTTCTTTAGTCGAAAATAGATCGCCGCCGTTGCTTCGGACAACGCCACCTGTTCATTGGCAGGAGAAAACAATTCCGCCCGCATGCTGCCGATGAATGGAGCAGTTCCTGTGCGCTCGACGTCCGCCAGCACAGTCAGCGTCTTTTCCTTGATCGTCGTGCTCACACCGTGGATGGACAGGCCAGTGGAGACATTTCCTACTCTGTAAAATATGGGAAGGATTTGCTCGAACTTGAAATTGACCTGCGCCGACACTGAATCCGTCTGTTTCTTCCCAACTTCAGGAGATCTTTCAATCGATGTCACCTTGATGCGCGTGAAGAGGAAGGCATCTTTTGTGGAGCTATTCGTGCGGACCTGCAGTCTGACAGTTTGTTGTTCCTTCGGAGCCAGAATGAATGCCCGGGGATACGCTTTCACGAACGGGTTCAGCCCATATGTCTGTGCCGAGATCGAATCCTGGTAATTTATTGTCAGGTTGCCCGCGCTGTCGGCAGTTGGATAGCCATAAATAAAACTGACGCTTACTTCTTGCGGGCTCGTGGACGGGTTGGTCACATACAGATTTCCAACCCCAGATCTCCCCTGGATAAAGAGAGCCGATGGAGCTAACGCAACCTGGGAGTAGAGTGATGCCGCTCCGCAGAATAATATCAACAGCAGGATTGAAATTGAGCGCAACAGTCCACCTATTGAATAAGTCTTCATTGAATGACTCCTAGCCCGCGACGATAACCATCGTCACTGTCGGCGATTGTTAACGGCCAAAAAAACAACCAGAAGTTAAAGCTCTTGCTACTAGCGTTATGGGAGCCCAGTCGCCCGGGCTCCCATTTGCTAGCGCACAAGATACAAATATTCTAATAGAATTACAGTACGTAATCAATCGTGAAAGTTACAGGGGTGCCGCCTGCACTAGCGGTCGAGTAGCTGCCTGCAGTTTGACTGGTCGGTACAACGCTTGTTCCATCTGCGGCATACAACGTTCCGCCGATCCAGAACACGCCCGTCGTGCCTACCAGAGTTTTGTGAACTCCAGTGGTATATGCAGTTGAGGATCCCTGGGTGCCCCCGTAGGTAACCGACGGCGTGAATTTCATTGTGTGGGCCGCTCCGTCAGAGAGAACGCCCTGACCTGCCCAAGTCACAAGGATGGTGGAATTATTGCTGGCGTTGACGGTAAACCCTCCGGCAGTGGCAGCCGATCCAACGTTCGTCGATGCGACGGCAGTCGGATCCAGGAATGGGTTAACGTTTACCGCGATGTTGCTGAACGCAACAGTGTTCACGTTGGTTAAGGTGATCTGGGAATAGACGTTGGCCGTCGCTGTGACCGCCTGGGTCGTTCCCAAACCGCTCTGCGCAAATGTCATTTGCGTGCACACGAGTGCCAGAATTGTCAGCATCCCGACGTATGCAAGTTTGCGTAACATATGTACCTCCATTGATGTTTGTATTGTTAGAGAATATCTCTCCTCACGAAGAGAATGTTAGTGAAACGAAATCAAAATCAATTACATGAACTCGACAGTCACGGTCGAGACCGACAACGGACTTTCATTTTTTCGTGCCTCCTTTCGCTGGCTAATCAGAAAGAACACATAGGCGACAAATTGCGGATCGCTAAACAGCATTGAATGTTTTAACAGACGGTTGTTTCTTAATCTGATCTGAATCGGACTCTTGTCTGTAATCGTTGCCCTTCTGAAGTAGGTCGTTCCATCGTTCAGGTATCCACAGAGTACCCGGACCGCGCCAGTTCGATTGTTGCCTTTGGCAGGCCTTGACGGTGTCGTATAACTGAGAAGCACACTTATGTTTTCAAACGCAGTGATCGTAAATCCGGGACCAGCTTTGACGGAATCCGTCTTGCCAATCTGCCGAGATGTCAATCCATTTAAGTGCGCGAGCTCTCCCTTGAACTGACTCTGCGCACCGGCAGCTATCTCCGAGATAGTTACCGACGGTAATACGTTGAGCTTGATCTTCATCGACGGCTTGATCTGTCCCTGGCCCTCGTCCGACAGCCCGGCAATCAATACCATCAGACCGAGAGCAAACACGGCCGCGCGGGAGTCGAAACAGTTCCATCGGCATTTCACCATACACCGCTCACTGATACTGAACGTTGACATTGACCGTTCCCGAGTACATGCCCGCGGAGACATTCCCCACAGGACCAAATGTACCGTACAAAAACAAATATGCCGTTGCTGATGGCGGCGTATACCCGCCGTGCGGAGGTGTCGGTGGCGGAAGGGGCGCTCCCGACGACCTGCGAAGCATCGGAAATGTTATTGCATTGTATCCAACCGGCACCTCAATGGCGGCCGCTTTTGCAGCGGCGACGGAGGATGCGCCAAGGTTCGAGTACGCGAACCGGCAGGTAAACGGCACCTGGTTGCCCGGTCCGCCGCCGCCCGTTATCAGATCCGTGGGTGCGGTGACGGTGACCGTGACATCCCTCGTGGCTTCGGCAGTGATCGTGATGTACTGAGTCTCATTGTCGATGAGTGCAATGGTCACGGTGGCATTCGTGCCGCTGCCGATTGCCGGCTGCTTGTCATTGAAGTTCAAGCTGCCGCTGACGATTGTCGAAATGTTTTGAGTGGCATACGTTCCGAAGTTGATCCGTTGAGCTGCCGCAGGATACGCGGCCAGCGAAACCAACACGAACACCAACGCCCATCGGGACGCACTCTGAGCTATCGTCATCATAGGATGTACTCCACGTCGAGGGTCAGTTCCATGCCATAATTTCCCGGCACGATATTCTCAATGCCCGTTAACCGCCCTCCCACCCAAAGATAAAAGACACCTTCGTCGCTCAGTCGGATCTGATTGTTTTGTGTGAGAAGGTTTGATTGACTCTGGACAATAGAAGTACCGCCGCTGAGATTATACGTGAAGAACAACTGCGACGATCCTCCTTCGGCACGCAGGATAGCTTCCCTTTCGTACGTCACTCGGACCTGGCTGTTGGGCCTGCCGAGGATCTTGATCTCTCCCGATTGCGGGTTGTTTTGCGGATCCACAGTGAGCTCCGTTGAGGAGAGACTGGCGATCTCGAATTCCATATCCTTCATCACAATCAGGTCCACATTCCCCGCCACGACTGCTGCGGCGGTGATCGTCGCAACGGCCTTGGTATTTTGCTCTTGCGCTTCGCCGGTACAGCCGACCAGCACGCCGATCGAGATCAGGAATGTTAAGTAACGCATCATCGTATCAAGAGCATTTTTTTGACTTGCATTTTGTCCGCTGTCGTCATCCTGCAGAAATAAACCCCGCTCGCAGCGCGGCTAGCGTTCCAGACGATCACATGACTGCCCGCGGCATATTGCTGGTCGGAGAGCGTGCTGACTTTCTGGCCCAGAACATTGAACACCTCGATCGTGACCCGGGTTTGCGCCGGTATTGAAAAGGAGATATTCGTTGTCGGGTTGAACGGGTTCGGATAATTCTGCGACAATTCCGGAGTACTCGGGAAATATCCATTGACGGCGTTGTTTCCGGAGATCACGACGCGAAAACGCGACGCGGAAGCAGTCTTCGACAAACTTGCAGCGGGAACTTTGTATGCCGCCGGCCTAGACAACAAAGCTATTGCGCGTTGGCTTGAAGAAAGTCCCGTCTGCTTTTCCAAAACACTATTGCCCGACGGCAATAGGCTGGCCGGCGTGTTGTAAGCGAACGTGAGTTCGCCCTCTGTGGTCATGGTGTAAGCATTGCTGGTTTCGTCGTCCATAAGAAGGATTTTCCAGTCGGTCGGAAGCTGTCCCTCAAATTTCCACTTGACCGTGAACGTAGCGTTCAGCGGCTGGCCGGCGGCCGATCCACCGACGTAGAGGGGAAGCGCGAAGGGTTCGGCATATCCTCCGTCTGGCAGATCCTGGATCTGCATGGCGGGCTGGCCTTCTCCGGCAACGGAATAAAATATCAGGTACTTCTCCGACAGGGGGACCAGACTGAATGCATCGTACGGATCGTACGTCACTTTCCCGTTGGCGCTAAACATCAGGTACGCGTGCGCCTGAAGTCCGTTGGCCGAAAGATCCAATTTGAGTACGGACGGCTTTGCCGCAACAGCCGTATCTTTCTTCTCAGAAGCATCGTCTGTCCGAGATGCCGACCTGGCGGCGCTCAACTTCTGCTTCCCGATGGAATCTCCCGTTACGGTGGGCGATTGGCGCACACCGGCGGCGATCTTGCCCAGGAAAACTCCCCCGGTAGATTTCACTCCATTGGCACATTGCAGCGAGGGACTTGAATTATTTGCTTTTACCCAAAACGCCTGAAACGGCGCGATCTTTCCACTGCCGAGGTTTCCGGTTGTGCCATTCCACGTCTTGTAGCCGCCGACCGTGTCCGCGGGATCCCAAATGTAGATCGTTCCATCCATGTTGGTCTTTGTCCACCCCGAAGAAGCGTCCCAGTCAATCGTGGAAGGAGTGGGGTTCCCGACCAGGTTCCAACCATAATCAGTGTAGTTGGTGTCCACATACGTCGGCGGAGATCCGCTCCCGGTGCGCGTCGTGGCGGTGACGCCGTAATCGAACGCCGAAGCGAGCGGAGTCTCGGCACCCAAAGCACTCATTGTGATCGGGAGAACATCGCTGTAATTGCCAGAGAGGTCAGGTTTTTGAGCTCCATTGAAAACATAATACATGTAGCCTCTTCCCGCCGTCACGGCATCTGCAGTACTCGACGGCTCTCTCCACGCCTCCAGGGATGTTCCCTGGTCGGTTTCATCCCACCAGAGCAAGGTGGGCTGAAATGTTGAATAGCTCGAACCAGTGAAGCCCTGCGTGACAAGGGGACTTGCGAACATAGAACCGACTGAGACATTGTCCGGTGCAGCGAGCATGCGCCATCCTTCACTTCCGGTGAGCGTGCGTTTCGCCTGGAGTGTCGGGCTGCTGCTGGTGAGGTTGATATAACTTGCGCCGTCGTCTATGATGATCTTCCCTGTTCCTGTTGTCGTGATGGAACCGCCGGATTGTATCGTGAACGTAGGACTGGATGGCAATTCCATGCTTTGTCCATTTCCGATTGTCAGCGAACCTCCGACACTGAACGCGCCCGAACCGCCAAATACCACACCGCTGGAGTTGCTGATTGCAAGATTGTTAAATGTCTGAGATGCTGCCGAACCGTTAATGGTCTGCGCTGAGCTGCCGTTGAATGTGACCGTACCGCTTCCAGCAGTGAATGTTGCTCCGTTGTCCGACCAGTTCCCGCTTACAATAAGGTTTGTGCCTGCAGTAAAAGTACCCGCCGTCATTGTCAAAGCGCCTGTCACAGACATCGTCGCAGGAGCGGTGAAGTTTCCGCTCGTTTCATTGAATGCATTGCTGATGTTTAGAGTCGTTGTGCTGCCGCCGACGGCAACACCGCCGGCTCCGTTAATCGTCATGTTGTTGAATGTCTGGGTCGCAGCAGAGCCGTTGATGTGCTGAAGAGAGCCGCCGTTAAATGTCACTGTGCCGCCCGCGGGGGTAAACGTTCCGCCGTTGTTTGTCCAGTCGCCGCTGACGAGAAAAATATTTGAACCGCTGTTGGCCAGCGTGCTTCCGCTTGCTATAACGATGGAATTTGCCGTCTGATTATTTACATCCACCGTTACTGTATTTGGGCTTTGAATCGTGGCGAGGGCTGCCGAACTTGTCGGCGTTGAAGTAGCTTTTCCCCACACGGCATTGTCATGGGAACCCTGCCAGGTCAATACTGCGCTCCAATTGCCGGTAGCAACGGATCTAAAATAATCAGTTGCGAGGGAAGCGAATGTCGGTCCGATCACAAAGTCGCCGAATCCGGTTCCATTTATTCCTGATACGCTGGTGGTCCAGGGTCCGGAACCTCCATTGACAACGGGAGTCGGCGTTGTCCATGCCGAGGACGCATATTCCCCGACAACAAAACCGGTATTGCTGCTGCCGCCTCCGTTGATGTCGGCTGTATTGTAAGTGAAGGTCGGAGTATAATTCGTGAAAACCACACCGGAATTCGTCAAGGTCCAATACGCGTTGACGTCTCCTGATGGATCCACCGGTATTGGTGCGTTAGACTCTTGCCCGGAAGTTACATTCGCTGTAAGAGTTCCCCCTGTGTTGACCTGTGCAAAAAGAATACTGACCGGTGTGTAGCTCGAAGCTGTTCCCACGTAATATGGATAGGTAAGAGAAGAACCTGTTGCGATTGCTCTTTGCAGCTTGCCCACTACCTGCCCGCTTGTGTGTGATATTGCGCCAACCGCATTATTCGAAATAATTAGCGTATTAGCTCCAGTAGATATATTCCCGGACGTCAGGTTGAGGGTGCCGGCCACAGTTTCATTCACACTCGTGCCACCAAGCGTCACACCGGCCGAATTGCTTATCGTGAGGTTGTTAAATGTGGTAGCCGCAGTTCCTGCAATGTTTTGTGCTGATCCGCCGTTAAACGTGACCGTGCCGCTGTTATGCGTAAAGGTACTGCTGTTGCTGAAATCCCCGGCCACGCTCAAGGTGCCAGACGTGGAAATGAGAGAACCGGAGGTAATCGTGAGTCCTTTAAGAGTAACTGCAGTGCTCCCGAAGCTCAAAATACCGGCGCCCAGCTTTGTCAAACTATTTGAAGCGGAAGAAAATGTACCTCCAATAGTCAGCGTACTTGCAGAAACGGTGACCTGCCTGCTGCTGTTCATGGTGACTGCACCTGTGCCGAGGTTTAGCGTATTCGAACCGGTAAATATAAAATCACCGTTCAGGGCGAGAGGATAGTTGACCGTGGTGATTGGTCCAGTGCTTGCGTTGATCGTTCCGCCGCCGATAGTAAACGTTCCGGCAATGGTGCCAAGCGCGCTTGCATTATTGATGTTGAGAGTGCCGGAACTAATCGTCGTTCCTCCGGTATACGTGTTCACCTGGCTTAAGCTCAAGGCTCCTGTTCCGCCATAAGTGATCCCGCCGGAGCCAGCACCGAATACGCCAGTTTGAACTACATTCCCGCTTCCGTTAAAGGTTGTTAAGAATGTCGAATTACTTACCGCCGCTAAACTTAACTGTGTCACTCCGCCCCCTACGGGATTATTTACTGTGTACGTTGGAGCGGCTGTATGCGTAACAGCTCCGAACGTAACTCCCGCTGTCCCACTATTAACATTGACGCCTCCGGCTATGGTAAGAGTATTATTGCCAATGCTTAGCGTGCCCAGTGTATAGGTATTGCCTGCCGTGCTTGCAACCGTTACATCCGTTGTGATCTGGGCGCTGCCGTTCACAGTCGTATTCCGACCGAAGTTCAAATTCGTTCCGGACGCGTTCGTTAGTTTCAGTACGCCTCCTGAGAGGGTCAATGTTCCCGCACCAAGAGCTCCTACAACCGAAGTTCCAATGACAGTTCCGCTGCTTACTGTAAGTGCGCCTGTAAATGTATTGGCTTGGTTCAATGTCAAGATGCCGGTTCCGCTATAGGAGATACCGCCAGAGCCGTTTCCAAACACTCCTGTTTGAATTACGTTGCCATTGCCGTTAATCGTTGTTAAGAACGTCGAATTGGAAACTGCAGCCACACTTAACTGTGTTACTCCCCCGCTTGCCGGATTATTGACTGTGTATGTCGGGGCATTTGTATGTGTGAGGTTTCCGAATGTAACCCCTGCAGTACCACTATTAACATTAGCGCCTCCGACTATGGACAGAGTATTGTTGGCAATGCTGAGCGTCCCCAGTGTATAGGTGTTGCCCGCTGTGCTTGCAACCGTGACATCCGAGATGATCTGCGCATTTCCGCTTAAAGTCGTATTTCTGCCAAAGCTCAAGTTCGATCCGGACGCATTCGTCAACTTGAGAATGCCTCCCGACATGGTCAACGTCCCTGCACCAAGCGCTCCTGCAACCGAAGTTCCAACAACCATCCCGCCGCTTATTGTAAGTGCGCCGGTAAATGTATTGGCTTGATTCAACGTTAGGGTTCCCGTCCCGCCGTAAGAGATGCCGCCGGAGCCGTTTCCAAACACGCCGGTTTGGATTACATTGCCGCTGCCGTTCATCGTGGTTAAGAATGTCGAATTGGCCACCGCGGCAACACTCAGCTGCGTTACTCCTCCACCTGCCGGATTATTAACAGTGTATGTCGGGGCCGCCGAGTGTGTAACGTTTCCAAATGTGACCCCCGCCGTTCCGCCGTTCACATTAGTACCTCCGGCGATCGTCAGGATATTAGCACCGATGGTCAACGTTCCGAGGGTGTACGTATTTCCATTTCCGCTCGCTGTTACATCCGAAGTAATCTGGGCGGTGCCGGTCACTGTTGTGTTTCTGCCGAAGTTCAAATTGCTCCCTGACGCATTCGTTAATTTGAGCACTCCTCCCTGAAGCGTCAACGACCCTGCCCCAAGCGCCCCTGCGACCGATGTCCCAACAACCGTTCCGCTGTTGACCTGAAGCGCTCCGGTAAATGTATTGGACTGGTTCAGCGTTAATGTGCCAGCGCCGTTGTATGTGATCCCGCCGGAGCCGGCTCCAAACACGCCGGTCTGAACGACGTTTCCGGCACCACCAAAGGTCGTCAGGAATGTTGAATTCGTTACTGCTCCCAGGCTCAACTGTGTTGATCCGCCTCCTGCTGGATTATTTACCGTATATGTCGTCACTGCAACATGTGTAACGTTTCCAAATGTAACTCCCGCTGTTCCACTGTTGACATTGGCACCACCGGCGATGGTCAGCGTAAATGCACCCGAGAAGACCAGAGTGCCGAGCGTGTGGGTAATTCCTGCACCAGTTGATGCAAGGTCCGAGGTTATTGTTGAATTTCCACTTACCGTAATATTGTATGCGTTCGAAGATGAATTTGTAGCCAAATCAAGTACACTTCCGCTGAGCGTTACTCCTTTTCCCGCAGCGCCTAATGCAGCAACATTTCCCAATATTGCAGTGCCTGCAGAGAGGGTTATTGTTCCACTAAAGGTATTGGCTGCGGAAAGTACTAATGTGCCCCCGGCTCCACTGACGCTTAGGTTTGCAGCAGTCACGGCGCCTGATATTGTCGCCGTTCCTACTGTTTTTGTGCAACTCACATTGCCCGTGGTAGTGAAACCGGCTATGCTTTGCGTCGCGAAAGTTCCGGCAATTGTTATTCCTCCTGAGCCGCTTGTCAATGTGCCCGCGTTGACGAAATTTCCGTCAAAGGTCAGAAGATTAGTTCCAGGAGTTAATGTAGCCCCACTCTTGATGTTGAGAGGCACGTTTGTGTTGTTGCCAAGCACTTTGGCGGCGCCTAGTGTAACTGTTCCGCTGTTGATAACTACTCCACCAGTTGCCACAAATGGGGTAATCCATTCCAGCCCGGCGGTAACTGTCTGATCGTATTGCAGAGTCGCCGATCCACCATAGGTCGGGGCCACTGAGGCTGTCGCAGATCCCGCCATGTCCAGAATATTGTTGACCGTGACACCTGTGATGGTTTTTGCTCCACTGCCGCTTAATGTGAGATTGCTGTATGCTACGGCTTTCACAGTCTGGGCGCCGCCACCGCTGTAATTGACAGTGTTTCCAACAGCAGTGACAGTGAGCGCTGTGAAAGTAGGCACGGGGATAGCGCTGATGTTAAGCGTACTTGTGGATGTTGCGTTGTTAAAACTGGCAATAGTACCTGAAGTGGTAAGGTTCACTATCCCGCCGGTGTTGTTCGTGATGCCCGCAATCGTACCTGACCCATTGAGGTTGATCGTGCCAGTGTTGGTGAGTCCTGCAACAAGGGTAGAGATAGCGCCGGATCCGGAGACGGCCACGATTCCTGAATTACTCAGACCGCCAGACGTGGAGCCTATTGAACAAGTCCCGCCAATACTTAATGTGTTGCTGTTTGCTAATGTTCCGGTGGCTCCTGCAAGTGTAGTGCCGACGGTCAGATTCCCACTGTTTGTATATGATCCGCTGACGGTCACGCTTGGTATAGAGATTGTTCCACTGATGGTCTTTGTTGACCCGGAAAAGGTATGGGCACCAGTGCTGGCAGTGTACGTTCCGGTATTTGCAAAACTTCCAGCAATTCCAACTGTAGCTGCTCCATTCTCTGTCAAAGTGCCATTATTGGTTACGTCCGAACCGAACGAAAGTGCCTCTGCAACGGTTTCTGTAAAAATTGCTCCGTTATTAATGGTTACGGCCCCGGAAAATGTCTTCGTTCCTGTTGTCGAGCCTATCGTCAATGTTCCACTGGTACCATTGCCTATCGTTGTGGTTCCAGTTACTGCTATTGTAAATGCTCCGATTGACAACGTCGCAGCATCATTCACCGTGAGATTTCCGCCAACTGTAAGATTTGCTCCGACTGATTGAGTCCCGCTTCCGGAGATAATGACATTATTGAAAGTATAAGCAAACGGATTAATTGTCTGGCCTGCTCCATTGAAATTAACAGTACTAGTCGAACAGGTAAATGTACCTTGAGTGCCGCTCAAAAAATTGCCTCCTGCATTTAAGGTACCCGCAGCCGAAAATACAATCTGACAACCTACGCCTCCAGTAGTGATATTTCCCGAAACGGTAAGAGTTCCTGTAGAAATATTAATAACATCATTCCTCCCTGCCGTAGTAGCAGAAAGCGCAATGGAGCCACAGGTAATCGTTCCACCGCCTATATTCACCGTACCGGTAAAACCAGCCGCCGGCCTCGGCATCGTTATCGCACCCAGAGTGGTTATTGAATTGGTTCCGCTGATGGTAACAACACTGCTTGCATTGATCGCAGCAAAAGTAAGTGATGCACACTGAGCTGCAACGTCGACTGTACAGTTCGCGCCAGACGCGATCGTGGCAGCGACGGCGCTGGTCGGCACTCCACTACTCCAGTTCGCGGGGGTACTCCAGTTTCCTGTTCCGCTGAATGTGCTCTGTGCCGCTGCCGTCCCTCCCAGGCTCACCAGAAGCAGCACCGTGCAGAGGAATGCTTTAAGATGCGATATGTGCTTATCTTGGTTCACGTATGGATAAGATAGCTCGGGCCGTTATTTTGATGACAAGGCATTTCTTCTCTTCCGATTTGCTGCATACATCCGCGCCGGGTCGATCTCATACTATCATAAAGTATCATCATTTCAATCACTTACGGTTGCTCCCTGTCACAATCTGCTGGTTGACGGGAACATCATGATGCACGTTTGCAAAATCCTTGAAGGTCGGGCAGAGCTTATCATAGACGGGCTGGACACCGGCGGTCAGCTTCTGGAACGTTTGCGCATCGCCGCCAATGATGACTTTTGTCCCGAATGGCGCTGAGGTTTCCATTACGGTTTTTAGTTTGTCCAACATAGTCCCGGCGCTGGCGGGATGAAATGCGCAAAGAAAAACGTACTGCGGCTTCCGGCTCTCGATGAGCTGGCAAACTACATCCGTCCCTGCCCCAATTCCGAGGTTCAGCACTTCATACCCTTCGCTTTCAAGAAGAACGACAAGGGCCTTCAGAAGGATATCGACGGCGTCCGGCTCCACCGTTGCACAGATTGCTTTCTTTCCATTCGGCGTCGGCTTCGCAACAATGTCCGAAAGAAGAACAACTCCGGTTGAAAGGACATTAAACGCCAGCTGAATTTCGGCCGCGGACAGTTTTCCGGAAATGTTCAGGTCTGTGATTCGTTGGATGGCGGGGCGAAGTATCTCGTCGAATAGGAGAGGGAGCGTGAGTCCGTTTTTGTAGACTTCGGTGAAGAATTTTACAAGTTCGTCTTTTCTGCCGTTGATGGATGCGGAGAAACAGACATTCGTCAGAACATGATATTCCTTCCGGGTGATGATGCTTCGGATGATCGCTTCGTCGCTTGCGAACTGGGGATAGAAGTTGACCTGCGAGATCCCGTAGTTGTACTCGGAAATAAACTGGTGGAGGTCCTCAGCACGAAATTTCCTGTGGCCGCCCGGCGTGCGAAAACATTTCAGTTTGCCTTCGTCGGTCCAGCGCTTCACCGTGGACTTGTCCACCTGGAGCATCCTGGAAACTTCCAGCGTGTTTAAAAGAACTTCAGTCATGCTGATTCATGCCTGCTCTATATATACAAGAAGGCTTATTGCGCGAATTTCGCGTCTTACACCGAATGACTGCCTCACCCTATTTGTGTCACATAATAGTTTTATCAGAACTTAGAAGCAATTCGGTAACACCGTAAAATCGTCGCTTTTAGACCGTATTTTCTCTCTATGGTGTTCACCGGAGTTTTTTGGAAGCGTTTTCACAAGTTGTTATTGTCATTTTTGCCTCTTAGGTCTCAAGTATCGAAAACAGTGATGGATTCACAAATATGGCACTGACTGCCCCAATAGATGGGTAACAAGAACAGCTGACGACTCAACAAACGACCGATTATTAGTCCCTCGGGCGATCATGAAACAACTTTTGTATCCTATCAGAAGGCTATTCTGATATGGTAAATTCAAGAAATCTGACAGAAGATCAATTTTGAAGAGAAGAGTCGTGTCGCGGAGGCATTCACCGTGATTGGAGCATTCTGTCAATGCCGCATAAGAGCAGCGGAGGTGCAGCGAAGAAGTGGATTATGCGATGAGGAGGTTTAGGAGAATCCATTATCTCATTTCACCGGCAACAATGAAAGCCTGATTCGAAACCTCCTGCCTTCTTCGATGGGTGTTGAAAAAAGGGTCTTCGCATCACAAGTATTTCTTTAGGAGATGACTGATGCTGTATGTTTGATATCCAGCCTTTTCCTTCGCAGAAAACAATCGCTCAAAAACCTACAATTGCACATTACGTGAAATGACTCCTTCGTTGTGGCCCCAGCTTTCGACTTCTTTCTGCTGATTGAAACAATCCACCGTCATAATCCCTCCCTTTTTCGATGCTTGCACTCCGTTCTTGATCATGTTTCAGACAAGCCCCTCCAATATCGGCCTCGAATCAACTTTTGCCGGGCTCAATGCAGCAATGAGTAGCTTTGCAATGCGGATGCCCGCTTGGAGCATCCGTGCAAGACAAACCTCGGGGGCGTCACCGCCTAGCGATCGTATCGGAATCTGTGGGTCCACAACTCAGAGTAGTCAAACTGTAACATCACCATCACTTGCATTTAGGAATATTAGCGGTTACATTTTGGCAGACACACGCGCTTAGGGGTTCCACTTACTTACTCTCCCGTATTCCCTTCCACGATGAGCCCATCGTGCCCTTAATCCCTCGTACCAATTCTGCACGATGTAATCCGAATTCTCGTGCAGTATTTTGCATTACCCACGCTGTGACAAGACACATCGAAAGTTGCAGTGTTCGAGTTTGAAGTCGCAGGTCCGTTGGCTACATGCACAGGTGGGATATGAAAAAGAGAAAGATTCTCAAGAAAACGGTCCAAGAGACTGCTAAACGCAGACAGGAAGAAAACGACCTCATCGCTTCTGAGGTGCGCTACCGACGGTTGTTCGAGACGGCGCAGGACGGCATCCTCATCCTCGACGCTGAAACCGGAATGATTGTCGATGTGAATCCCTTCTTGCTGGATATGCTTGGCTACACGCACGAACATCTGCTGCAGAAAAAAGTATGGGAACTTGGATTTTTCAAAGATATCATTGCAAACCAGGAAACTTTTCTGGAATTACAGAAGAAGAAATACGTACGCTACGAAGACAAACCTCTGGAGACCCGTGATGGGCACCAAATCAACGTCGAGTTTGTCAGCAACGTGTACGAGGTGGATCACCACCTTGTCATCCAATGTAATATTCGGGATATCACCGACCGCAAGCTGGCAGAGGATAGGCTACGCGAAAGTCAGACGCGAATCCGGCAGCTCGGAGAAGCAGCTCTGGAAGGCATTGCCATTACCGAAAAAGGGATTGTTGCTGACGCAAATTCTCGGCTGACCGCGATGTTGGGCTATTCACTCGACGAAATGGTGGGAAGGCCGTTAACAGATTTTATCGCAGAAGATTCTCTGGCACTTGTTCAGGAGCACATCGGCGCAAGCTATGAACTTCAATACGAGCATTCCCTCCGCCGAAAAAATGGTTCCACCTTTCCTGTAGAATCACATGCACGGATAATGACCGCCAAAGGTAAAGTCATGCGAGTCACCGCGCTCCTGGATATCACCGAGCGAAAGCGAACCGAGCATCAACTGATAGAATTGCGCAAAGCCGTCGACGCGTCGGGGGACGCCGTCTTCATGACCGACCGGAACGGCACCATGACGTTCATCAATCCGGAATTCACCCGGCTCTACGGTTATACCAAAGAGGAGATTGTCGGCAAATGTACTCCTCGCATATTAAAAACCGGCGTCACGAGTTCGGAGTCCTATGAGAAGTTCTGGAAGGCCATCCTCTCCAACCCGGTCGAGAAACGAGAGATTAAAAACAAAGCGAAGGATGGCCGCGTTCTGAGCATCGAAAGTTCAGTCAGCCGTGTCATTGACGAAAGCGGCAAGATCACCGGTTTTCTTGCTATCCAGCGAGACGTTACGGAACGACGGAGATCTGAGGACGCGTTGCGTCATTCACAAAAATTGGAGAGCATTGGAACTCTCGCCGGCGGCATCGCGCACGATTTTAACAACCTCCTTAACGCCGTATTGGGCCAATCCGCTCTTGCTCTCAGCAAACTTCCGAGAGAGAGTCTCGCCGCAGACAACGTGACGAAAGCGATTAAGGCGGCCGAACGGGCAACCGACCTGACTCGCCAGCTTCTTGCGTACTCGGGTAAAGGCAAATTTGTCACCGTGGATTTCGACCTCAACCGCCTTGTTCAGGAGAACATTCAAATCCTTGAGGTATCCATTCCCAAGACAGTGCAATTGAAACTTCTCCTCGATAGTTCCGGAGCCACAATCCAGGGAGACATGGGACAAATCCAGCAAGTGATTATGAACCTCATTATTAATGCAGGCGAGGCTATTGGATCAAAACCCGGAACGATCACTATTCGCACAGGCAGAATTGAAATTACTCCTGAGGACAATCACTTTTGGAAGTACACCACCACGAGCCTTGCAACAGGAAAATATGTTTCGCTGCAGGTGAGTGATACAGGATGCGGCATATTGCCGACGATGCTGGCCCGGATCTTTGACCCTTTCTTCTCCACTAAGTTCACGGGCCGAGGGCTGGGACTCGCCGCAGTCTTGGGCATTATCCGGGGACACAATGGAGGGGTCGGGATTGAGAGTGAGCTGGGGAAAGGAACAACATTCGAGGTTGTCTTCCCCCTCGTGGATGGAACCGTGAAGGCGGATCTCACTGAGAAAACAAGCAACATCCCGATAGACGGAGAGGGAAAGACACTCCTTGTCATTGACGATGAGCCCACCGTTCTGGAGTTGCTGATGGATGTTTTCACCGGCGCAAATTTCAAAGTGATCGAATCCCTGAATCCAATCGAAGGCGTAGAGATGTACCGGGAACATCAGGAGAAAATTGCAATGGTCGTACTGGACTTCTCCTTGCCTGGCATGGACGGCAAAGCCGCATTTGAGGAATTGACAAAGATAAACAAAAACGTCAGAGTTCTCCTCTGTTCCGGCTATTCGGAGGAAGAAATGATGTCGGGGTTTGGTGCAATTCGCCCGCTCGGGTTTATGAAGAAACCGTATAAACCTTCCGATTTGCTCGAGCGAGTATCGAGTATGCTCCTGTAGCGAAGACGGAGGTCCGAGGTTTTTGCAGTGATTTTTCGTTCAAAGTAACCCCTCCTCGGACATCAGAGACCTTTCAACTAACAACAATTCTTCTTACATTGAGTTGTCCGCAGTTTACTGTAAGAAGGAACCCTCACATGGAAAAAGAAACTACCCCCGCCGAACCGAAGGACCATTACACGATCGTCGTCTATGGCGATTCCATTTCCCGCGGGGTCATCTACGACAATGAGAAGCAAAGCTATTCTCTATTATTAGAGAGTTTTACAAACCTGGTGCGTGATCATTTGAAGGGGGTGGTATTCAATGCTGCGAAATTCGGCAGCACGATTATCGACGGATTGCAGCGCTTGCAGAGAGACGTTCTTCGACGGAGACCCGATATTGTTCTCATCGAATTCGGCGGGAACGATTGCGACTACCAATGGGACAGGATCGCAGAAGACGGAACGGCTGATCACCACCCCAACACCGAATGTTCAGCATTCTATGACACGCTTACGGGCTTGGTCACGAAATTAAATGAGATGAAAATCGTTCCCGTTCTTGTATCGCTCCCTCCCCTCGATCCTGATAAATATTTCCGATGGATCAGCCACAACAGCGAACAGGCGAAGACAAATATCCTGCAGTTCATCGGAAGCATCTCGCACATTTATGCATGGCACGAGAGATATAACGCAGCCATTCTTCGTGTTGCCGAGGAGACGAAAACCCGGTTGATCGATATCCGTTCCGCGTTCCTGCAGGAAGACGATTATACAAAACTCATCTGCGCCGACGGAATCCATCCAAACAAAGAGGGAC
The DNA here is from genome assembly GCA_964384415.1 of uncultured Chitinophagaceae bacterium. Lineage (GTDB taxonomy): Bacteria > Bacteroidota > Ignavibacteria > UBA10030 > UBA8401 > JAGVPT01. The sequence goes on along the minus strand of CAYLMV010000035.1, from coordinate 13,702 downwards.
ACAAGGTGATCGCCGAAAAGATACTGCAATACATTCAATCGAATTACACTTTCCTGCTAACTCCGGCTTCGCAAATGCATATGACACGGTAAGTTCTAATACTCTCTGTTCCGTGCCTCGACTAATCGGAAACATCAAGCGCGAAGAGTCGGTAGCAAAGCTCCGCCCCTGTAAACTACCCGCCGAGTTCCCTGCCTATACGCTGCTTCAGTTCATGACCTGTTCTTCTCCAGTGACTTCGGTACTAAATCCACTTCACCATCTTCTCTATGATCGCTTTCAGACAGTTGGCTGATATTGCGCCATGTACAGTCATGAGATGCACGAACTTGAATTCATTTGACTTCTGCTACCGCTAATCTCCCCTGATTTAGCCCTTTTGTGCCATGCTGACCTTTGCGACTCTGGCACGTCGATTGTCGTTATGTCTGCCGAACAAGTCTCTTCATTCGGGCAGAGAGTCACAATCGTCCTGCGGGTGTGCAATTATATGGACAATATGCAAAGGAGCAGCGTTCCGTTCAGGGGATCCTGCGTGCCGGTTCTCCGGGAGAAAAAAGACTTCCCACGAGTACCGCACTTTCCGTTAATCAGATTGAGCCTCATACCGGAAACGCCTTTTGCTGCGGCTCTTTTTCTCGGCTTCATCCGGATGAGGGGAAATCGGGAATCATGAAAATAGTTTGCGGAGACGGATTGAAATGAAAGTTCTGATCATTGAAGACGGCGATGTTTCGAGATTACTTCTGAGCGCGACTATCTCAAAGATGCTCGTGGGGGAAAACCATAGAAGCCGCAAATGGTCTGGACGGCTTGTTCAAGATCTACGACGCTTTCCCTGATGGGATCGGAAGAACATGTGCTCTTGCTGGCGAAAAGAGTCCTCGGAGCGTCGTGCGGGCTTGCCGATGGAGCGGCAGACGCGCCGGGCGAAGTCGTCAACACGATCGCCGGCCGTCTCAGAGCATCGCTGGAGATCGGCGGGATCAACGTTCCTCTGAAATAAAATCGAAGGATAACGGCAAAGCTCCCAAAACATGGAAATTGGAATTACCGATTCAGTTCGAAGACGACGACCGCTTTACACTGGGCCGCGAGGTCGAGAATGAGGTAGATGCACAAGCGGGGGCCGCGTGGTGGTTCGCCCTTCATCTCACTTTGAAGGATGCTGATTACCCAGAACGAATCCGTCGACCGGATGCGAAAAGACTTCTTATAATGTTGAACGATCTTCAAGGTATATATGAGCAAAATTGCCATCGACCAACTGAACGAAGGTATGGTCGTGGAAGACACAGTAACCGATCTTCACGGAACCATTCTTCTGCAAAAAGGCGTAATCATCAGCCTTAGGAGCGTCAAGCTCCTGAAGATGTGGGGCATCCTGGAGGTAAGCATCAACGATGCAAGCGCGGCAGAACATCCGTTAGCGTCGGATCCTCGCTTGGATCCACGTATTGCCGAAGAAGCACGTATTGAGGTCGCGGCGCTCTTTCAGCACACGGACCGCGAGAATCTCTTTGTAAAAGAGCTGGCGCGGTTAGCGACAAATCGAATCACAAAAAGAAAATCAGAACGAGAATAAGCATGTTACACAACCCACGAGAGCTTTTGGATGGGAACGAAACACTCTCATCCGTATCGGCCGTATTTGACAGGCTGAATGAAGCAATCGCCAGCCAGCGATCCACAGTCGGGCAAATCAGCTCCATCATCATGCAGGACCCGGGGTTGTCTGCCAGAATCCTGCGCATCGTCAACAGTGCATACTTTGGTTTTCCGCGAAAGATCGATACGGTGTCTCGGGCGGTGATGGTGGTTGGAACGCAGCAAGTGCACGATCTTACGACGGCAACGTCCGTGATAAAATTATTTCAGCATATCCCCGCACGATTTGTCTCCATGAGTTCTTTCTGGAAGCACAGCGTCGCCTGCGGATTGGCGGCGAGAGTTATTGCGGGGATGAGGCGGGAAACAAACGTTGAACGGTATTTTGTGGCGAGTATTCTTCATGATCTTGGACGGCTGATCATGTACGATAAGATTCCGGAGCTGATGGATGAGACGTTTCTCGCCGTCGAGCAAGATCCCATGCCGATGTTTGCCGCAGAGCAGGCGATTGTCGGTTTTGACCATGCTGCTGTCGGCGCAGCGTTGATAGAAGCCTGGAAGCTCCCGAGCAGCCTTGAAGAAATTGTTCGCTACCACCATACTCCGAAATTGGCGAACCGGCACCGCCTTGAAGCGAGCGTGGTGCACGTGGCCGACATCATCGCTCATGCAATGCTGTGCGGAAGCAGCGGGGAATCGAACGTGCCGACGATCGATGAAGAGGCTTGGACTCTGGTAGGATTGAAGCCTGAATTCTTCCCACAGATCTTCGATCTCGTAGACCGGCAATTGGAGGGCGTTTTAAATATGTTCCATTCAGACGGGTCAGAATGATGAAAGAAAAGAGAAGCGAGCCGACACTTGAGGCGCTGCGGGAGAGAATCCATTACCTCGAAGAAACCAATCAATGGATGCTTGAATCGTTCGAAGAAGTTTCCATCGTCGACGAAGAACGATCCTTCGGCCGGAAAGGTTGGGATACGACTTCTGTGTACAACGCCGCTCAGAAACACCTGAGCCGCCTTGTCGGTTTCGAGACAATCGCCTTTTACAAACCGGATCCGGTCGACAATGATTTTGTATTGGAGTATATCGACCCGCCGGTTGACCGCGAAGGCGCCGGAAGAGAAGTTGACGCGCTTATCGACGAGGGACTGTTCGGCTGGGCATTGCACCAAAACAGGGCTATTCCGATTCCGTCCCGCATCGATGGCCGCGTCTTTGTGCTCCACGGTCTCGAGACACGAAGAAATGTGATCGGCATGTTTGTAGGAATCGTGAAAGGCGCCGAGGCGATACCAAACAAACTAGCCCTCAATCTCATGACGATGATTCTTTTCAAGACGGCCGTGGCCCTTGAGCAGCTCGAACTGTATCGCCGTGTCAGTGACAACAGCAAAGTTCTGGAGCAAAAAGTCGAAGAGCGCACCAAGGACCTGATGGCAGCGAAGGATACCGCGCTCAAGGCTTCCCGTCTGAAATCCGAATTTGTCGCCAACATGAGCCACGAACTCCGGACTCCGTTGAACGGTATTCTCGGAATGACGGAGCTGCTCCTGGAATCGGAACTCGGAGATAAAGAACGCAAATTTGCATCGATTATACACAGTTCAGGCGATTCACTCCTTTCGGTCATCAGCGATATTCTTGATTTTTCCAAGATCGAAGCTGGGAAGCTGATCATTGAACATATTCCGTTCGACCTCACAATCGTCATCGATGAAGTCGTCGCCATTCTGGAGCGAACAGCTGATGAAAAAGGGCTGACCATCAAAAGCGAATACTCCCTGGGAGGCCTGAAGGATTTTTACGGAGATCCTCTCAGAGTTCGACAGGTCGTGATGAATCTGGTCGGGAATGCAATCAAATTCACCGATACCGGTTCCGTGACAGTGTCTGCTCACATTGAAGGCCTGATAGGTGACCAGCAAGTTCTAAAAATCTCGGTGGCAGACACGGGCATCGGCATACCGGAAAATGTTCAGGCAAGCCTTTTCCAAAGCTTCACACAAGCCGACGGATCGACAACGCGGAAGTACGGCGGAACCGGCCTCGGATTGGCAATTTCCAAACAGCTTGTCGTACTCATGGGAGGCACGATAGAACTAAACAGTTCCCTGGGACACGGAAGCACTTTCTCGTTCACCTTCCCCCTCAACGACGGCCCTCAAGAACAAAAAACAAAAGCATCCTTGATGGAGAGAAACGCACCGGTCCATCGAAATGCAATTCCTTCCCCGCGACCAACCGGCGCACAGCCCGAGGCATATGGAACGCCTTCAATCCAGATCCTCCGAATACTTATTGCAGAAGACAATCTCGTCAACCAGGAAGTGTGCCGGGGGATGTTTGCCAAATTTGAATATCAGACAACCATCGTTTCCGATGGCGGTCAGGCGTTGAAAGAAATCGAACGATCGCCCTATGATATTATTTTCATGGATTGCCAGATGCCAGGGATGGACGGATACGAAGCCACGCGACAGATCCGCCGAAGCAAGTGCGCCGGCGCACGGGCAATCATCATTGCGATGACGGCGGACGTGCTGCAGGGTTCCCGAGAAAAATGCATTCAGGCGGGAATGGATGACTACATCGGAAAGCCGTTCAAGCAGGCTGAACTCCGCGAAGTACTGACCAAATGGACCGGCGTTCTGCGAGGAGAGCCGGAGACTTCCGGGAATGACAGAGTGGAATCTCAGGCGCCGCCGATATTCCCCGAAATGATTATCGACACGGAACGTATAAAAGAAATCAACAACATCAGATCACACTCTCGCCCGAGCATTCTCGCCCGGGTCGTCCGGCATTTCCAGGACGATGTGCCCCGGAAAATCGCGGCAATGCGCGAAGGAGTTGTCCTACACGATCATCAAACGCTGCGGCGGGTTGCACACGCACTTCGCGGAAGCAGCGCTCAGGTGGGAGCCAATATCGCTGCAAAACTATGCGAGAGAATTGAGCTTCTCGCCACGAGCGAGTCGGTTGAAGGGGCGGACCGGCTTATCGAGGCTCTTGACACATCGCTCACAGAAGCATTAGCGCTGCTTCACACTTTTGTGCCTAAGGAAGAACTGACATGAACATACTTATTGTTGACGACGACAAGGTCTCCCAAGTACTCCTGACCGAACAACTGCAGGCTCTGAATTATGACGTGTCGACCGCGATCGACGGCAAGGAGGGATGGAATATTTACATCGCGAAGAAACCCAGCATTGTCATCACAGACTGGATCATGCCTCATGTCAATGGGCTCGAGCTCAGCCGGATGATTCGTTCGGAACACCGGGAACGGTACACCTATATCATTTTTCTCACCATCCTTCGAGGAAAAGGAAGCTACCTCGAAGCGATGAACGCCGGAGCTGATGACGTTATCAGTAAGCCTTTTGATTCCGAACAGCTTGCGGCCCGGCTGCGGGTTGCTGAGCGCATTTTAGGCATGCAGCATGAAATCAAACAACTGCAGGGCATCCTGCCTATTTGTTCCTATTGTCGAAAAATCAGGCAGGAAGATGACACGTGGGTTTCGATTGAGCAGCACATCAAACAGAAGACCGATACCTCATTCTCACACGGTATTTGTCCTGATTGTTACCAGGAACATGTTCAACCGGCAATCGTCCGGCTGCAAAATCAGTAGTCCGATTCAAAAAGCCCGCTCAGATTCAAACGAATGTTTCGAAACGTTCGGACGGGGCAAATTTCTTCAAGCGCAAGGAGTTGGTGGATGAGATTGAGGCTTCCTGGAAAGTCAACCTTCACGTTGATCGCCGTCCTCAGCGGATCTATCTTCGTTTGCGAAGCCGCGATCAATCAGCTGCTTCCGATTTATATACATTGGGCGGGCTGGATTTCTGCACTCGCCAATGCATCCGTGCTCATCATCGTCACGCTGCCTCTTTTATACTATTTCGCCTTTCGTCCGTTGAATGTGCTTACCTCCCGGCTTCGCAACTCTGAGGAACGGTACAGGGATACATTTGACCGCGCAGCTATTGGCATAGCCCATGTCTCTCCGGCGGGGAACTTCTTGCATCTTAACGATCGTTGGTGCGAGATTGTCGGGTACACGCGCGAAGAATTGATGGCGATATCATTTCAAGCTCTCACCCACGCGGACGATATTCACAACTCGTTGACTCACCTTAGAGCATTGCTCGCAAACGAGAGACGGGAATTTTCAACGGAAAAACGATATCTGCGCAAAAACGGAGAGACCATCTGGGTTAATCTCACAGTGTCTCTTGTTCGCGAATCGACTGGCGCTCCAAGTTACTTCATATCGGTCGTTGAGGATATTACCCAGCGTAAGCATGTGGAGGAAGCTCTAGCAGAGAGCGAGCAGAAGCA
>CAYLMV010000035.1:0-7635 GCA_964384415.1 uncultured Chitinophagaceae bacterium | reverse complement strand
ATATTACCCAGCGTAAGCATGTGGAGGAAGCTCTAGCAGAGAGCGAGCAGAAGCACAGAAGCCTCTTCGAAACGATGTCGCAGGGTGTCATCTACTTTAACGATCAAGGGACCATACTATCCGCCAATCCAGCGGCTGAGCAGATACTCGGCATGTGCAAAGAAGACCTGCATGGAAAGTTTTTTCTCAACACTAGCTGGCATGTGGTGCTCGAAAACGGCGCAGAGATATCGGAGGCCGATCACCCTGTTGCCGTCGCGGCTCGCACGGGCAAACCGGTGGTTCATTCTATCGTCGGTATATTGAACCAGCAGACACATACCAGACAGTGGCTCTCGATCGCCGCCGTACCGCTCTTCCATCCTGGAGAACAGAAGCTTTTCCAGATCTATTCTACCTTCGAAGATATTACAAACCGAATGCGGACCGAAAAAGAGATTGCCGATGCACTCAATTATGGTCGCACGATTGTAGAGACCTCCCCCATCGGCATCATCACGTTCGACGAAAACGGCAATGCGATTTCCGCCAACCCTGCCGCCGCGATGATTGCCGGTACAACAGTCGAACAATTGTTGACACAGAATTATCGCAGCCTGGAATCATGGAAGCGTTCCGGGATGCTCGGTGCCGCCGATTCCGCCTTTACTTCAGGCCAAGAAAAGAGCATCGAAGTTCATCATCTCTCCACCTTCGGTAAGGAAACGTGGGTGTCGGCGCGATTCGTCCCCTTCACATACAAGGGGCGAAAGAATCTCCTCTCTCTCCTATCCGACATCACAGAGCGAAAACGGGCCGAAGAAGATGTCCGCAGGAGCGAGGGACAATACCGCCAACTCTTCGACCAAATGTTGAGCGGTCTGATTGTGTGCGAAGTTATATACGACGAGTCAGGAAAGCCTAACGGACACAAATTCGTAAGCGCCAATCTGTCGTTCGAAAAGCTGACCGGATTTTCCATCGATTTCCTGATCGGAAAAACGAACTTGGATGTGGATACTGGCTGGCCTCCGGAAGTTGCGGAGCGATTTTACACGGTCGCCATGACAGGAGAGCCGATCGAGTATGAGCGGTTTAACGAAACGCTCGGGCGGTATTTTGAAACGCGGGTCTTCTCCCCCCGACGAGGACAGTTCGCTAACATCTTCACGGACATTACCGAACGAAAGCGGGCCGAGAAAGCGCTACGAGAAAGCGAGGAGCGCTATCGCAATCTATTCGACAACGCGCCGGTCGGCGTCTTGCAAACTAATAGCGAAGGCAAGATCAGCCGGGCAAACAACGAATTTGCACATATCTTGGGATATGCTGATGCAGAAGAGGTGAAGGAACTCGTCAACGGTTCGACCAGTGTGGCTTCATTGTACCTTCCACCCGATAGACGGGTGCACTTGATGGAAAAAGCCCTGCAAAAACCGGGAGCCTGGATCCATGCCGAACAGCTTCTCCGAAAAAAAGATGGGGGCACCATCACGGCAAAACTCACCATCCGGGCAATTCCCGAATTCGACGATCAGGTCGAAGGTTTTGTCGAAGACATCACCGAACGAACAATTGCGGAAACTCAGCTTAGCAAACTCTCTCTCGCTGTCGAACAGAGCCCTACATCCATCTTCATAACCGACGTCCATGGAAACATTGAATACGCCAATCCCAAATTCTCGCAAGTCACCGGTTATTCGCTGGAAGAGATCCTCGGGAAGAATCCGCGTATTTTGAAATCGGGAGAAATGCCGGACAATGAGTACAAAAGGCTGTGGGAAACAATCATGGCGGGCAAGGAATGGCGGGGTGAGTTTCACAATAAAAAGAAGAACGGCGACCTCTTCTGGGAGAGCGCGTCTATTTCGCCGGTAAAGAACGCCGACAGTGTCATCACCAACATTGTCGCTGTCAAGGAAGACATTACCGAACGCAAGCAGGCAGAAGAAACAAAACGGGAAGATAACTTAATGCTCGAACTCGCCATGAACGCTGCGGAAATGGCCTGGTGGAAAATGCATATCCCGACGGGCAGCATATCTTTCGAACGGCGCAAAGCTGAAATGCTGGGGTTTCCCCCCGAGCAATTCCACCACTATAAGGATTTCATGGCGCTGATCCATCCCGACGATTATGAGAAGACGATGAACGCAATGCGGCAGCACTTTGATGGTACAAAAGATAAGTATGAAGCTGAGTATCGCATTATGACGAAATCGGGAGAATATAAATGGTTTTATGATGTCGGTCGCATTATGAGGAAGGACCCCAACGGCAAACCTCTCAGCGTCGCCGGGCTCGTCATTAACATCAGCAAACGCAAGTATGCGGAAGAAGCTTTGCGCCAGGCGCAAAAGCTCGAAAGCATCGGATCATTGGCCGGCGGTATCGCCCACGATTTTAACAATGTACTCGGGGGAATAATGGGCTACACAGACATGTCCCTTCGGTACGCCGAAAAAGATTCTATTCTGGAAAAAAACCTGCTCAAAGTGCTGAAGGCCACCGACAGGGCAAAACAACTGATACAGCAGATCTTGACGTTCAGCAGAAAGGCAAACCCGCACAAGTCTGTCATCTTCATCAAACCGATCATTATGGAAGTTCTGGAGTTGCTCAAGGCATCGATACCTTCATCGGTTATTATTGAGTCCGTCCTGCATAAGAATACGAGACCCGTGCTTGCCGACCCTGTGAAGATCCACGAGGCACTGCTTAACCTGGCTACAAACGCCGTGCATGCGATGGACCGGAAAGGCACCCTTATGTTCCGGCTTTATTCCGAACATGTTGACCGGGGTCTCTTCGGCCATACGGGAGAGATCACTCCGGGCGAATATTCGGTCATCCAAGTCTCCGATACCGGATGCGGAATGGATACAATTACCCTCTCAAAAGCCTTCGAGCCATTTTTCACAACAAAGGCTGTCGGTGAAGGAACAGGAATGGGATTAAGCGTTGTGCTCGGCGTGGTACAATTGATTGGAGGAGACATCCGCATCGGGACCGAGGTTGGAATAGGAACAACGTTCAAACTCTACCTGCCTGCGTCTGATGAAGTGGCTTCCTCCGCTTCGATTGATGACGATCAGACCTCTTTGCATGGAACCGAGCGGATACTGTTCGTCGACGATGAACAAATGCTGATGGATACGGCCATAGATCTGCTTACCTCTCTCGGTTACAACGTAACCGGCATCGGCGACAGCATTCAGGCCTTGAGTTTCATGCAGGAACACGGGGACGACATCGATGTACTTATCACGGACCAGACAATGCCGGGGATGTCGGGATTGGAACTGGCGAAAGAGGTCCTTGCAGTCAGAAAAGATATGCCGATCATTCTCTGCACAGGATTTAGCAATGAACTTAACCCTGATAGGGCCGCGGCGATTGGCGTGAAGCACATAGTTATGAAACCATTCAGATATAATGAAATAGCCAAAATCATAAGAGAAGTGATTAACAATAGAAAATAGAGGAGTCTATAATGGCAAGAATACTGGTTATCGATGACGACGAGATCATGAACAGCATGATCGTCCAATTGTTGTCGGAAGTCGGGTATGAAGCAGAAGGTGCGGAAGACGGCAATCTCGCGTTGAAGCTGCTAGAGACCAAAACATTTGATCTCATCGTCACCGACATCATCATGCCCGAAAAGGAAGGGCTGGAAACAATCGTGGCAATCCGCAAGACAAACAAGACCGTGCCGATCATTGCAGTTTCGGGGGGCGGAAAGCTAGGACCTGAACAGTACCTCGACATGGCAAAACACTTTGGAGCGGACTATGCCTTCCAGAAGCCATTCTATAGAGAACCGTTTCTCGCGGCGGTTCGTGAGTGCCTTTCGGGAAAATAGCATTGCGCATCTTGCGAATCACACGCAGTAGGCAGTACTATGACCGGCACGTTTGCGCTGACGCTTCTCAGTCGCAATGAACCCCACGCAATAACGGTTTCCTTCCTTCATTCCTCCCTATACAACTATTCATCACTTCCATCGCGGCCGGCGTTATATCTCTGATCGAAGGCGTGTTGAAACGCGGAATCCGAAATCCCCGGTGGAGTTGCAGTTTGGATGCCCGCGAGAGGCATGCGGGCATGACAAATCTCGAGGCGCATCGTTCCCGAACGTTTATATCGGGAATCCGCACGTGCCGCAAATCAAGACAATCAAAATCTATCGGCACTCGATCCCCCCGGGTTGAATTCGATCTTTTTTATTCCTTCCTTTGAAACCAGTCGTTCGAATCAACCACTATGCAGGGAGAGTTCGCCCATGAGATATGTCTTCTTCACTCTTCTCTTTTGTGCATCGCTCGCGTACGGACAGAAGTACGACCGGCTCGGTTTAACCCCTCAGATGGGCTGGAACACTTACAACACGTTCGCCGGCCACTTCAACGAGAAATTAATCCGTGAGATGGCCGACGTCATTGTTTCGTCTGGCTTGAAAGAGGCCGGCTATGTGTATCTCATCATCGATGACAACTGGACCGGACCGCGAGACAGCCTCGGGTTTCTCTCCGTCGATACGACTCGGTTTCCATCCGGGTTGAGAGCGTTGTCGAACTACATTCATTCAAAAGGATTAAAGCTTGGGCTTTACTCGGATGCCGGCTACAAAACTTGCGGAGGCTACACTGCAAGCCGGGGTCACGAGTTTCAGGATGCCCTTGTGTTTGCCCGTTTGGGCGCCGACTACCTCAAGTACGACTGGTGCAACACGGAGGGAATCGATGCCAAGGGTGCGTATCAGACGATGAGCGACGCGCTCCGGGCAGCCGGCAGGCCAATCCTCTTCAGCATGTGCGAATGGGGAAACAACAAGCCGTGGCTCTGGGCGAAGAACATCGGGCACTCCTGGCGAACTACCGGCGACATTACAGCTTGTTGGAGCTGCGTTGATACCCATGGAGGCGCTTACAATTCATGGGGCGTGATGAAAATTCTGGATATGCAGGAGGGTCTGAGAAGCTATGCTGGACCGGGGCATTGGAACGATCCCGACATGCTGGAAGTTGGCAACGGGATGACCATCAACGAAGACAGGGCGCACTTTTCGATGTGGTCGATGCTCGCCGCGCCCCTCATCGCAGGAAATGATCTTAGAAAAGCCTCGAATGCAACTCTAGACATCCTTACGAATGCCGGCGTGATTGCCGTCGATCAGGACTCGCTCGGGATACAAGGATTCAAATATTCGGCGAAAGATAGTATAGAAGTGTGGTTCAAGCCTCTCGTCAAACATAGCTGGGCAATGTGCATCCTGAACCGGAGCGCAGCATCCCGCTCTGTAACATTCGATTGGCGCACAGAGGCTGTCGTCGACAGCCTTTCCGGAAGGAGTTTGAATGCAACGGCTGTTGAGTACGCACTGAACGACCTCTGGACAGAGAGAATTCTCGGAACTACCGCAACGACGCTTAACGCTAACATTCCGGGTCACGATGTGTTAATGCTCCAGCTTACACAGAAATAAATCCGGACGTTTTTTTAGAGTCCGTCACGCGATGTCTTCGCCAGGTGCTTCGTTTCCAGATTAAACGAACGGAAGATATCGATATCTTCGGTGTTTCTAAGTAAGAGAGATCGAGTCCCGTCAGAGATCTGAGCCCTGACAAAACGAATGTCCGCCCCCTTGACATTATCGAGGATAATGGCGGGACGGTACTCCGGAGACAGATATCGAAGATGAATATCGTGAAGCGTTATTGATTCCGCAAAACGAACGTACATTCCGTAGGATGGAGTAACTCCGAACATCGTCGGCTCCGGATAATCCTTTTCCGCCAGCGGGACCTCTCTTTGTCCCTCCTCCCTCGCCCCTCCTCCTTTGTAATATACTTTAATATTTTCCAGCTCAATGTCCTTAATATTGTGCCCCGGAATTCCCGCAATAATAACTGACTGACCCGGATCGACATTGTATGCGACGACGTTGCTGATGAAGACCCGCCGCAGTTCACCCACCGGCACGCCGTCGGGTCCCCGCATGCGAGCGCCCAATCTCATAAAAATCGGCGAAGTCACAATGTCTCTCATCGTGATGTTTGTGATAGTCACGTCTTCGAGCAATCCGCCGTCGACAGTCTCCAGCGCAAGTCCGCGGCAATATTCGAAGACACAGTTGCTGATGACAATGTTCTTGAAACCGCCGTTTGATTCAGTCCCAAACTTGATCCGTCCTGTCGGATGAGCCGGGCCAAGGGTATCGACAGCATGTCGTCCGAAAGTCCCATCCAACATAGACCCTTCATCATAACCGCTCACGATGCAATTGGTGATGGTGACATTTTCTGTTGCACGCGCGTATCCAAGTGCGAAAGAACTCTTGGGACAAATGCCGTCATCGAAGGGTGAGTTGACGCTGCAGTTTGAGATGTGAACGTCTTTACAGCAGTCAATGTCTATGCCATCCCGGTTAGTATCTATTTTCAGGTTGTCGATCGTTAAATTGTCCACGCCTGTTGCAAGGATGGCAAACCATCCGCCATGCACGATTGTAACGTCTTTGATCGTAACATTTCGGCATCGGAGAAGACTTATTGATTTGTTGGCAGACCGGGTTCCCTTGACCCAATCCTTGAATAGACCTTTGCCGTAGATTCTTCCACTGCCGCTGATAGAGACGTCATGTAAATCCGATCCCCAGATCAGACTGTTGTGCCAATGGCTATGGCCATAGTCTTGATACTTAACGCTGATGCTTGGTTCCTCCTCGTCGTACTCATCTCCTTCTCCCACCGGCCCTGCGATAATTGTAGTTCCGGGATCCAAATAGAGACAAATGTTACTCTTTAGATGGATAGACCCGCACAAGTATTTGCCTGCAGGCAAGACAACAGTCCCGCCGCCAACGCTCGCGGCAGAGTCTATTGCTCTATTGATGGCCTTCGTGTCAAGTGCTTCGCCATCCCCGACAGCCCCGAATTGCCGTACATTCAGAAACATGGGGGTGGAATGCCCGATACCCGCATCGCAGACCTGCACCAACATCGTTGCGAGGAATGCTATCTCGAACGCTGAAATTAGTTTTTCCATTCGAATCATTTGATTTTAATCGATATCAACGTTATTATTTGAGAGAACGAGCAGGATGTGGTTCGGAGAGAATTGACTTCGATTAATATAAGCAGCTTGAGGCAGAACCTCCATGCTCCATCTTGTGAAACAGGGCCCTTGCTGTTTTTGACTTCTCTGAGAAGCAGTGCGACGCAAGCCGGGGCTAACGCAACTTGCTCAGAATCTTTACGGAACGACTACACGGTAACACTCCAACAGCTATCGATTCATTTACTCACAATCAAAAGCAAACTTCTAATACCATATGAATCCTTATCGACCTTCTGAAAATCGTTATAAATCAATGAGATACAATCGTTGCGGACGGAGCGGGATTCAATTGCCGGCCGTCTCTTTGGGACTCTGGCACAATTTCGGCGGGGTCGATAGTCTGGACACAGCCCGTTCGATAGTGAGGAGTGCCTTCGATTCCGGCATCACCCATTTTGACCTCGCGAACAACTATGGTCCCCCTCCGGGATCCGCCGAAGAGAACTTTGGCAAAATTTTGAGTGAAGAACTTTCTTCCCATCGCGATGAACTCATCATCTCCTCCAAAGCGGGTTACGACATGTGGCCCGGACC
>CAYLMV010000034.1:0-35421 GCA_964384415.1 uncultured Chitinophagaceae bacterium | reverse complement strand
CTTTCAAATAATCTCATAGAGGGATCATCATCAACGATCAGAATGGTTTTCATTGCTGGCACCTTGTTGAGTTACGCCAATAAGAAAGCAATATCGTGACGTTCAAGCGCAGACGTGGAAGAAATATGCTGCCGTCATTTCCCACATCGAAAAAAACTATTCGCTTCCAAACCGCAGAAGTACACACCGCTCAAGAGGCTGCTTGTTTATTGTTGGTCCGCCTACTTGTCAATTGGGGCGTTCTATGCTTTCATAAATAGATACGTCCCGGACTGCGAACCGAGACGTATCCTGATCTGCATGCTTATTCCCAATCAAAATCGCAGTTCTTGTTACCATTGTCTTCATCTGAATCGATATAACGCTCTTTCTTGTCATTGTCTTTCGACTCCCCACATTTCGTATGGAGCTGGATGTTTCCGCCCAACAGGTTGCCTGAAACACTGTAGCCATCCGAGAGGTTCAGACTGAAGCTGTCATTGCGCCCGGGCTCGCCATTGTCAACGACAATTACTGTGAACTGGAAGGCCCCCTTGTTATTGACCTTGCAAATCCCATCAATCTGCCGTGTCACGGGATCGATGACGATGTAGTCCGTGATGCTCGTACTCTTGACTTTCATGCCATCGTGGTCATTGTATGAGAGTTGACCCCAGAAGTTGTTGTGCTTGATGCCGCCGGAAACTCCGAAGGTCGCTTTGCCTTTTTCATGATGCTTGGCATCGGAAGTCTTGCTGATCCATCCGCCGCCGGTGACAAAATCTCTGCAAGGTTCGGGAGGAACCCCGCCGCCGGAAGAACTGGTGCAGACAGCGACAGTGTCGGTAATCATCGTCACCGCGCCATTCAGTGCCAATATTCTCCCCGAAACATTTGCACCGGAAGTCATGGTAATTGTCGTCGTGGCGACAACGCTTCCCACGAACTGTGCGCCGTCGATGGTCGCTGAGGATCCAACCGCCCAATACACGTTCGAACCGATGCAGGTCTGATTGTTATCGTTGATGGCGATGACATTTGAACCACTCATGGTGACAAGGGTGGTTCCCATCTGAAAAATAAATTGCGCATCGCTGTTTCCCTGGAAATCAAGATAGACAGAACCATTCACCTGCAAATTAGCTGATGGTGCAAATCGATACACTCCGGGCGTAAAGGTGAGTCCATTAAGCTGAGTGACGCCAGCATAAGTCGTGTCAGGCACCTGAGACACGAGAAAATTGTACAATATGACGGCGTCATTATGAGCCTGAGCAGCGACCGGTCCTCCTGCATATATTGTTCCCTTCACAATCCCGAGTCCCGCGGTTACGGTTCCGGGACCGGAGATCGCATTCAGCGGGGTCGGTTGAAAGCCGGTGATTGCTGTACCAGGGCTGACACCCAAATCTCCGCGGATGAGCGAAGCTCCATCATTCGTAACCGTCGTTGCGCCGAGAACAGCGAACGTCGATACTGAACCCAGTGGTACGACAACACTCGCTGCTTTCAAGAGCGATTTGTTTTGATTTTGCAGCCCGGTCAGCGTGTTTGGGTTGTTTTGATTTATTGGTTCGTTCGTTTCGCATGCAGAGAGAAGAAATACGGCAAGCGCGATCGAAACAAAGACGGCGGCTCTGACTGCACGTCGCGTGCGGGGCTGCGTTCCAACAAGTTCGTTCTTCATATATCCTCCGAAATATAAACTTCACAAATCGGACCCCTTTTAATAAGGACGTCCATGATTCCGATAGAGGCTTGAACTGACAATCCTTCTGGCTTTTCAAGTTCGGCACTGGACCTTCTCCAGCGGTCGACCTTTTTCTTAATTGACGGAACATTCCGATTCGATCGCCAAACAGAGGTTATCCCTTGAAGACCATAGGTAAGTGTACGGATGATTGTATTGCGGCGTAATCATCCGAAAGGATGAAAAAGGAGCTAATCCTGTTTCAGACGTGAGGTGTGATTTCGAGAGGCGTCGTTAAAAGCTCGATTGGGGATCGAGCCCTAAAGAGAAAACCCACAGGGAGCGGAATTGCGTTTCTCGCATTAGAGTGATCTGCATTGCATTTTGAGGATGGGCGGTCGGAACAGGTTCGTGTTGCCTCTGTTTACAGTCCCCGTGTTTCCCTAAAAAGCAAAAGCCGGCAAGATGCCGGCCTTCGCTGAATGCTTCTTCTATCTCAGTCCTGTTACTTAATCAAAGTCATCTTCTTCACCGATTTGAAATCGCCTTCCTTGAGCGAATAAAAATACGTGCCCGTGGACAGGCTCGATGCCTCGAATTCAACTGAATATCTTCCCGATCGTTTGTATTCGTCCACCAGCGTCCGAACCACACGTCCGAGAGCATCATACACTATCAATGAGACATGGCCGTCTTTGGGTGTCTGGTAATTGATTACCGTCGTAGGGTTGAACGGATTAGGATAGTTCTGTTCCAGGTAAAAATCCTTCAGGAGCAATGACTGCTGCCCCCGTTCTCCCACAGAGGTGAGCGATCCATCAGGAGGGAACCAATTAACCCACTTTGATTGATCATAGGAATAACCAGGGTCTGACGTCATGACATTGGTGTCGTCAGTACCGTTTCCAACCAGAAATTTTTTTACAAAGGCATCCACAGCAGACTGCTCGGATGAAGGGAACGAACAGTGATTGTGAGTTACGGACTCGGTATATCCCATCTTGTCGGGTATGTTCAGACCGGCCCATACTAACTGGGCCGCGTTCGCGCAATTCCAGGTACTATAAGGACCCAGCCACAAGATGTCGTTCTCAATTATCAGACATGCCCGAGGCGCAATCAAATCTATGACGGAATGTTGATCATACGGAAGTTTGGTCGCTGTCTGATTGAATTGAGAGAAACTCTGTCTGAACCAGACATTCTCTCCGGTGATTTCATTCAACGTCTGAGTGGTCAACCTGTTTGCAAACATGTAATCAGAAGCGCGCCAGCTGGCTGCGCCGCCGGATCCTGATTCCTCGGGGATGGTGAGCACAAGCCTGGCGTCAAAAGCGCCGCATGCCAGCGCGCCCTTCCCCCACCGTGAACACCCCGTAACGCCAAGCCGCTTAGGATCAATATTGGCTGCAGGAGTCTTTTCGATCGCATCTATTAAACGATCCATTCCCCATGCCCATGCCATCAACGCACCGGCAGATTGACCGCTGTACAAATCGTAGAACTTGCCTATCCCGCGTGAAGAGGCGTCGTTTTCTTGAGCTATTTGGTCGCTGGGAAAAATGATGAGCGCTACTCCCATATTGGAGAGGGCTGCATTGTTGAGGCTGGATATGCCGCAACCTATGATCGCTGGATAAGGAGCGGTCCCTGTGCTGGGATAGGTGATCGTGCAAGCGAAGGATATTGTTTTTCCGCTGTCGGTGACAGTTACTGTCAATGTATTGCCGCTGTCAGAACCTGTTGTCGCTGAATACGGTGTGAATGGTTTATATCCGTATTCGTACTCCTGGGCCAAAACAGAAATCTCTGCCCGACGGGATGGCCAAAGACTCATGTCGTTCATCCGTGAGCCGTCAAGGAAAACAAAGGGATCGGGGAAGAGAGTATCGCTTGTGAGGGACGAGTATGAAGGCACCGGCGGCATGATGTAGCCTTTGGTGCCGACTTGCGTGAATGTTACAAATTGTGTGTCCGCTCCCGCTGCGATGACAGTCATCACTGCTGATCTAGATAACGAGTCTTTGTTTTGCCCAGCAGTAAAAAATACTGTCGCAATGCCTGAGCCCGAGTCCTTGGTTACCGTCAACCATGACTGTGAACTCGACTCCTTCCAGCTCGTCTTCGTTACGATTTGAAAATCGCCAGTACTCTTGGCGGCGGCAAGACTGATCTTTGCCGGGGAAACCGATAATGTTGGTGTCGATGTTTGAGCATTGGCTCCTCCGATGAATAGTGCAAGAACCACCACCGGTGCGAATGCCCGACGGCATACTGAAAACAAAGTCTTCATAACGTCTTCCCTTCTACCTCACGCCGTATTTGTTCACTGACTTTCTCTCTGTGTTGAATCCCTCCAGATAGCTCTACGGTGAAACGGACTCGCTGCTTCAAGCGTCAGTTAAACATAGAATATTTAATCTAGACTATCAATGAAGGATATATCATCTTTTTTTCGGATGTGAAAGTCAGCATAGGAGTTTAATGGAAATGAAGATAGTTCAAGAGCATGAGCTTGAGTATTATCTCAAGAGAAGCATTCACCATGGAGTCCTGTTTCTCTTTCGAGAAATAAACTCTTTCTGCGAATTGTGGTGCCTCCGCATTGCGAGCTCGAATGCACTTCCAGATTTCAGCGAGACGGCGAAATAACTTTGTCGACTCGTGACTTTCAGCGGGGATTCGAACACGCCGCCGGAACGTGCCCCGCCAGTGCAGAATTATGAATTAGGAAATATGAATTAAGAAGGGTTGCGCCAATTCTCTTGAAATTTTCTTCAGCCCATGAATTTGTGATTCACCCGCAACTGGCGGCGTGAATCGTATAGATCCGGCTTGCATCTTTCTTGATCATTCGTTATAGTGACAACACACGGGGGCGTTATGGTGCGCAAAACTTTCACTTCTACATTTGACTCCATTTCCCCAAAGTGGCAGTTGTAGTCCGCATTGAATCATGGCAGTGAACTCTCACCGTTTGAGTTGATGGACTGTTCAAGCCAGCTTACCGGGCCGGCGACAAGCGCAAGATCGGTCGTATCATAGTTTTAAGGAACAGAAAATCGACAATGAGATCCTTCCAACAATCCAATCCGGGGCTTTGAATTATTCTCAGGCCAAACCTTCACGCCTCCCCATTAACCAACTCAATGCTGGGCATGATCTATCCGACACTATTCCCTAAGTTCAACTTCAATAACACCGCTCCACATCACCGTACAGACGGAGAAGCGATTCAGGAAGATGCCGCATTGTGATCCGAGAGAGTTAACGTATTTGACTTCGCTGTGAACACCGCATCTGCATTCGAAAAATTCTTCCGCAGAATTCCAGCCGCCGACTTGCTGCTGACGACCTCCGATACACATGCGGACTTTCTTCAAGAGTAATTTCGTCAATATGCATCCGCGTATCATCGGTTCGGCGAAATCGCCCCTACATTTGATTTTACAGGCGTATATGAAAAAGAAAATCCTACCTGAATATTCAACCTTCATTATTGTATTCTTTGTCCTGGTTTGCCTGGACAGCTCCATGATGTCGCAGACGGACACTGCGAAGAACGCCTCAATCAGCAACGGAGAATTCACTGCACAAATCAACGGGCTTAAACTGTGGTACAAGGTTTCCGGAAAAGGCCCGGTCTGTGTACATCCGACACCCGGCTGGGGGCCGAGCAGCGAACTCTATTTCATGAAATTAAAGCCCCTTGAGTCGATGTTCACCATGGTCTATCTGGACACCCGGGGCTGCGGCCGCTCGGAGCAGCCCGACCTGAACGCTTATGCCATGAAAGATTTCGTTGCCGATATTGAAGGGCTGAGGGAACATTTGGGAGTTGAGCGCATGTGGCTGATGGGACATTCAGACGGCGGCCCCATGATATTGAACTATGCATTCGAATACGGCGGTCATGTAGAGGGAATGATCCTGGTAGATGCGCCGGTGGGCAACACCTCAAAGAGCAATGAGCGAATTCAGCTCATGCAGTTGAGAAAAAATGAACCGTGGTTTGGCGATGCATTCAAAGCGTTTCAAAAGATGCCGGCGACGCAGAAAGAATTTGAGACTTATATCAACACCATTTTGCCCTTCTTTTTCTCTTCAACCGCAAATCTGGAGAAGAACCGGGATGTTTTCGAGAAAACGAGTTTATCCTTTCATGCCCAGCGCGGACGGGGACAATCGGATCAGGCGTCGGCAGACCTTGCGGCGTTCCTTCCCCACATGAAGATACCGACGTTAATTCTCGTTGGAAATGACGATTTCATCTGCACACCGTCTGCGGCGGAATATTTGCATGCCCAAATCCCCAGCTCAAAATTATTGATCATTAAGAACGCAGGACACTTTCCATGGCTGGAACAGCCAGAGGAATTTTTTGACAGCATACAATCATTTGTGCTTACACCGGACCATCAGAAGAACTGAGATCATAACAATTTCGCTTTACTCAAAAAACTCAAGGACAACGTGCACCTATAAAAATTACTGCCGCTCGACAGCGTAGGCGGCATTTTCCCGAGGGAACAATATGAGCGCTCATCAACCGGACAAACCACGGGCTTCCTCATCTTCTTGGCGAATAAGCTCGCGACGCAGCAAACACTTGCCCCGCAACGTACTCTTTGTGGTTTCACTCACATTCTTCTGCATAGCCGGCGCCTTCTCGCAGAACCAGAGAGATGTTTTGTATCTGACTGACGGCACGGTAGTGAAAGGCTACATCGTCGAAACGATTCCCGAACGATCGGTTACAATTCAAACCTCAGACAGCACCGTCTCGACATACGACGTCTCCGAAATTTCCCGGATGAGCAAAGAAGTATACCTCGGCAAGGAGACTGCCCCCCAGCGGCCCGGCGCCAAAGCAATGCAGCCGCGTGAAGTCCAAAATGCGGATGAAGTTCTGTTTCATCCGATTTCCGTTTTTGCGGGAGTTGCGCTGCCGGTCGGAGAATTCCACTCGACGGATAGCGAGAGCGGCGGGTTCGCCCTTGCCGGTTATACCTTTGGAGTGGATCTGGCTTATGATCTGGAACATGAGGTCTTCTGGCTGACGACGATTTCCATCTCGTACAATAAGCTGGACGAGTTATCCTATCGAAAGGCCTCCGGGCTTCCTTCGAGCATTAACCTTGATTTTGGATCATACTCAACCATCTCGCCTGTGACGGGCTTCGGCGTTCTCGTACCCGTCTCTCAGCAAACGAGTCTTTTCTTCGCGGGTCAGATGGGAGCGCTGTTTGGAACGACTCCGGAAGCGACCGCGAGCGCCGGATCTCAGTCGATCTCCATTACCTCCGGTTCCGGATCAGCGTTTGCCTTCAGCCTTTCCGGAGGAATAAGGGTTAACGAGCGAGTGACATTGGGCTTGAAGTACCTGTCAGGACAGCCTCGCTATTCTGTAAGCATGGAGGGGAAGGCTCTATCAGTTGAGCGCGAATTTGAGCAGCCGACCTCCATCCTTGAAATAGTGGGTGAAATTGGACTGTGATTGTCAATCTCGGCAATCGCGCTCCCGAGTCGGGCGCTCAGAGGATCTTCCAGCAATATCATATTCGTGAGAGGAACCATTTCATGTTTTCAAGATCCCGTACGATCCTTCGACCGATAATCAGAATATTGGCGTTTGCGTCACTCGTTGCAATCGTTCCACGTGAAGAGGGAAATGCCGCGCCTATGAAAGAGATCTCCGACAGTGCAAAGACGACAATCCTCGTCCGCTCTTCTCCTGACTCGGTCGAGGTTTATGCCGATTCCATTTTCCAGGGAAACACCCCTTATCGGGTTGAAGTCTCGGGGGGAGGGAAAACCGTGTTACGGTTTCAAAAAACGGGGTATGTTTCTCAATCGGACACGCTTGCCGCAAGCTCACAATCTGACTCGTCAGTTTTCGTCCGGCTCTACAAAGTATCCGGCGTTACAATCTCTTCATCTCCCGAGAGCGCAAGCGTCCTCGTCGCAAATGAACCGATGGGCATCACTCCGCTCGTACTCTCCGGGCTTGGCTCTGAGCCTGTCCAGATTTCGGTCTATAAAATCGGTTATCAGCCCTGGTTTTCCACGATCACGCCTCACGAAGGAGATGAGCTTCGGCTAACCGCGCGGCTGAAACGAATCGAATCATCTCTGAGCGTCTTTGTCGAGTCTCCCGCAGTATCGGTATTCCTGAATGACAAATTGGTTTCGAAAGGTTCTCTCTTCGATTTCGAGACTGCCGCCGGCACTTACAAGCTGAACATTGAAGATCAATTGACCGGGAGGCGCAGCGAGATAATCACAACCGTGAAAGACGGATATCAGCATTTCTACCGGGGTTCACTCGGGGTCCCATCGGTGGGGCGGGCTCTCTTGACCACGGTCCTGCCGGGCTCCGCACAATTCGCTGACGGGGCATACATGGAAGCAGGTCTTGTCTTTGCCGGGTCGGTTCTCTTCGGGTACGGCTTATTGAGAGCCCAAAGCGAGTATAACAATCGTCTCGACCAGTACGATCAGGCGGTCGACAGCTATCGCAGAGCGGCGACAGAAGAAGATGCTTCACGCCAACATACAATAGTGCAATCGCGAAGAGCCGATTTGGATACGTATGAGCGGAACCGGACAATATACATGTCGTTGTTCGCCGGATGCTATATTTACGGTCTCGTCGACGCTCTCGTCAATCACCTGATCACCGACCGTATCACCATCGTCCCTAATTACGAACTCTTGCCTGCAGAGGGATCGCCAATTCAGCAAACGTCTCAAGGGGCCCAAATTCGTGTACGGTTTTGAAGCCGTCACATCTCAATCTATGACCATGAATATCCAATCAAGGAGCTCGATGCAAATTCTCATCGGACTCCTTTTCTGTACATTGATTCTTGGCTGCGAAGGACCTCCGTCTCCGGAATTTGATAATCAATTCGATTATCTCTCCCCTCACTACGCACCAGCGGCAGCAACGAAGCTCCGCGTCACCGAAATCAGTGAAACCCATCGGCGACTCGAATGGCAGGACAATTCAGCCAAGGAGGCTTCTTTCATCGTTGATCGGAAAGAAGGGGCCAACGGAAGCTATCAACACATCGCCTCACTCCCGCAGAACACATCAACCTTCGACGATACCATCACGATCCAAACAGACACAACATACTATTATAGTGTCTATCCAGTCAGTCCAGGCGGAAACCATGCCGCTGCCGAGTCCGTTTCGTTCTCGTTGAAATTCCCGGTGCCGTTCAACCTGAAATTCTCATCGCTCAATTCGTCTTCGCTTCAACTCGAGTGGGAAGACAGTTGTGCCTTTACCCGTTATTATCTTGTTGAAAGACGCGTTCGGGATGGAGATTTCGCGGAGATTGCACGTGTGCAGGCCGGCACAAAACGCTACGTGGACAACCAGTTGGACCCTGCGAGCGAATACCAATTCCGCGTTCGGGGCGCCACGACGGTCAATTTCAGCAGCTACTCTGGAGCGGTGAGTGCAGAATTTATTCCTGCGCCAAGCCAGCCGCAATCGGTGAAACTTTCTTCTGACAACAACACATATTCAGTGTATGCAACGAGCGCCGACGGACATCTTGCATTCTGCGGCAATGATACAAAATACATGCTGTGGGATATCGTTAATCGAACTTTGCTCTGGCAAAAAACGGGACCAACTATATGGTGCGGCACCATAAGCCGGGACAAGACCGTGCTCGCCTGTTATACTGAAGGTTTGATTAGGATTTTGGATGCGAAGACTGGGACGGAACTACGCTCGATCGCCTGCCTTAGTGGAATAGGAACTCTAAGATTCAATCCAATCGGCACCAAACTGGTTGGCGGGGACGGGACGATGAATGCCCAACTCCACTGCTGGAATGTTGGAGACGGGATTCTCGACTGGACTACGGAAATATTCGCCGGGGAATTGTATGGAATCGATATCAGCCCGGACGGGACGATGCTGGCGTGCAGACATGACGCTTCCGGAGAACTCAGGGATATGAACACCGGCTCGCTCAATTATACATTTCCATCCGCAATGGATTTTGGCGGAACAATGCTCTTCTCTCAAGACAGTCTCATTTATCTTTCGGACATTTACAAAATCGAAGTGTGGAACTTCAAAAAAAGAGAGCTCGACCACACGATATCCGGATTCCAGTCCAATACAGGTGTGGTGAGTCTGGTGTCAGGCGGCTCCTTCCTCATCATGGAAACCGTGGGGAGCGTTCACAACAGCTATGAGTTCAGGACATGGAGGGCGCCAAACGGCACATTAGTGCAGGTGTGGAACATACCCAGCTCGGACATTAGCAGAGCCTTTGAGGTCGTAGGAGCTAACCTTGTCGCCTGCCTTGATCCCTATTTGACCCTCACCTCCTGGAATTTCAACGTTCAATGGTCTCCGATTAGCTGGTGAGTGAGGTAAGAGATAAGAGATAAGAGAAAAGAGAAAAGAACGGAGAACGGAACGATTAAGGGAGTTCGGAGATTTCAACTTCACCCCCACTCGAACCGGACATCGTTCATAAAGGTTCTCCGAAAGATCTTAGCAGGTTTGTCTTAGCTTGTCTTCTTCTTTTTCAAATTTTGCCGGGGGGACGATTTGTTTTGGTGGGGGTTCTTTTTGAATTGTCCTTCCTGGGGGCGCGGATTCCAGATGCGGCTCTCCTCCAAAGAAGATGCTGAGTTCCTTTCTTTCTTCAGACTTTCGTTTCTCATTTTCATCCGATCCGAAAGCTAGTTTCGGGTAGAGAATCTCGTCTTCCCATCCGCTCATTCCACCCAGCAGCGTTCTGACCTTGGGATAGTTCTTCTCCTTCAGCAGCACCCAGGCCTGCGCGGCATGAGTACCCCCTTCTGAATAGATAACGATGTCTTCATTCCTTTGTACGCGGCCGCTGACGAGCATCGTCAGGGTCATCAGCCGGGCGCCGGGAATATGATACCGGGCATACGCCGCCGAATCCCGGAGATCGACTAATTCAATTTTCGCTTTTCCCTCTTTGATGAGCTTCGCGAGTTCGATCGGCTCGATGTGATCCTGCTCCGCTTCAATCTGGGCGGCAAGAGCGGCGGCATCGTTTTCGCGGCTCCCCTCCGGCGACCGGACGATCAGCGCTCCAGCAGCGAGCACAAAAGCCAGTGCCGCCATTGTCCTGTTGAACGTCATGCGGGTCCTTCCGGCCTGTTGAATATCTTTTCCAGGTACTCTGCCCCGGCAAATCCGAGAAGCGCAATGACGACGACGATGAAGACCATCGTCCCCGGAGCGACATTGAGAAGTTGAGAAAGTGTGACCTCACCCATCGCGGTGGAATAATACCAATCGGAAATCAACGGGTACGCCTCGGCGAAGATGAAGATCCCCGCAAACATTCCAAGCAAATGTATCCAGCCGTCCATCCGCCCCGTCACCGCAGCGACACAGCAAGTGCCTGGACAGTATCCTCCCATGACAAACCCGACGCCGAAAATAATTCCTCCGACAAGTTGAGGAACAAGATAGGTCGGCAGCACCCTCACCAAAGAGAGGTCGACAAGGCCAAATTTCGAGAGCCAGAAAAGTCCGAGCATTGCGGTGATAATGGCGGTGAACATCACCTTGAAAACGGTCAGATCGCGGAAATAGAACTGGCCGGCGAGCTTCATGCTGCTTCCGAACCCCGCTTGTTCGAGAAAGAAACCAAACCCGATGCCGATAAGAAACGCTATGAAGAGTGCAGTCTGAAGGTCGAACATGCCGAACTGGTAAAGAGGGGCGTTCATGTCCATTGCCTCCGGAATAAAAATGCCGCTGCATACGCGCTCGCGAAAACGGCGATCATGAACACCCAGCTGCCTACGCTGAGGAGAGCACCCCCTGTGAGCGCCTGCCCGCTGGTGCATCCCCGCGCAACTTTTGAACCGAAGCCAAGAAGAAGGCCGCCGGCAAATGCATACACCAGCCTCCCCGAGACTGTGAAGCGCGGACCTTTTTCAACCGTCCCTCTGATTCTCCGCGAGAGGAGCCCGGAGACAAATCCCCCCACCAGCACTCCCGCAATTTCGTACACAAGCCATTCCTTCAACGGATTTCCCGACGGGGTGTTAAGATAGTCTCTATAGAGACCATTCGCCCGGGCATGCTCAGGGGCAACACTGTTCACTCCCGCAGTCAATACAGACGTGAACGCTCCGGATGCGCCGAGGCCGCGCCCCATCAATACGAAAGCGGAGAGCAATACCAAACCGAGGCCGATGCCGGCCAGGTAGGGATTGAGGTATGGTTTGGGATTCGTCATAAGCTTCTATTTTTTAGCTGCTTCGGTTTTTTCGACAGGATAACTTTCATCCCGGACATTCCAGTCTTCGAAACACCCGTCATAGACCATCGCGTTATACCCGAGATACTTTGCCGCAAGATAGACCAGCGTCGCCTGCTGGCCGACATGACAGT
Organism: uncultured Chitinophagaceae bacterium; assembly: GCA_964384415.1. GTDB lineage: Bacteria > Bacteroidota > Ignavibacteria > UBA10030 > UBA8401 > JAGVPT01. The sequence goes on along the minus strand of CAYLMV010000034.1, from coordinate 23,335 downwards.
ACGTGACAACGGTGTTTCCTTTTTTGATCCCCGCTTCGTCGAACATTTTTTGTAGCTCTGCCAGCGATTTCACTTTGTTGGTGCTGTCGACGATGGTGGAATAGGGAATACTCTTCGCCCCCTTGATATGCCCCTGCCGCGCGACGCCGCCTCCGTTGCCGTCGTAGAATGTCTTCGACCTCGCATCGACAATGGAGACATTCGGCGAACTGAGATGGTCTTTCACCCAGTCTGCATCGGTGATCACATTGGGATGGGGTTCGATCGTAAGGGAAGATCGTTCAACCGCGGGCGTCTCTTTGCTGATGCTCCTCCCTTCAGACTTCCACATTGGCAGCCCGCCATCCAGCAGCGCCACCCTGTCTCCGAAACCGAAGTAAGTGAGAGCAAGAATCATCCGGGTCGCTATCGTGACATTTCCGCCATTGAAGACGAGGACGATTTTCGAGTTCGGCGTAATGCCGAGCCCTTCTAACACCGGCTTCGCCTGGTCGACGGCCGGCATTTCTGTCGAGAGTTCAGGATTGGATGGAGCGAGCGATTCGAACCAAAGGAACCGGGCGCCGGGCAGATGGGCAAAGCTATACTCGCTCCTGCTGAATGCAACCTGAAGAAGAACGAGATCCTTGTCTTTCAGGTGATCGTTCAGCCATTGGGTCGAAACAAAATACGGAATCGGCCGCTCGGCAAATAATGATGCGCTCAGGGAAAGACTGACGAAAATAGAGAACAAAAGGGTCTTCATTGCTTCTCCTTTTAGGTGTTTCCGGGCAAACGCTGAGGCCATTGTGCGGCCTTGTTGGAACATGCAATAGACGGGAAAGGCTCCTACGGTGGTCTCAGGTCTACGTATGGGCGGCATTTATGTTGCGTGGAGGAGAAATCGGGTAGTGCTGCGTCTTGGATGCCCGCCAGAGACGCGCGGATATGACGAACTGCGAGGTGTGTGTCATTCCCTCAACGAGGTCGTAGACCGAACGTTTTTATCGGGAATCCATACATCCTTCACGATGCCTAATGAATATTGCGGTTTAATTCGTATCTAATTCAATAAAGGTCCGTATTGTTATACTGCGTTCCCCTGTATTCTCTTGCCGGGATACAAATTCCGAGTGTATACCCAGGATGACGCTTGATCGAATCACCTCTCCTTGACATTGGTTCCCATTTCGGGTAACATTAGCCGAAATGCTGACCGAGCCCAGGGGAAGAGGGTTGTGACAAGAGAATTCTGAGGAACCTCTGGATTTCCGAAGTGAGGAATGAAAGAGGTTTTGCTGTTTTGGACGCGTGACCGATTTTCCGAATCACTAATATGGAGATCACTATGAAATCACGATACGTTTTCTCGATGAAGTTATTCCTCTATTTCATGTTGGCTTTTACAATGGTTTCATGTAACGGCTGGCAGTACCAGAATCAGAAACAGAAGAAACGCGTAGTCCTAGGTTCGAACGAAGTGCACGAAGGATGGTATTTCGCCGGCGGAGATCAAGTAGTCATCAACGGAACGGTCAACGGCGATGCATATGTTGCGGGCGGAGTCGTGGATGTTGAGGGAACAATCAACGGCGATCTGATTGTCGCCGGGGGCATGGTGACCGTCGGAGGGACCGTGTCGGATCATATTCGTGCTGCAGGAGGAACCATACAATTCAATGGAAAGGTTGGGAAAGATATCAGTGTGGCTGGCGGATCCATCATCCTTGGGCGGTCGGGCGAGATTTCCGGAAATCTCCTCGCAGCCTGCGGCAATCTCGATATCCTCGGAGTCGTAGAGAAAGAAGCGCGGATCGCAGCAGGAGACTTGCAGGTCAACGGCGCAATCAAGGGGGATCTCGATTTTGCCGGCAATTATCTTACGGTTGGCGAGGGGGCTGCTGTCGGGGGCAACCTCGACGCGAGGGTGCAAGACAAGGAGAGAGTAACAATCGTTGATGGCACGGTGCATGGAAAAGTTGATGTTGAAGTGAGAGAACAACGTGCCCGCGCCGAGATCCTTGGATATCCGGTTTGGAGATTCTGGCTGAAGATCATTTGGTTCTTCGGCCTCCTTTTAGTCGGCTTGCTGATGGTTCTTATCGCTCCTGCCCGGCTGCGAAGCATGGGAACAACGATCCTCGGACATCCGGGAGAAGTGACGGTCTGGGGGATCCTCGGCCTGATCGTGATCCCGGTGATCTCCGGGATCTGCCTGGTGACGCTCATAGGCATACCGGTTGGCCTCTTCCTCGGAACAGTATTCCTCTGGCTTCTCTATTTTTCTCAGTTTGCACTTGCGCTCATCTTTGCGGAAAGAGCGCTTTCGCTCGAAGGAAAGGGACGGCTGGTGATGTTCGGAGGGCTCGCAACAGGATTGGTCATTGTCGAAGTGCTCACATTTATTCCTTACGTGAGGTTCCTTGTCTGTCTGGCAAACTGCATTCTCGGCTTCGGTGCGCTGCTCCTCATGATGAAGAGCGGATGGGATGCAAGGGGGAAGTAGAAGATTGGAATCCTGGAATCCTGGAATAGTGGAATGGTGGAATGACGGAATGACGGAATGACGGAATTAGAATAGACTGCTAGGATTTACTTGATCTTGTTAACAGCAGCCCGACTTTCTCCCCGAGTCGGGCTGTTCTATTTCTGGCTCTGATTATCCGAAAGACATTAGAGCATTCCCTACTTCTTCACGAATTCCCTTCGCCTGAACCTGAGTCCCGACCAATCCTCATCGATGGCCACAGCCCGGACCGTCACAAAGCCCTCCGCCTTTATCCGATTCCATCCGGTATCGCGGTTGAAGTCGCACGCGTACCGTTTCGAAGTTCCCTTCGGATAGGCGAACCAGATAACGGCATCTCCCTCGGCAAGTCGCGCGATACGCTCCGCCGCCGCGTCGACTTCGGTCTGAAGTGTTGCGAACACAAGCGCGAAGTGAAGTTTCCGCACCTCCTTCCACGACCGCTTGACGATCACGCCTTTGAGCGAGGCGATTTCCTTTTCGAAACTCTTCGGCGCGTTGAAGATAAAAATTTCGCTCTGTTCTTTCAGGTTCAGCTTCTGAAATGTGGTCATGACTTCGCAGCTTTCTTGCGCAGAACGGCTGCCGCAATCAGCGCGACGACGATTCCAACGGGGAGCGGCTCGGTGAACGTGAGAAGGGCGTTCATGAGCGGGTTGGCCGTCATCGTTTTGTATTCTTCCAGCATTTTCATTTTCTGCTGCATCAGTGCCTCCGCCGCTCCGCTTTGCCGCAGACGGTTCATTTCGAACTGGAGATAATCGTCGGCAAAATTCGGATAGAAGAAATGATTGATGATAAGCCACGCGATGGTGTAACAGAAGCATGAGATAAGGGTCATCAGCAATCCGGCCTGAAGCGCCTTCCCGAATGAAATCGACCCCTGCCCTACCTGTTCACGGTATTGCCGCACGCCGACGAAGATGACTGCAAACGACAAAACCATCCCCGCGTATCCGACGTATTCCCCGCTCTCAAAGAGCCAGGGTCCCCGAAGCAGCACGAACGTCAGAAACATGAGCGCGACGCTGATGCCGCCGGAGATGAATCCAAATTTAATGACGAATGATCTCATGCGACCTCCTTCTACATATGGTGATGTGGCTAGTGAATTCCACCCAACATACGACATCTCCCCCCGTTTTCGCATCACCCGAAAGGATGATTTTGACACCCGGCCCTGACTCTCATACAAAAGGAGGAGTCCCTTATGGCAGCAATCCGGCTGCCGCAGCCTTTTGGACAGCCTGAGTGCGCCTCCGGGCATCGAGCTTTTGAAAAAGGCTGGCGGTGTGTGTCTTTACTGTATTAACGGAGACAAAGAGTTTGTCGGCGATCTCCCGCGTGCTGAGCCCAAGGGCGACGAGCTGCAGCACCTCCAGTTCGCGGGCCGTGATACCCGTTCGTCGAAGAGCATCCGGGTTGGCAGAAAATGCTGCGAGCGACTCCGCACCGATAAGGGGCGCATGCCGGACCCTGTTGCGCAGCATTTGCCCAACCCATACGCCGACCCCGGTGAAGAGGAGAGCGATAACGCCGATGTAGAGCTCCCGCGCGTGGTCGACAATGAGGAGCCTGTATTCCAGCAGCCGCAACGCGACCGTGAGGAGCGCAAGCGACACGGCGTAGAGTAGTATTGAGCGGAAAGTTCTCACGAACACGACGCCTGAATTGCAATGTTGGCGTGGGACTTTTGTAATGAGCGTTGGAGAAGAAAATAGGGAAAGAAAATGTTGCGCGCAATGGACGAAAGCGGTTTTGTCTGGAAGTTAGTGCCCCCTTCTTACTCACCATCCCCGATCCGACCAGATCTGCGGACGAAACGACGCTTCGGGGACTCCGTTCTTAATCGGAAGGCTTTATTCCTGACTCTTCTTCGTTGTATCCTCTCTCCTTCCTGGTTTACATGCAAAGCCAATGGACGGCTAGTGATGTTCGGCGGGCAGGTTGCAGGATTGGCCATCGACGCGCTCACGTTTATCCCCTGCGTGAGGTTCGTCGCCTGTCTGGCAAACTGCATTCTCGGCCTCGTTGCTTTGCCGCTCATGTTGAAGGAAAGGCGGGAGATGATGAGGAAGGCGTAGAAGGGAGAGGCAATTTGCTGCCGCAGCAAACTGACAGCTGCGTTGATTTTGTACATCAGCTATTCGTCGCACCGGACATTTATCATCCGGGGTTCATTTGTTCCGATTAACGTGATACCATTCACTGCCCAGCGGTAACTCCCGGCATCACATTTACCGCTTATCCATACTCTTCCTGTATTGCAGCTGCCCCTCTCTTTTCGCCTCCAGCTTCAGGAGTTCATGATTATCGGCAACGTATTTCGCGAGCCCCGCAGTTGCAATCTCTTTCGGCAGGTGAAGCAAGTATGAAGCCGGAACATCCTTCATCCGCATTCCTTTGTGGATCCCATCAACCATACGAGTATTATCTGTCATGCTGATACTTCCTCTTTCCGGGTTTTTGAGCTTTCGCGACATCCTTTATGACATTCGATATGATATCCGCAAATTCGAGACGGTGAGATAGACGTACCACGGCGGCCGCATCAAAGTAAGTGTCTGCGGAAAGTTCTTCAGCCTTGATTCTTCCATTGTAACATCGATACGTGACGGTGTACGTATTTCTCATTTTTTTTCCTTTTCAAATACGGGTGGAAAAGTTCGTACACTATGTTCTTAAAACACAATACCCTCATATCACTTCATAATAAGGTGACAATGAGGGTATCAGGTACCAATCCGGACCAGATGTCATCGATATGTTACGATGCATCAATATACTTACTCTGGCTGCCAACCGCAATAAATACGGAAGAAACCTTTCATTCTTGTCAAAAATGATCACTTTGACGACGTCTACACTCCAATGTCCTCGTTCCATTCCCCGAGATGTTCGCGAATAAACTCGGACATCATCTGGATGCAGCGCTTGTCCTGCAGTACCTGCACCGTCACCCCCCTGTTCTTTAAAAGCTCTTCCTCTCCGCGAAAAGTCGAGTTCTCTCCTATGATCACCCGCGGAATCCCGTAAAGCAAAATCGCCCCGCTGCACATCGCGCACGGCGAGAGAGTCGTATACAAGATGCACTCGCGATAGACCGCAGCCGGAAGCCTGCCGGCATTTTCGAGCGCTGCCATTTCCGCATGGAGTATCGCGCTTCCTTTCTGGAGGCGTTGATTGTGGCCGCGGCCGATGATCGCCTCTTTGTGCACGAGCACCGAACCGATCGGAATGCCGTTCGACCTGAAGCCAAGCTCAGCTTCCTCGAAAGCAGCAGTCATGAATTTGTCCACGCATCGCTCCCGGGCCGAAGCCCAAAATAATGAGAAAAGACTTGGAACCCTGTCAAGGTTCTGTTGCCTGCGTTCTCGAATACGACAAGAGAAAACCTTGACAGGGTTTCGTCAACAAGACCTTGACAAGGCTCCGATGGCTTAAAACAAGAATCCGTCCATCACCAGGTTCACCGATCCCGTTGTCGTTGCATCGATCGGAGATTCGAGCGAACTATAGCTGCTATAATGATATTGGATGTCAAAATGGTCGACGAAGTACTGAAGCCATGGCTCGGGTGGATGCGAGCCTGCCAATGCAACAAGCCGGGCGAGCCCGCGAAGACAAATGCTGAACCCGGCCGTCGAGTAGGCCAAACCGGGTCCGTCGACCGAACCTCCCCGCACGTACAGCGCCTCGACTACCTGGATTTGCCATCCCTTTCGGATATTCACGCTGGCGCCCGTCTTGCCGAGGATAACATCGTGAACAAATGCGATGTCCCCGAGTCCGCTCTGGTATGAGAACGCACCCGACGAGTATCGTGTGACGAGGAGATCATCAGCCTGCCGTATCAAAGTAAATGTTATAAGCTTTCTGTCGGAGGTACCCATTCGCAGGAGCAGTCCCCCCTCGATGCTTCCGCCGAGAATGGCAGTCCGCGGCAGCGGATCTCCCTGCGCAGCACCCAGGTAGGCGATTTCACCGCCAACATTCGACCTTACATTGCTGAAAGACAAATTCAGAAGCGGAGAGACTCTCGGGGCGATCTCAAAATCCTCATCCGCGAGCGATGAGGCAATCTTCATAACGGGCACATCAACAAGAACGCCGAAGTCGGTTGCATTGGCTGCGGCGGAGCTGCTGAGCTCCGATCGTATCTTCTTGAAATTCCATCCGAGACCGACTCTCGCATAATACTCGAAGCCGATTGCGGCCGAGACATTATCGGATTTTTCAGATGCTTGATATTGCCCTATGGGCACGGGCCCCGTCTCATCCGTAACGCTAAACTCTCCCAGCTCCAGATCGACTTTCGAATAACCAATGCCTGCGCTCATGGAAAATGGCAGCTCTAGCAAGCTGCCAAGATTTATTCCGGCGTTGACTGCTTCGCTCGAATAGGTCAGGCCGTCCAGATGGAATTGCGGGAGCCACTGAGTCTTCGGTGCATAGGTCTCAGCATTGAACAGACTGTTTAACGTAAAAAGGCCGAGCTGACCTGGATTGGAGAGGGGCGCCAGTGCGTTATCCGATGGAACAGTGGCTGCCGTCCCTCCCATCCCGTTCGCCTGGGGCGAAGAGCTGATCAAAAGAAATGGAACTGCGGTAACGCCCCCCTGAGCGCAAGATCGCGACGGAGAAACCGCTAACAGGCAGGCAAGGATAAAAATGGTAGTTTTCAAATTCAAACTCCTTCATCAATCGGTGATTCTCCGCTTCGAGGAGAAAAGTAAATGATGGGCACTGATCATATATGATATTCTTGAAATGCTGCAGACGCGAGAATGGAACTGAGGGAGCACAACGGGCCGACATGGACGGGATTAGTCTTACTTGCTGTATGCGACGGAATATGCATCAGGGGCCGGATTAAGTCAATACCTTGAGATGGGTATCTTCGGGATGCATAAAAAGCGGCAGTAAATTCTGCTGCCTATGATGGCCCGTGATAAAGAAGGTCGCCGTTCGACTCTCCGCTATCGACGGATTCTCCAGGATGACTAATCGCGAACGGGTAGAAGGTATATGATGCGAGGCGTGTCCTGGACATTTTTCAATTGACCCCAGCACCATTTTAAGACCTAATCACCGGTATTGTTTCTCATCCCTGCTTGGGCTACCTTTTCAGCAGCCCTTCAACTAATACAATGGAGTAAAGATGAAAACGGCGATAGCATCTCTCCTGCTTCTCCTCGCCTGTCCGGCTCTTGCACAGCCTTCGGACACGGTTACCATCCAGCACAGATACTATTCAACGACGTTCAGCAAGTCGAAGCATTTCCCCGTCGTGGTAAAGTATTGGCTGACAAAGGGTATGTTCTCCTGCTCGAAAAAATTTCCTCGAACAAATAAATTCACAGCCGATCCGCTTCTCAAGGACTATACAAGCCTTGGCAAATACTACTCCCATTCCGGTTACGATCAGGGTCACAATATGGACGCCGATGACAACAGCTGCGATTCAATCGGAATGGCGGAGAGTTTCTATTACTCGAACATGACTCCGCAAACGCCCCGCTTGAACCGCGGCATCTGGAAAACTCTTGAAGAATACACGCGGACCAAGGCGAAATCGGATGACAGTGTTCTCGTCTGGTGCGGCTCGGTGGCCGCCGCCAAGAAGCATATCGGTAAGGTGGCAGTCCCGACGTACTGCTGGAAAGTTATTTATGTGAAGAAGCTGGGCGTGACTGAAGCGTATTGCTTTAGGAACAATTCAGCCAAGGCGAGGGCGCTGGCGTCGTACCGAGTTTCGGTCGACTCCGTGTGGCATTTGAGCGGAATCAGATTCAGAACTCAATAGTTGACGGTTTCGCAAAGTTTCCAGCCGAATCGCACCGAGAACGGTTCTTCCTCTTTTCCCATCAAGAGAGAGTTCGAGTAAATGCTGCCACCGATGATTTGCACAACCGGTCCGGACAGCTTGCGCGCGGCAAACTCCAGCCGGAATTCAAATCCTTTGAACCCTCGATGTCCGCCTTTGACGGACATAACGATGATTCTTGCATGAGTATCTCAAATTGAAACACTGCCCGTCATTCGCATCTTCCCCCTACCACGGCTTCCGCTCGTTCATCGATTTTTGAATAGCCCGCTTCACTGCCAGGATATCGGCGCTGCCAACTTCGCGATAGATCACATTGCCATCCGGATCGAGAAGCACCGTGTACGGCACAGCCCCCTGCCATTTCGGATCGAATGCCGCCATCAACTGGTCCCTGTCGGAAGTCGCGAAGAGAAGGTTGCGGTTCGAAGCATGTTGTTTCTTCAGAAACTCCAGCACCTGTTTGTCTTCATCAGGCTGATTGATGGAGACCGTGACCAGCTCGAAATCACGATGCCGGTACATCCGGTTGACCGTCACGAACTCCTCAAACTCCGCGACACACGGCGCGCACCAGGTCGCCCAGAAATTGATGAGCCTGAATTTGCCTGAGTCGTTCTTCCTGAGAACCTGCAGAGCGGCGGTATCGGCTTTCGAGATTGTGACCGGTTCTTCGTCAAGTTTTTCGAGATACGCCTTTACCAGGTCTTCCTTGCCTGCCCATTTAATAGAGCACCCCACAGCTTTCGTTTGGGTGACGGGGGGCTCTTTCCCCTCAAGAAGAGAATCGAGCACATCGCGCAGATAGTGCTTCGTCACATGCTGGATCCGCTCCGAGTTGTCGATGGCTCCGACGTAGCGCAGTTTTCGCCCGGCGTCGAAGACAAAGACGTGGGGCGTCGCGACGGGACCATATTGCCGGGAGACACCTTCCGTCTCGCCGTCGTAGAGGTATGGAAAATTGAACTGGCGTTCCTTGGCGCGGAGCTTCATTTCGGCGAACGTGTCGCTGAGGTCGCTCCATCCGAGTTCATCGAGTCTGACCGACTTAGGGTCGTTGGGCATAATGGCGACAAGCGCAACGCCTTGAGCCTTGTAGTCAGACACTATTTGCTTGATACGCGCTTCGTAGTATTGCGCCGTCGGGCAATGGTTGCAGGTGAAGGCGACAACAAGAATTTTGGCATCGGCGAAGTCATTGAGCGTCCAGTTGCGCCCGTCGACACCGGGGAGGTTGAATTCCGGCGCCTTGGTGCCGAGCGGCAGCGTGGGGAAATCATCCGGGTAGGTCGGTTGTGATAGAATAGTAAGGCCCATAAGCAATATAGGAAACAAGTTTTTCATCCTTGTTTACTCTCCAGTCGAAGGTTGATGATTGAGGTAAGAAGTGTGAATTAGGAATTATGAAGTATTACGAAGATAGATGCGCCATGTTGAGTCGCACTGAAGCGGCCAGAGGCATGCTAAGGGTTTTTGAAGTGAATGTCAAATCGGCGCAATTTTCCACCGGCCCTCACAAACTCATGCGATCTCCGATAGTGGTGTTGCTTTCTTTCCGAGAAAGAAAGTAACCAAAGAAATCCGTCGAAATCGAAACGCGCGGATTCAATCCCTAACACGCGAGCCGACAATTTCGGTGCACCAACAGTTCAAAGTTCCACCCCTTCGTCAGCGTGCACCGGAATTGAAACCCTCCGATTGAATCCTACCTCCCCGCGCACCCGTCGATTTCGACGCTTCTGACTCATCGAGTGACGATGGCCTCGAAATCGCCGGCGTTACGCGAAGGAGGCGATGCGTGTGTTTAGAAGACTGCTGGGACGTGCAAAAGCAAGTACGAGCCGTTTTCTTCGGCCTGTGCGGGGTGAAGTATCGCAGGGTCTCGATTCCGAAGGCTCTTCCCGTTTTCAAAACGCTATGAAAAGCAGGATCCCGCACACCAGGACTTTGCTTCATTGTCTGTCAGCAGAGAATGAAGAATCAACTTAGGTTCCCCCAAAACCGAGATATTCTGAAGAGCTTGGAAATTCGTTGGCTCGGCATGTCCGATAAAATAACTTTCAAATAATATTTCTATATTGCTTTCCGCTTGAACTAATCGGGAGATGCACAATGAAGAAAAGTAAAATTCTGTCGGCAGTTCTCGGGCTCCTCATCGTCGCGAGCACCGCGAGCCTCTATCCGCAAACCGATTCCCTCTTGCAGAAAGCAGCAAGCACGAGAGAACATCGGCTGGAATGGTGGCGCAAAGCGCGGTTTGGCATGTTCATTCACTGGGGACCCGTCAGCCTGAAGGGAACTGAAATCAGCTGGTCGCGCGGCGGACTAAGACGAGGTATCGAAAAGACCGGAACGGGCGAAATACCTGTGGACGTTTACGACAACCTCTATAAACAGTTCAACCCGGTGCGGTTCAATGCCGAAGAATGGGTCTCCATTGCCCAATCCGCCGGAATGAAATATATGGTGCTCACCGCCAAACACTGCGATGGGTTCTGTCTCTGGCATACAAAAGTCGACGATTACAATATTGGCAGCACGCCGTTTAAACGCGACGTGTGCGCCGAACTCGCCGATGCCGCTCACCGCGCCGGTGTCAAGATCGGCTGGTATTATTCTCCGATGGATTGGCGCGATCCCGACTGCAGGACGGAACGCAACGCGCTGTACGTGAAGCGAATGCAAACGCATCTCTCCGAATTACTGGGGAACTACGGACAAATCGATGTGCTGTGGTTCGACGCCGAAGGCGGACCCTCTCCATGGGATCAGGAACGCACTTACCACATCGTCCGCGCACTCCAGCCGAACATCATTATCAACAACCGGCTCGATATCGAGGCAGGAATTTATGACGCCAAAACTGAGATCGGTCCAAATGCGGATTATGCGACTCCGGAACAGGAGGTTGGAACTTTTAATACTCAGATTCCGTGGGAAACGTGTATGACCATTGGCACGCAATGGTCATGGAAACCGAACGACACTCTCAAGACCTCAGGCGAGTGTATCGGGATTCTCGTGCAGTGCGCCACCGGCGACGGAAACCTCCTGCTTGACGTTGGCCCTATGCCGAACGGGCAGATTGAACCGCGCCAGGTGACGATCTTGGAGGAAATTGGCGGGTGGTTGAAAAAATACGGCGAGAGCATCTATGAAACCCGCGGCGGTCCGTACAGAAACGGTGCATGGGGAGGTTCGACTCATACTGGAAATGTTGTCTACCTTCACATCCAGAAATGGAACAAGGACGAGATAAGTCTTCCCCCGCTCAAGAGAAAGATTCTTTCAAGCCGCGTGCTGACCGGAGGGACGGTGACCCTTGACCAAAAGGACGGCGGCCTGGTGCTCCATATGCCGGTTGAACATCAAGACAAAGTCGACACAATTGTAAAACTGGAATTGGACGGCGCACCTGAGCTGAACTAGCAGATTTACAGAAGCGGGAGGCTGCCAAGTCGGCAAGGCAAGGCCGGGCCTCCTTTTTCAAATTTGATTCTTCGCGTTCTTTGCTCCTTTGCGGTTCATCTCTAATTCGAGATTGACGATCGAGCCCTCACGGCGCTTGATTCTCCGTTGGATTACTGCTACATTTTCACACCGTGCGTGCCGAACCCCTCAATGCGAGCTCTCACAGCAAAAATATTCCAGGCGAAAGATGCCAACAGAAAAGCGTAAATCGATACTGATTGTCGATGATGAAAAACTGACCCGGTCGCTTCTTGAGCGCAACATCGTTCTTGCCGGATACGATGTCGTTGTTGCATCGAACGGGAATGAGGCGCTCAAGAAGATTGAGGAATACACGCCCGACCTCATCGTTGTCGATTTGGTCATGCCGGAGATGAACGGGTTTGAAACGTGCCGCCACATCAGGAGCAACGATCGGACGAAGAAAACTCCCGTGATCGTCGTAAGCGCATTGCAAAGTCAATCGGATATTGCGGAAGCAAAGAACTCGGGGGCCGACGTCTTTTTAACGAAGCCCGTCAAGCCTGGAGATTTCATCAACGAAGTGAAGAAATTTCTCCCCTCACCTTTTAAGACTTCTCCCTGATTCTGCTCGTCTCTTTCGCACCAAACACCATGCTCTCTCCGGGGGTATAGTTATTAAGTGTGGGTCTGTTCGCCATTCCGGCCCCGCTTCTGCGGGGTAAACCGCATCTGCTCGAGAACTTTGCTCATTGAGAATCTAACTCCACCGAAAAGTTGGTGGCATTTCCCGTAGGGATTCCTTTCGGGTGTCATTAGGGTAAAGGCATAGTGGCAATGCTGAATCAGTCTCGTCATCCTTTTATTCTTGACTCTCTCCCCATTACCTCCTACATTCTCGCATTGAATTCATTCCCGGGGGATCGGGCGGAAAAACAATGAGACGGAAAAGACCCTCGGATTCGCACATGCGATGATGAGGGTTTTTGTGCTTCAGACACTTCGCAAATCTCAGCACGAATCACTCCATCGCGTTCACAAAGCACACACCGTAGCATCATGGGAGGTTTGGCGTGATTATTCCATATAAGATGGAAACGACATTCGCACGAATGCCGGTTACAAATGCAATCCTCATCTCCGCTACTTCTATCTTTTTTGTCTTTCTCGCGTTCGGCGTGATACCGCAGGAGACCGCGGAGTCGATGGTATTAAGAGATTGGGATATCGGTCAAATGGTCGGCAACCTCTTCATTCATGCCGGAATTCTTCACCTGGTCGGCAACATGTTATTTCTCTGGATCTTCGGCAATGCGGTCTGTGCATTGGTGGGAAATGTACAGTACGGTTTCCTCTACCTTTTTCTAGGAATGGTCGCGTCAGCGACGCATCTTGCGTTTAACGGACATCCGGCAGTCGGAGCAAGCGGAGCAATCAACGGGATTGTGGGGATGTCGCTCGTACTGTTTCCGGTAAATCAGTTAAACTGCATTTATTTTTTCTCATTTCCTTTTGCGGGTATATTTTGGAGGTTTGGTAAATTCACGGTAAAAGCTTATTGGATGATACTCTTTTGGCTGGTCTTTGACCTTCTCGGAGCAATCTTTGGCGGCGGCAACATCGCCTATTGGGCGCACCTTGGCGGGTTTGGCGCTGGGATGGCCATCGGCCTCTTGCTCATTGCGTTCAACACCCTCGAGACATATGATCCGACACTTTTTGAAGTGATGACAGGAACGGCAGCCGTACACAAAGCATACGATCTGGAAGAACTAGCCTCGACGACGAGACCAGAGGAGAAGGAACTCTATCTCGGAAACAATGCCGGAAACAAATCTCTCCAGAACGACGTCGAGGCCTTCCTTGCTGATCCTCCGAAAGAACCTCTGCCGATCTTACGCGTGTTGAAAACGATTCGAAGGGAAAAAGAATTTTACGTTTACTTTATCAATGACGGAGATCCGGTAAACAACATTGTGGCAGCATCGAGACATGTAAAGATCGAGGAAATTAATCCGCATACTCTTCCAGCAAGATCTCCTGGATGGATGAAGATCGTTGAAACGGAGCCCATAGTACTGCAGAACTTGAGCCTCTCAGTTTCGTACGAGGACTCGGCGGGAAACAAGGCCAGCAAAGAATTGCGATACAACGAATCGGGAGGGAGATTTGTACCCGTAGATGTACATAGTGATGAGTGATCCGCTGGCGGGGCGGTCATGAGACCGGCTCGAAAAAAGAATCATTGTCCTGCGCGCGATGAACGGAGAACAAAAAAATAAGCGGCAATTGATACCGCCGCTGTCATCCTTGTCTGGAAAACTCACGCATGAGCGCCTTCGAATCCAACCATTCAAATCGATAGGATGAGCGGATATCCGAAATAGTCGTTCATCAAGCCTACCTCGAAAAGACATCCGTAATGATATACCTGTCTCCAATGCCGTATTTGAGGGCATCCGGATGCTGTTTTCCCGATGTTTGAAGCCCGTACATTGCTTCCAACGTGCGGAGAATGTTGACGTGTGTGATCCCTTTACCTTCCGTATAATTGCCGTGTTTAAGATGCGCGCCGGCGAAGATAGTAGCAATCCTGTTCTGCTTCACTTTCTCCGGGCTTGATGGATCGGTCAGGTCCATCATGCCATTCGTATCTTCATTCTCGTCGAACGTAACGATCAACAGGCTGTTATGACTTTTTGCCCACTGGTAGTATGGGTCGATTTTTTTGCTGAGCCACACATCTCCGTTCCGGACATTGTTCGGATCATCATGCATGTCGTTGATAAGATTCGGAATCACAAACGAGACAGTCGGCAGTTTCGTGAAGTCTGATGGAAATTGGAGAAACTGCAGGTTCGTTGAAGAATCGGGATTGTTGCCCCCTGGAAGATTGCCGAAGGTGACCCAGGGAACATGCTTTCGCGCGTAAGGATATTTCTTCTCAACCATGCTGCCGACCTCGGGGAGATCCTCTGAGTACCCTTTGAACGATAAACCTTTCTTGATGAGCTGTTCGCCGAGATTACTCGCATAGATCATCGCTTTCGGATTCGCGTCGGCAAATCCGACATTCTGGTTGCTCCCCGACATCATCCAAAAATAATTTCCTTCGCTTTTATGTTCCTCGGCATACATTTGCGTAAAGTGTGCCCCCTCGCTCCGGAGCATATTGAGATACGGCGCATCATTGCTTCCGACGATCTCTTCATAGTCTTTGTTTTCTTCAACCACAATGACAATGTGATCGTACACGGGAAGCGAGTCGGGCCAGGAGAGGGCCTGCGCACATGCGGGATACGAAATGAAACACAGTGATCCAAATAGCAATGCTGTCGCCAGAAATCTGGACATCGATACCTCCGCCTTCTTAGAATTGATTTTTGATTAGAGACGAGATTCTACGCTGCAGGGAATTCCGCTGTAACGCGATTACAGGACTCACCCGCTTTCATCAAATATAAAAGTCATCCCGAGGGAATGCAAATGAAGATACTGTTGCCATATTACATTCTGCAATCTCGATTGCAGGAAAATTCTCCGCTTCCCCTGCATTTCTTCCTCAAATCGGTCGATAATCTTTAATGGCGGGATGAGATACCAAATTCCGGGCCCGCCGCCAATAACAACGAGGAGAGGGAAAATTATGTCGGTTCAAGGAGTGTCTTCAGGCACAAATCCTTACCTGCCTAATGTGCAGAGCAGTTCAGCCACAATGAGCAGCAACTTCAAGAACCTGGTAAACGCTGTCCAGTCAGGAGACCTGAAAAGCGCCCAAAATGCCTTTTCACAAATTGAGGGTCTTCTCGGCAAGACTCAAACACCGCAGGCAGTTGCTGCACCGCAATCGAGCGGGCAGCAGAATCAGCTGAGCGCAGATTTTGCCGCATTGGGAAAAGCGCTTCAGTCCGGGGATATCGGCGGGGCTCAAGACGCACTAAAGAAACTTGGGCAAGACCTGCAGCCATCGAATTCAACGGCCAAAGCGCATCATCATCACCACCATCATGGAGGCAAACCGCCGAGCGATGCTACCGCCTCCTCGACGGCCGCGAGCAGTACCGCCGCTACAAGCGACAGCACGAGCTCCAGCGGCGCCAACCTTGATGTTCTCATCTGACATCGTCCGCGCACATCGAACCGATCGAATGGTCTGGAGATAGACCGAGAAAATCCATTGAAATGGCGCGGATGGCTTCAGACGCAGATGTATTGAAATTGCCGCAACATCTTCTTTGGGGGCAAGAATGCTCCAGCTCCCCTCCAAGTGTGAGGAGAGTTGGAGCGAGGCGGCCGTTTTAGCTCTGCGGACGTGAGGTTACTTCGAAGGGGGTTGATCGGAGAATTTCAGGTTCGAAGTGACCACGATCTGGTCTTGATCGATCCTCAGATTCTGTCCAACGGGCGTGATGTAGACTGTTTTGGATTGATCGCCCGGAAGCGTGACGAGCACGCTCGGTTGAACGGGCTGCGGGCCGGCAAATTCAAATTCCGGCCGATAGAATTTTGACACATCGACATCGCCAAGATGGATCTTCTTGCCGAAGACACTGGTATACACCTCAAAGCTCGCCTTCAACACCTTCACCGATATCCTGTTCGTCGGCTGAAGATATTTTATCTCCACATCCCCGTTCGCCACCGACCCGTATGCAAACGGCCCTACCTTCACGCTTGCATCGGCGATAAAATTCGCTCTGTTCGGCTTCAGCTCGATCCGCGCGTTTTTTACCGTCCAGGTGTAATCTCCTTTCATCCCTAAAACGTTGTACGGCGCCTTTCCGCTCACGGGACCAACGGCATCAAGAAATCCATTCAGCGTTGTTTGACGCACGATCACGACGGCATCGGGATTCTGTGCGAACGAGGAAGAGAAAAACAAGAAGGGAGAGAGAATCAATAGACCAATGGTATTGGCGCGCATTATTTTTCTCGGCAATCTGTGAATGGTGTTGGTGATTGATACACTCGAAAGGATGTGACCCTGAATGCTCAAAAAAGTTTAAGCGTTGCACGGGATCTGAGCTCATTCTAGTCAACGATCTGAGTAGTAAACTGGATGCCAATTGCCTTCAGAAAATCGAACGGCATTTCGCCCCCGGCAAAAATGAAGACATAATCGTTCTTGATCTTTTGCACTCCGTCCGGGGCCTTGAGAAGCACATGGCGTTCTGCAATCTCTGCAATCTCTGAATTAAAAATAACATTCACTTTCTTTCCCTTTTCAGCTGTCGCTAGATGCTGCCGGTTGCGTTCCTTGATTCGAGTAAACTCCCCTTTTCGGTACGAGAGGGTCACCCGGTTTGCAGATTGTATTCCCAACCCTACCGCGGCTTCCACCGCTGAGTCTCCTCCTCCAACGACAAGAACATCACAATTGTGATATGCCTGGGTATCGATCAGCCGGTACATCACTTTCGAGAGCTGTTCGCCCGGAACACCTAGTTTTCGCGGAGTGCCGCGTCTTCCTAGAGCGAGGATCACCGAGCCGGCGGAATAGCTCCCTTTGGCCGATGAGACGAGAAAGTGCCCATCCGACTTTTCAATCCCGAGCGCCTTTTCGTTGAGTTTGAGCTCGAGCTTTGTCTTTCCGATAATCTCCGTCCAAATATCCAGCAATTCTTCTTTCGTGGCTCCGCGCATGTTGAAATTTCCCCACAAGGGAAGTTCCACACCGGATGTCATAACAATCTTTGACCGCGGATACTGGAGAATTGTTCCGCCGAAATCTCCCTGCTCGAGAATCAAATATTTCAAGCCGTTTTTCTTGGCGGCTAATCCTGCGGCAATCCCCGACGGTCCCGCCCCGATGACGGCCAGGTCGAACTGCGCGCCATGATTTCGCCGTTGTGCTGCAACGTACTCTGCTGCGTGAACACCCTGGACGATTGCATTCCTGATCAAACCGATTCCCCCCAATTCGCCGGTAATAAAAATGCCGGGAACGGATGTTTCATAATTTTCGGTGAGAGAAGGAAGGTCGGCACTGCGACCCGGCCTTGCCATAAGAAGGGTAATGCCGTTGACCGGGCACGCTTCCGCACATAAGCCGTGCCCTACGCACTTCGCCCCGTGAATCAGAGCCGCCTTGCCGTCGATCACCGCCAGCACATCTCCTTCCGGACAGGCATCGACACATGCGCCGCAACCGATGCACGCAAGGATGTCGATGTGGGGGTGGATTGTCGAGGCTTCTACAAGCCCGGCGATTTGCATATGCTCAAGCTTCTCTTTCGCCCTTTTTTCCGTTCGCCTGACGTAGCGATAGTACGGCACAACCGTCACAAGAAAGAGGGCGGCGGTAATAAGAAGCGTTATGAGTGATTCCGGCATTGTTAGAAACGGACTCCTAATTCCAGATAGAAACGATAGCTGTTAAGAGTCGGGTCCCAGACCCGGTCAATGTTCAACGATGAATAGAGGGAACGAGTGAGACGGTAATTGATATTTGCCGTTGCCGTGTACGTGGTGTAAGATTGACCGGCTGAGAGGAGTACGTACCGGTAGTAATCAAAACGAGCCGCCGTCGTCAGCGCATAGAAAAATGTCCGGTCGACATCAACGGTAATATTATCGCCGTTGCTGTAGACTCCTCTGATGTTCATATATCTCACCGAAGTGTTGTACTCGCTCCCGGCGATTGCGCTCATCCTCAATGTCCCGCCGAGCGTCCGCGAGTCGCGTGGATCGCCTTTTTTCGTCCGGTAGGTTCCGTTTGCCGAAAGGGAAATCGAGAACGGGAGACGAAATGTCGCATTAAGCCGGTATCCGTCCAGGTAGTTCCTGTCGATGAGAGTGTCGGGAGTCGCTTTCATAGTTTCAAAAAGATATACGGAAGTACTGGCATCGTAACCTATATTAGCCGAGAACCAAGAGAGAGGGTAATAGTTGACCGAAAAGAAAGTGTTCGAAAGACTGGGTGAAAATTTTCGAACGCCGTTGTTAATCTCCTGGGTTTCAATTTCCGCTGTCTGATAGATGTTCCATTCCGTGCCGATTGATGCCAGGTTCTGAAGGTAGAAGAATTCGCGGTCAAGCCGTCCTTCGAACAACTGGCGGGCGTAAGCAATTGTTCCGTCGTATTGATGGAGGATATCGTCGCCTGAACGGTAGTTAAGAAACAATGCTCCGCGATGATCGTCCCCGTCGATCGACATTGTTCGATCGCCGACCTGCGCACCGAAGAGGGCGCCGGTGATCCAATTTCCCCTCCTGATGTAGGCCTGGCCCCCATCGAATGTTCCAAGACCCCCGACAAACCTGGAGGTAATTCTTCCTACCGAATATCCGTAGGCAGCATCGGGTTCTTCGTCCGAAATCTCGAATTCGTACATCCGTTCCTGAAGCCGTGCATTATCCCCGAACTGGTTATAATTCGAAGAGAGGTCGTAATATGTCCTTCCATACATCGAAAACCTCAAACTCGTTCCGAAGAGTTTCGCCACTTCGAGACGCGTCAGGGCTGAAGGCTGACTGAGATTATACCGGGAATCCTCCGCCGACACTGCGGAATACTGTACCGCAATCCTTCCGCTTACGACATTTTCAGACGGCTCGCGTGTCGTGCGCCGATTATCTTGTTGGAGGGAGGTGACTCGCTGCCCGGTTATCGGTTCAGTCTGAGTGGAATCCGTACGAAGCGGCGGCAGCATAAAGAATGATATCGTAATAGACGCCGTGTCTCCGAGAAGCACCGGTCCTTTGCCTTCAACAATGCGGGAGGCTGTTGAATGGCGCGAAACGGCGTACGCAGCAACTCTGCAGATCAGAGAACCCCGGCGATGTATCGCGAGCGTGTCTCCAACCGCGAGACTGTCGTCTCTGCCCCCGTTGATATACACAGTCGTCGATGAGACATAGGAGACCGGAAAAAAGAGCTCCTTCGAGGTCTGACTCGTCGCCTGCACAGAAAGGAAAATTGCCGCTGCACTCATGAGCACGAGGAACGGCTTATTGAGCTTCATGATTATCCTTGGGGATGACAACGGTAACAGGCGGAACTTTCATACACGTAGCCTCTTCTTCCTTCATGCCTGCTGTCCATCGCCGGCTTATTATGAGTATGGCAGTAGATGCATTCAAATGATTGGTAGTTAGATCCCTGGAAGTGGCAATCTTTGCACGTCGTCCAGACTCCCGGTGAATGACGATCCCCCCTGGCAATTGGGAAGAAAGCCCCATGGGGAAAAAATGCCGCCGGTTGCCAGGTCAACGCCCGATGGCACGTCGCGCAATCGGTGGAGAATCCGGCATCCGCGTGATTTGGATCCTGGGCAGTACGGTACTCGGTCAAATGACATGAAACGCATTGAGAAGGAATGCCGCGATATTTATTGTTCACATGACATCGCAGGCAATCGACCGCTTCATGAGCGCCGCGGGTCGGAAATTCTGTGAGATTGTGATCAAAACTGTCGCTCCAGGAGACTGCGTCCAGCCGGTGGCACGTAATACAATCGGTCGTGAATCCCGCCGACCTGTGGTTGACCGCCGGCGCGTTGTCGAAATCCTGGCGGTGACAAGAAAAACAATCGGTCGGAGTCTCGGAAAACCGGAGCGTGATGTGACACTGTTTGCACTCCGGCAACTTGTGCTTTCCTTCCAGTACGAAAGAAGTTTTAGCATGATCAAATTTCATCGTTGCGGGGATTTCGGTCCACGAAGTCGTTGTGTGGCAGTCGGTGCAGGTTATTGCCAGTTCTCCGTGGGGGGACGATTGGCCTAATGCAATCGTGCACGTCATCAACAAAAAGAGAATTACCAGCATCGTACGGGTCATCTTCACTTATCTCCCTTGTGGATGGCATTTGTAGCAGGCGGTACTTGCATAAACATATCCGGACACTCGCTTGTGGTTCGAATCGGTTTCAGATTTCGAGTGCGTGTGGCAGTTGATGCATTCGAACGTTGCCGGGTTCGACTGATTTGTGTGGCAATCGCTGCAGAATGTCCAACGGCCAGGACTGTGCACGCTTCCGGAACCGATCGGGAAGAAAGGAGTGTGGTCGAACGTCGACGGCTGCCATGCAGTCGTTGAATGGCAATTGGCGCACGTT
Organism: uncultured Chitinophagaceae bacterium; assembly: GCA_964384415.1. GTDB lineage: Bacteria > Bacteroidota > Ignavibacteria > UBA10030 > UBA8401 > JAGVPT01. The sequence goes on along the minus strand of CAYLMV010000034.1, from coordinate 2,514 downwards.
ACCGGATACTTTGCCGACGCATGGTTTGGATTTGTCGCGCCGTTGTAATCATTGATATGGCACGAGTAACAATCGGTCGGAGTGCCGGCAAACCGGTTGTTGATATGGCAGCTTGCACACGTCGCCTGAATGTGGGCTCCCGTCAGCACGAAGCTCGTCTTGGAGTGGTCAAAGGTCGCGGGCATCCACGCTGTGGTCGAATGGCATGAGACGCAATTGTGGTCGAAGTTGCCACTTACGTGATTAGGGTCTGTCACATTGTTGAAATCTGTTTGGTGGCAGCTGAAGCAATCGGTACTGAGACCTTGGAACCGGCCGTTCTTGTGGCAAAAACGACAATCAGTGGTTACATGAGCTCCAGTGAGAGGAAAAACAGTGCTCGAGTGATTGAACGTCGAGGGCTTCCAGGCGACGGTGGTATGGCACGTCGTGCAATCATGGGAGAACTGTCCAAGCTGATGGTTCGGAGTCTGGACATTGTTGAAATCTGTAACGTGGCACGAATAACAATCCGTCGCCAGTGCTGCGAACTGGCCATTCTTGTGACAGGAAGAACATTGGAGAGTCTGATGCGCACCGGTGAGAGGAAAACTCGTCTTGTTGTGATCAAAGCCGGCAAGCGACCAGGCATCCATTGTATGGCATGTAAGGCAGTCGTGCGAGTATTGAGAAGCAAGATGGCTGGGCGCGGAAGCGAAATCGGCCTGGTGGCACGCATAGCATGTTGTCTGCGTCCCGGCGAATTTTCCTCCCGCGTGACACCCGATGCAGGCAACCAGCCTGTGGGCACCCAACAGGGGGAAGCTCGTTTTAGAATGATCGAACGTCGAGGGAGACCAGCTGAATGACGAATGACATGTCGTGCAATCATGCGACAACTGACTTGCAAGATGGTCGGGAGCCTTCGCTCCCGCAAAATCTGCTTGATGACATGTGTAACAGTCGGTCGGTGTTCCGGCGAACCGCGAATTGGAATGACAAGAAACGCAGTCAATCGTCCGATGCGCTCCTTGCAACGGGAAAACAGTCTTCGAATGATCGAACGTGGATGGTGTCCACCCATTCATAGAATGACACGAGGTGCAATCATGCGAAAACTGAGATGTTTGATGATTTGGACTCAGAGCAGCTGCGAAGTCTGTTCGATGACATGAGAAGCAGTCAGACGCGATTCCTGCGAACCGGGCATTCTGATGACAGGAATAACAGTCGACGGCAAGATGGGCGCCGATAAGTTGGAAGTTTGTCTTTTGATGATCGAAGATCGAAGGCATCCAGCCATTGAAAGAATGACATGGCGTGCAATCATGCGAAAACTGCCCCCGAAGGTGGTCGGGCATTCTGATCCGTTCAAAGTCTTCACGGTGGCAGGTGAAGCAATCGGTCACCGTCCCCGAGAATTTCAACGTCGTGTGGCACAATTTGCATGTTGTAATTGCGTGTCGCCCGTTCAGGGGAAAGGCCGTTGTGGAGTGATCGAACTCCAGGGGATTCCTCATCTCCGTCCATGAACTGGTAACATGGCACGCAGTGCATTCAATCGCCAGGACACCGTGAGGCGAATTCTGCGCCATCAGCAGGGTGAGCGGAGATAGAATCAACAGCAGCGACAGCAGGCCTTTATTTTTGCTGATCATGGATGTCACCCGAGGAGTGGCAGTCGATGCATGCAGTTCCCAAAGGCTTGTAACGGGCCGTCGTACGGCCGTTCATCGCCGCCGGCACGTGGCACTTGCTGCATGCAACCGAAGCATGTTTTCCCGTCAGCACATATCGCGTGTTCAATGTATGATTAAAATCTTCGATCTTCCATGAAGCGTCGTTGTGGCAATGCGCGCAGTCCGTCGTGCCGCCCCTGGCCAGCTGGCCTTCGTGCTCGTCCCGATGGCAAGAACTGCACTTCCCTGAAACCGACCTGTATTGCACCCGCTCGGTTTTGAGACCGGCATCCATTTTTTCGTGACATTTCGCGCATGGAATTTCTGCGTGTTTGCCCCCGAGGAGAAAGCGGGTTGACTCATGAGAGAAGAGTAGAGAATTCCATGCCTGGGTGGTATGACAGGATTCACATTCCTTCTTCGGCGATGACTGAAATTGCGCCTTGTGCACATCCGAGTGGCAAGTAACACATCGGATCTCTCCGTTCCATCGAAACTGCCGTGTGCTCTTGGAATGAACAACCCCTGCGAGGTGGCATGCGGTGCACGGTGTGGCGATATGAGCCCCGGTCAGGTCGAAGCGAGAGTCTTTATGCTGGATCACAGTATACGTGGATGGAATAAAACCTTCGTCAGAATGACAGCTTTCACATTTTCCGCGGTCGCTCCGGAACGCGAACTGGCCGTTGTGCCCATCCGCGTGACAATCCGAACACTTTCTGAACTCTGCTATTGCAAATAATCCGACCGCTGATTTCTTTCCGTTCGTCGCTTCCTTGTGGCATGATGCGCAACGGACCGCGGCGTGCTTCCCTTTCAAAGGAAACTGTGTCTGCGAATGATCGAATGTTTTTGC
>CAYLMV010000033.1:0-36442 GCA_964384415.1 uncultured Chitinophagaceae bacterium | reverse complement strand
ACATCCTTGTTACGGGAGTTTTTGCAGGTTCGTGTCTATGGTTTTTGACCCTTGGTTTCGTCGCGACATTGTTCAGAAAGAAACTTGATTCGGGCGGAATGAGATGGGTCAACAAGATTGCCGGACTCCTCATCATATTGTCCGGAGTTGGAGCGTTTGCGAGTCTGCTTTGATCGCGGTCGAAGTCTCTCGTTGTCTTCTTGTTGATTGAAGCATTTATGCGCCGACCGAGTATGAAAATAGAAATTAGGAGATCCACCAGATGAAAAACGAACATCCTTCAGTACGCCGTCGATGGCAGTCATTTCTGGGAATAGCGGCACGCCGAGGTTTTGTTGCGGGGTCCATAGTGCTCGTCCTGGCTCTGGCTTTACTCCTCTTCATCGACCCCCTGGTGAACAGATTCGTGAAGCCGAAGGTTTCGGAGGCATTTGCCAAGGCATATCCCGCGTACTCGATGCGCGTCAGCGACATGGACTACAGTGTGTTGAACAACCGATTTGGAATTGATGGAGTTGATGTGCGAAAGGTTGATGGTTCGTTCTCGGGCACTATGAGAAGACTTTCTGTCGGGGGGATCGGTTGGTTCCATCTTCTTTGGGGGGGGGAACTTAGCCCTAAAGACTTTGCCGACGCAGACATCGACGCGCAAGAGGTCAAAGTAAACCTCTTGCCGTCGCATTACACAGCGTATTGCCGAACACTGCACGTCTCGATACCCGATTCGGAAGTCGTTGCTCAATCTTTCAACATGCAGCCGAAGGGAAATGACGAGGAGTTCTTTGCAGAAAGCAACATCAGAAGAACCCGGTACCATCTTGACGTTCCGTATGCCAAGGCAAATGGTTTTGCATCTCTCGAAATGGCCCAGGGAAAGGGCTGCCGAATTCGTTCCGTGCAAATTCGCGACGCAGTTGTCGACATTCTCCTCGATAAGGATAAACCCTATGTCGAAAGCACTCCGCCCTTGATGCCGAATGAAATGTTCGCTTCGATTGAAGAACCTTTGAACGTGTCTCATCTGACTATCATCAACGGAGAACTGAAATATGCGGAGAGGATGAGGCTCGGTTCCGTGCCTGGAGTGATCACGTTTGACAGCGTTCAGGCCTCCGCAACCGGCATTTCGAACCGCGGCGGCCGCGAGGCCTCAGTCGTTATTCATGCACAAGGAAGATTTATGAAGGCAGGAACGATGAAAGTGCTGATGTCCATTCCGGTTTCGACGAAAGAGTTCTCGTATGAATACTCCGGCTCACTCAGCAAAATGAATGCCGATGCGCTCAATGCATTTCTTGAAGCAGGAGAGCAAATGCGAATCAAGAGGGGAGTCCTCGACGAGGCGACTTTCGGCATCACCGTTGTTTCAGGGCAGGCGAGCGGGACGGTGCGAATGGTTTACCGGGACCTGACTTTTGCAGTGATCAACAAATACACAGGAAGCGAAAAAGGCATCTTTGACATGGCCTCTTCGATTATTGCCAACACTTTCAAATTTCGGCGGAATAACGTTCCGGGGAAATCCGGCGCGATGAAGATCGGCCAGGTAAAACATTCGCGTCAACGGGACGAATATTTCATGGAGTTCACCTGGTTTGCGCTGCGCAGCGGTGTGGGAAATGTCATTGGATTTTGAAACGGGGATCGGCATGGGGATAACTCAATAGAGGAAGATCAAGCATGAATACGATCACGACAAAAGATGGAACAGAAATCTACTACAAGGACTGGGGCTCAGGCCACCCCGTTGTTTTCTGCCATGGTTGGCCGCTCACCAGCGATGCCTGGGAGAGCCAGATGGTCTACCTGGCGTCAAACGATTATCGGTGCATCGCCCATGATCGTCGCGGTCACGGTCGATCGAGTCAGCCGTGGAATGGCAACGACATGGACACGTATGCCGACGATCTCTCGGAACTCATCGAATCCCTGAATCTAAAGGGTGTGACGTTGGTCGGTCACTCGACGGGGGGCGGAGAAGTTGCACGTTACATCGGACGCCACGGCACCGGGCGAGTGGCGAAAGCAGTTCTCGTGGGCTCGGTTACTCCGCTGATGCTCAAGACGCATGCCAATCCTGCCGGTCTGCCGATGGAGGTTTTCGACGGCATCCGTGCCGGTGTTGCCGCCGACCGCTCGCAGTTTTTTCAGGACCTCACGACGCCATTCTACGGAGCCAATAGGCAGGGAGCAAAAGTGAGCCAGGGGCTCCGCGACGAGTTCTGGTTTCAGAGTATGCAGGGAGGGCTCAAGAATGAGCTCGATTGCATTCAGGCGTTTTCCGAGACAGACTTCTCCGATGATCTGAAGAAGTTCGACGTGCCGACTCTCATCATACACGGCGATGACGATCAGATTGTTCCGATTGAAGCCTCGGCGTACGCTTCGGCCAAATATATCAAAAATTCAACGCTGGTGGTCTATCCGGGAGCGCCGCATGGACTGCCCCATACTCAAAAGGATAAGTTCAATGGAGACGTACTTGCCTTTCTCAAATCTTAAAGAAGGACCTGAGTTGGAACAAGAATTCGGGTTTATCGAACCGGGTTTATGTTGAAAGAATCAAATCATACAGCGGTGAAGCCATGAAGGATGCACGAAAATACTTTATTGGATTGTTCATTATCGCGGCTTCATTTTTTGTCGGAGCGATACCTCCCATTGATCAGCAGAGGAGGGAATCAAGTTATTCGCCGGTCATCGAAGAACCGTTTGAAAAGGTCATGGCGCTTGATAAGTCTCAAAAGGCAGTTGTGATGAAACGCCAACTGGACTTGCTCAGTGAGCGCTACGATCTTTCCAAGAGAGTAACAACCGAGGTGACAATGTCGGGCGGAAAGCCGCTCCCCGTTGGCCCAACGGCAAAACTAAAAAGGGGAATGACATGGGATGAACTGGCCGGCCTGGCGCCCGAGTCGATAAAGATGCAGGGCCTCTTCCCGTATCTTCCTTTACCTCATCCCAACCATCCGGTTGGCGGGATGATCTTCACGCAGATTCAAATAAAACAATTTCCCCGGCTTGAACGGTTCGATCTGGACTTTGACTTGCCCGAATATTTTCTGCCCGAATACCCGCCGCCCATCTACCTGACCACTCACAAAGATATGGGGGATGTGTCTCAAGGGCAGGTGGTCACCATTGACAATTACTATGAGATATTCAACGGGATTCTAAACCCGAAACAATTGGATGGCCTGCGATTATTGGTGACGCAGTTCCCGCAGCAGCAGTTCAACGCGACCGCAGACCGAAAAAGCGAAAAGCCAAGCCTCGGAGTAGCGTGCTTTGACTGCCATGTCAACGGGCACACCTCCGGAGCAATCCATCTGGTCGGCGATATCCGGCCGCAGGCCGACCGGAACCGGATTGAAACCCCCTCACTTCGGGGCGTTAATATCCAACGTCTCTTTGGTTCGCAGCGTGCGCTCAAAACAGTGGAAGATTTTACAGAGTTTGAACAACGCGGCGCATATTTCGACGGTGACCCGCTCACGGCATTCAAAAAAGGGATGAATATACTTGATCGGGGAACCCAAGTTCACGACATGGCTGAATTTCAGGAACTGCTCGATTTCTCCCCCGCGCCGAAGCTCGATATCTACGGACGGCTGACTCCGTCCAAGGCAACTGAGTCTGAAAAAAAGGGGGAGGTGATTTTTTTTGGAAAAGGGAAATGCGCTACGTGCCACGAGCCGCCGTACTACACGGACAATCAAATGCATGACTTGCAGGTAGAAAGATTCTACAAATCTGAGACGATCAACGGCCAACACATTCGGGCCGAAGGACCGATCAAGACGTTTCCGCTGCGGGGCATCAAGGACTCTCCTCCGTATCTTCACGACGGAAGGCTCCTGACATTGGAAGATGCCGTTGAGTTCTTTAACCTCGTCCAACAGCTCCATTTGGGCGGTCAGGAAAAAAAGGATCTCGTTGCATTTCTAAGGCAGTTGTAATGCAACGGCTCGCAGAGTCGCGACAAATAACATGTGGGTGTAAAATCGAAACGGCAAATCACCAAAGAGGCCACCTCGAACAGTTAGTCTGTGCGGATTATCGAAGCTGGCATACTTTGCTCGGAAAGGTAGGAGTATGATGAAAATAGTGGGTGTGTGGATTGACCACAGGAAGGCAATTATTGTGGGCCTCGGTTACAACGGAGATGATGTTCTGGAAATACCTTCAAACATGGAGAAGCATGTTCGATTCTCCGGAGAGTCGGGGGGAGATTCGACAGAAAGTCAGACTGACGGACAGGTTACCGGGCACCAAAAATTGTATTACGATAAGGTAGCCTCATGTCTCAACTCTGCAGAATCGATAATGATTTTTGGTACGAGCGGGTCAAAGCGCGAATTCGAGAAACACCTTCTCGCCGGATATCTTGGCGCCCGCTGCGTTGATATTGAAGTCGTTGGTCCAGCGATGTACCATGAGGTTGTAGGAAATCTCCGAGGACGGTTACTCATTTCGATCGAGAATCTGCACCAAGACAACAGCAACTAGTTTCGTTCAATCACAATTTTCAAAGGAGAATGCGTATGAAAGGCAATGCGAAACTGATCACGGTACTTAATCAGCAATTGGCCGACGAGCTTACCGCTATCAATCAATATATGGTTCATTCTGAAATGTGCGAGAACTGGGGGTATGGCAAGCTTCACCTTGATATCCGAAAACAGGCAATGGATGAAATGCACCATGCCGAGTGGCTCATCGAGCGGATAATATTCTTTGACGGGGCTCCGATCGTGTCCAAGCTCAATCCGATAAAGATTGGTAAAACGGTATCGGAGATGATCAATAACGACAAGGATGATGAACTGGGCGCATTGCGCTCATATAATGAAGCGATCAAGCTTGCTCGTGAAGTAGATGATCAAGGTACGGTCGACCTTCTCACGAAGATACTCAAGATGGAAGAAGGTCACGTCGATTGGGCGGAAATTCAACGTGCGCAGATCGAACAGATGGGGATTGAAGATTATCTGGTTAATCAAGTCGGAAGCGCGGCAAGTTAAAGCGCTGTCAATCAAGCACCACCAATTAGTTAAGAGCGGATCTATGAATCGATATTCGAAGCTGACTCTGGCCCTTCTCATCGCAGGGGCCGCTCTCGGAGGATTTGGTACGTCCTTGTCCGAGCCGGCTGCGTCACGCACCATCGATACCCTCCGCTCCAGTATTACCGTGCGCGTCTTTAAGACGGGACTGTTCGCGACATTTGCTCACAACCATACTATTCGGGCCCCGATCCGAGAGGGAACGTCTGATGGCTCGGCGGTCGAACTTGTTGTGGACAGCAGGAAGTTGACCGTGGCCGATTCGGGGGTTTCGGATAAGGACCGGGCGGAGATCCAGCACACCATGTTAGGGCCGGGTGTGCTCGACAGCCAGCGTTTTCTGGAAATCCGCTTTCGATCAACGTCCATGAAGCAGCTTGCGCCGGGGAAGTGGCAAGTCCAGGGGGAGCTGAGTTTGCACGGCGAAACCAAGCCCGTCATGGTTGATGTTTCCGGCGATGGATCGCATTACACCGGAGAGGCACGGTTGAAGCAGACCAGTTTCGGCATCACGCCTATCAGCCTCGCCGCCGGCACCGTCACAGTCAAGGACGAAGTGGTTGTGGAATTCGAGGTGGTGCTGACGAAGTGATGCAATTATGAAGGCATTTGCCAAAGATGGAAATATTGTAATAGAAATTATGCTTGCTTGTGCGTCACCGGCGGGACACAAGAAAGGCCGATTCAAATTGTTTGATCAAAAGATGAGGAGTGTAGCGAGTTGATAAGTTCAGAAATCACCGTTGCTGAATACCTGTTAATCCGATTGAAGGAAATTGGCGTCGATCATCTTTTCGGCGTTCCGGGAGATTTTGTTCTCGGTTTCTTCAATCAAGTAATGAAAAGCGAAGTGAAATATATCGGCACGTGCAACGAACTCAACGCGGCCTATGCAGCAGACGGCTATGCGCGTATCCGCGGAGTGGGGGCGTTTTCCTCCACTTTCGGCGTCGGAGAACTCAGCGCCATCAACGGAGTCGCCGGATCATTTGCGGAGAGAGTGCCTGTCGTCGTTATCACCGGTTCGCCGGCGACGATCAATTTCCAGAACAGGCCGCTGCTGCATCACACACTCGGCGACTATCAGATTCCGCTGAGGATGTATGAGAAGATCACCGCGGCATCGACCCAGCTTGATTCGGGCGCAACGGCCCCGGCGGAAATCGACCGCGTGTTAACGGCCTGTCTTTCCCGCCAACAGCCTGTCTACATCAGTCTCCCGTCGGATGTGGTGATGATGAAATGCAATCGACCGGCCGCTTTCCGTTTTCCGACGCGCCCGCAAAGCGATCCGTCGGCGCTCGGAGAGGCGATTAAAGAAGCAGTCAGCATGCTCGACCTGGCGCAAAAGCCGATTGTGATCGGCGATGTAGAGTTGGTCCGATTTAAGCTGCAGAAGGAATTCGCCGGCTTTCTTGAAAAGACCGGATTCCCCTATGTGACGATGATGCTGGGAAAGACTCTTCTTTCCGAGCACCATCCTCAATTTATCGGACTCTTTGAAGGGGACCGGAGCCGTGAGTATGTGCGGAATCGTGTCGAGTCCGCAGATTGCATTCTGAAACTTGGGGCCCTGATGACCGATTTTAACACCGGCGGGTTTAGCGCAAACCTCGACGACTCAAAGATGATCAGCGGGAACATCGGTTACGTCAAGATCAGACACCACTATTTTGAGAATGTGCATCTCCACGATTTCATCCTCGGGCTGACGGAAAAACTTAAGCGGCGGGATGCTGCGACACTCGATATTCAATGTGCTCACGACGGCTGCGTTCACCGGAAGTCTGTACCGTACCAGGCGGACGGGCCGAAGCTGCTTACCGTCAAACGCTTCTTTGACCGCATGAGCCATTTCATACAAAATGACTCGATCGTCATTGCCGAGACGGGCGTCTCTCTCTTCAGCGCCGCAGAGATGATGATGCCGGAGGGGACGACTTTTATTGGACAGACGTTTTACGGATCGATCGGCTATACCGTCGGTGCAACGCTCGGCGCTTGCATCGGAGCTCAGGATCGGAAGGCTGTTTTGTTTGTCGGCGACGGTTCTTTTCAGGTTACGTGCCAGGATCTCTCGACCATGATCCGGAACCGTCTCAAACCAGTCATCTTTCTTTTGAATAATGACGGGTACACGATCGAGAGGGTTATCGTCGATCATCCATACAACGACCTTCAGCCATGGCAATATCATAAGCTGGTAGAAGTGTTCGGCGGAGGGCTGGCGCTGGACGTCCGCACTGAAGGGGAGCTTGAAGAGGCACTGAGCAAAGCCAAATCGGCAGACGGGCTCGTGTTCATCGAGATACATACCGGCAGGATGGATTGCCCCGATTCACTTCGGAGCGCCGGAAGATCGATGGCTAAGACAAATCAACTCGATTAGAAGTAGAACATGTTATGCACCACGTACACGGAAAATCCGATGGAGAGTGCGATGATTAGCAGAGGCGGAACCTATGAAAAAGCAAATTTTCTTTTGGAGCGATATTGAGAAGAGAGTGATAATTAATCTGGCCGGCGCTGGTGGCAGCGTCCATCCGATGAGGACCGTAACCAGGAATGATGGACGGCTTTCAATCGGACTGCGAAAGGAACCGGCAAAAAGAGGGCGCGAGAAATATTTCACCGATCGGTTGAATGGTATCGGTCATAATCTATATCTCTTCTTTACACACTGGACGGCCCCGAAGAGCGTCCTCGTATCCTCCGGGATCCTTGTCCTGGCCGGTATGTGGTTTGTTGCCTTTGGAAGCATGTCGGAACCGGCCATCGACAACGCTGCGGCCGATGCCGCAAATACCGGCTTCGTTCAAAAAGTGTCCCGGTCCGGTTATCTCGCAAAATGGCAAAGATTCAAGAGGGGATCTGAGCAGACGCTCAAGACGAACGAGTACAGGATCGTTGCATTCAAAGTGAAAATGGAAGAAGCGGGGCCAAAATTTAAAGCGAGATACATCAACCAGGTTGGTCGGCTCGAACAGATAAATCTCGGTCTCAAGAAGACCTTGGAAGAATATCCCGATGAGGGCCAGGGTAAATGGGAGGAATTCAGGGCAAGTTTCACTGGCGACATCGAGAGCGAGGGAGAGTCAATGACTGCGCTTTTCAAAGATGATAAATAGCAGGGCGTACTTGTCGGGAATCGATTCAAATGAGGAATCAGGCCGCACAAAAGCATAGGCAATATTGGCGGCGACGCAAATGGTCGGAAAAACGAATTGAGGAACTAAAAAGGCTGGCATAATGGAGAAAGTTGTTGGGTTGTGGATTGATACCGAAAGAGCCGTGATTTTTACTCTGGCAAACGAAGGAGCTCATATAAAACGGATACGTTCGGAGGTAAAAACTGATATGCCGCCCGCCGTCGTGAACCCGCTGGACACATCGGCGGACAATGGAAAAAAGGATCTCGTTGCTCCTTTGAACGACTACTATAATGAGGTGATCGGCGCGGTTCGCACTGCCGAATCCATTTTGATATTCGGTCCCGGGGAAGCGAAACTCGAACTTAAGAAAAGACTTGAAAATCTTGGTCTGCAGGATCACATCGTAGGCATTGAAACAGTTTTCAATATGACGGACAACGAAGTCGTGATGAAGGTTCGGCGGCGTTTTTTGAAATAAAACGGGAGTGTTCATGACAGATTCAGCAGAGAAAGAACACCGCTCAATTTTGCAGAGAATTGCGCGGCGTGCAATGATCGAAAGAGGGCTTCTTCCCGACTTTTCCCCGGAGGCGGTAGCCGAGCTCAACGCAATCTCCGCGCCGGCCGCATCAAACGGGGATTCGATACGCGATCTGCGGAATCTCGCCTGGTGCTCTGTGGATAACGACGATTCACGCGACCTTGATCAGCTCTCCGTGGCCGAATCGCTGCCGCAAGGAATGGTGAAAGTACTGATCGCCGTCGCCGATGTCGACGCACTTGTGAAACAACCGTCGGCGATCGATGAACATGCAAAGCACAACACTACTTCTGTGTACACCGCCGCGCAGATTTTTTCCATGCTGCCCGAGAAACTCTCGACCGATCTCACGTCTCTCAATCTCGGCGAAGATCGCCTGGCCATCGTCATTGAATTAGTCCTGTCGGCAGACGGGTCGCTTCAAAACTCGGACATCTACAGAGCTTCTGTCTGCAACCGGGCAAAGCTTGCGTACAACAGCGTCGCCGCATGGCTGGAAGGGACCGGTCCCATGCCTCCGGCGATCGGGACAGTCGAAGGGCTGGCCGAGAATCTGCGGCTCCAGGACGCCGCAGCGCGAAAGTTGAAAGTTCTTCGCCACCAGCACGGAGCTCTCGATCTCGAGACCATCGAAGCCCGTCCCGTCTTCGACGGAAATGAGATCAAAGACTTGGAGGCCGATAAGAGGAACTCCGCCAAAGATATCATAGAGGACTTCATGATTACGGCGAACGGCGTGACGGCGCGTTATCTCGCAGCCAAAAAGATGGCCTCCCTGAGGCGCGTTGTCCGCACTCCAAAACGGTGGGATCGCATCGCGGCAATCGCGCTCGAACACGGCGTTACACTTCCTGCAGTCCCTGATTCAAAAGCGCTTGATGAATTCCTGCTGTCGGCAAAATCGGCCGACCCGGTCCGCTTCCCCGATCTTTCGCTGAGCATCATCAAGCTGCTCGGCGCCGGCGAGTATGTTGTTGAGCTCCCGGGCGGGAGTTCTGCCGGCCACTTTGGTCTCGCGGTCAAAGATTATGCGCATTCCACTGCCCCGAACCGCCGGTATCCTGACCTGATAACGCAGCGGCTGCTCATCGCGGCAATGTCGGGGAATGCCGTGCCGTACACCGTCGATGAGTTGGAGGCGCTCGCCAAACATTGCACCGAGAATGAGGACGCGGCGAAGAAGGTTGAACGCCAGGTCGGAAAGTCCGCTGCAGCGATAGTATTGGAGTCCAGGATCAGTGAACGTTTTGATGGCATTGTCACCGGCGCATCGGTGAAAGGGACGTACGTGCGTCTTCTGCACCCGCCGATTGAAGGGAGATTGGTGAAGGGGTTTGAGGGATTAGATATTGGTCATAGAGTTCAGGTGCAGTTGATCCGTACAGATGTCGAACGGGGATATATCGATTTCAAAAAGGTTGAGTAAAAAATGAAAGGGCCATGCTCATCGATTCATGTCGCAAGGATTGGCCTCTCTGCGGACGGGGTCAGCCGATGATGACGATTTCAAAAGAGACGATACGGTGAAATCGAGAGTTATCAAATACTTCCTGTTTTGTTTCTTCGTTGCGATGAACGGACAGGCGCAATTGAAAACCACATTTCTTATTCAGTCCACGGACGAGGATGAAAGGATCGATCTTTCCATCAATAAGCCTGTCTATCTTCCGGGAGACACTGTTCTTCTCGTGATACAGCGAAACGATAGCACGACAACTGCAAGCGTGGCTCCGATGCTGCTGATGGAACGGACAGCTTTCAAACCGATCGGGGTCAATACATACCTTGCGGTCATCCCTCAGTCTGTAACGCCCGGATCGTATCCAGTCCGGCTTAAAGTGACAGACTCCGGAGGAAGGCGATTCCGGTACTCCACAGAGTGTGTCATCACCGTGGAAGAATACCAGGACGTTGAAAAGATCAGCAGGTACGTCAGAATAATTCCAGAAATTGGCAGCACAAATATCCGGACGGCGGTGACGTTGAATCGTGAAGAGGTTCGAAATCTTCAGGTGCATTTTGACCGCGACAGCATCCGGCATCGCATGGGACCTCAGTTTCTCCGAATTACGACGACGATACTTCTGCGCGATGGAGGTTCGGTCCCCTCGTACGAGCGGCGTATGGTGACGTACCGGACACACGGAGATGTAAACCGGGACCGGCAAATGTTCATTCAGTACCGCACGGCGTACGGAGCGTACGCCAATATTCGTCCGGAGGAACTCGAGGCAGTGCGGGTGCCGGTCGATTCGCTGCCCGATTGGGCTATCCTTTGCATTCACATTGAACCGGATTACGCAATTAGAATCGGCGCCGTGGATCGGAGTAATACCATGACGCAGTACTTTCGAGTGAGAGGACCATCGACCGAATTAGGTTTTTCTCTCGCTATACCGAAAGTGTTGTACGATACGCGATCCGATGATCCGATTCTCTACGGAAACACCAGCGCGACGGTTCGGTTATATTTCATCAGCCTGGAGACAGGAAACCGTTTTCCCGTAAGTCTGGGAGTTGGAATGTTCGGTGTAAATTCGCCGATCGATCTCGGCGTCGGCCGCGGGGGATTCGCTTTTTCTGTCTTTATGGATATGGCCGAGCTGATACGGATGGTGAATGCAAGCTTCACACAAAAAGTGAACTTCGGAATAGAATTGGATCCCTTCTTTTCATTCAAGAAGAAGGCGCGAGTCCTGCTTTCCGCACAGGCGGGTTTTTCATTTTGAAGGTTATCCATAATATCAGGCCAGCGACATGATACCGTATCGATTTGCACGTACACTTCTCGCTATTCTATGCATTTGTTCGGTTGAGAAGGTGTACTCCCAATCTGTTCCGGACGATTTTTCCCCCCATCCGTACTTCGTCAATTACTGGATAAGCGGAAGTATTGTTGGTGTCGGCGCTGTAGCCAACGTGCTTGGCATCCCACAGTCTAAAAGCAAAAAAGAGATATCCTTGGATGAGATCCAGTCATTGAACACGAGCGGTATCAACAGCATCGATCGCTGGGCTCTGAGGCAAGATCCGTCCAACATAACTCCATTCGAAAACTATTCAGATTATACCATCGCAGTTTCCGTCATGTTGCCGGGCTTCCTCTTGTTTGACAAGCAGATCAAGCGGGATTGGCTGGATGTACTGCTGATGTATGCGGAAACAATGTCCCTCGCGCCAAATATCTATGAATGGAGTCCGCTCGGTCCTGCGTTTCAGAATAAATTCAGGCCCGTTACATACTACACTCAACTTTCCTATGACCAGAAAAAGTCTGAGGACAACCGGAATTCATTCTACAGCGGCCATGTCGCCACAGTGGCGGCCTCCACGTTCTTTATGGTAAAAGTCTACAGCGACTACAACCCTGAGATTGGCAACGATAAATATTTCTTATACAGTGCTGCGTTGGTACCCCCGGCCATACTCGGATATTTCCGAGTGAAAGGGCTTAAACATTTTCCTTCGGATGTTCTGGTTGGCGTTGGTGTCGGCGCTTTGGTCGGCATCATCGTTCCCGAGCTTCATCGGTTGGACGACCGAAAAATATCCTTTGGATTATTCTCAGCGCCCGAAGGAACGAGATTCGCCCTAACATGGCATCCAGATTTTCGGGATTAATCCACGGTCATTCTGAGCGCAGGTTTCACTGTGATAGGATTGAATAACAAAAGGTCAGCATTATGAAAAGTTATCGGTTCAAGTTCAGCATTCTGTTTTTCCTTTGCATTTGTTTCGCTAAAGAGGTCTATCCTCAATCGTATCCGAATGACGTTTCAAATCATCCCTTCCTCGTAAACTATTGGGTAACCGGATCAATCTGCGGCGTCGGCGTTGTGGCCAATTATCTGGGAATAACGGAGGTCCTGGGCAAAAAAGAGATATCGTCTTCAGAGCTTCAAGCGCTAAATAAGAACGTTTTTAATGGCATCGATAGCTGGGCCTTGAACCTAAACCCTTCTCACGTCAACACCTACGAAAACTATTCCACGTACACCGTCGCAGTTTCCTGTGCCCTCCCCGGTTTGCTCCTCTTTGATCATCAGATCAAGCGGGATTGGACCGATATGCTCCTGATGTACATGGAGACCATGACCATCACGACGAACATTTTTGAGTGGAGTCCGCTTGGCCCGACGTTTCAGAATAAGTTCCGGCCTATTACATACTATACTCAATTACCGGACAACCAGAGGAACTCAGGGAGTTATCGAAATTCGCTTTACAGCGGGCACGTCGCCGCTGTCACGGCAGCCACTTTCTTTATGGCAAAAGTCTACAGCGATTATAATCCAGTAATCGGCAACAACAAATATCTTTTGTACGGCGCAGCGTTGGGGCCTCCGCTTTTCTTGAGCTATCTGAGAGTTGCGGGGCTGAAGCATTTTCCGTCCGATGTTGCAGTTGGAATAGGGGTGGGTGCATTGGTCGGTATCGTCGTGCCGGAGCTTCATCGCCAGCAAGGGCGTGGCGTTTCCTTTGGGCTATTCTCTTCTCCCGAGGGAAGCGGAATCGCGATGGCATGGCATCCTGATTTCTTACAGCAGAACTAAATAGCCAGAGAAGATGAATAATCTCACACAAGGAATCCTACAGATGAACAACACAATGAAAAAAACCGTCCTCAGTGTCTTCGCCGCATTGTTAATATTGGGGAGTGATTCAAAAGTCGCTGCGCAGGAAGTTGAGTTTGGCGTTCGATATAACCCGGAGTTTACCGGCTTGCTCAACAAAAACGACGACAACGCCGGAAGTGCGCTCACTCCCACAAGCAATTTTGGATATTTTTCTTTCGGAGCAGGCACAATCATCTACTTCGACAGCAATGTTGGTGTCGCTATCGATCTTTTGTTCTCTAGGGAAGGACAGCGGTTTAGTGGAAATTTCAATGGCGGCCCTCCGGATCCTGCGACGTATGCTTCCATCGTTCATACTCAGACGAATCTGAACAACATTGTTATTGCCGGCGGGTATGTAGCAAAAGCAGAGCTGAACTACGTTAAACTGCCGATCATGGTCTCCCTGACATCGGATAACAGTCGGCCGCTCTTTCTGACACTGCTCGCGGGCCCGCAGATTAATTTCCTGCAGAGTGTCGCGCAAGAAGTAAATCATACGGATACCGACTACCCCGCCAGTTCCGTTGTGCCCCAGGATCTATATAAAAGCGTCACGATCGACGGGGTTGTTGCTGTCGGGATAGCCTGCAGAGCTTCAACGCATATGGTGTTGTCGGCGCGATTACGTTTCGACTATGGTTTTGGCGACGTTGAAAAAAAAGATGTGATGGTGAGCTATTCTGGCGCGGCTCCGGTTCTCTTCTATTCTGCCGATCGGCAGCCCACTCACAGCATTACAGGAGCCTTGATGCTCGGTATGGACTTCATTCTCTGATGAGTTTCTCAAAGTATTCCAGAACATGCAGCAGTTACGAAAGCTGGCGAGAAGATCGTATAATTTAGTTGTCATCACAGGTTGGAATTATGAAGAGCGGAAGGTCAACAATCATTATCATTGCATTTAGCCTTTCTATAGTAAGGTGTGTGTATTCCCAGCCTGCCGGCAGTGATTCATCGTATCATCCGTACCATGTCAATTATTGGGTCACGGGAGGAGTCATCGTCGGAGGATTGGCGTTAGAAGATATCGGAGTGACGTGGATCTCGAACAAATCCACCATATCAACCGGAGAATTACAAAATTTGGACAGAAACGACATCAGTCCGATTGACAGCTGGGTTTTGAAACTTAACCCCTCGAAAATCCATGAATACAAAATACTCTCCAATGAGTTGGCATCAGTGACAGCCATTCTGCCGGCTCTAACGATGATAGACCCCAGTATCAGGAAAGACTGGCTGGATGTACTGTTGATCTATATGCAGACCCAGACCATCACGAATAATCTATACCTTTACAGCCCCTTCGGAACGACGTTTCAAAACCGATTGCGTCCGGTGGTCTATTATAATTCAGTGGACACAGCCGACAGAACAACATCCAACAACCGGAATTCGATGTACAGCGGGCATGTCGCAGCTACCGCAGAGGCTTCATTCTTTACTGCAAAGATATATTGTGATTACCATCCGGAACTTGGAAATAATAAATATCTCGTCTATGGCATTGCGTCACTCCCGCCCCTTCTCATGTCATACGCCAGAATCCGAGCGCTCGCGCATTTCCCGACCGACATCGCAGTGGGCTTCGGTGTCGGGGCATTATGCGGGATACTAGTTCCTGAGCTTCATCGTATCCAAACCGATAACATTTCGGTGGGAATATACTCGTCATCGCAGGCAACAGGAATTGCCATGAGATGGCAGACAGATCTTCTAAAATAGAAACTCGTCAAGAACAACGAAATGCAAGGAAGTGAAAAATGAACAACGTCAAATTATTGGACCCTTACAGGATGGGTGCCATTGAACTAAGAAATCGAATCGTTATGGCGCCGATGACGCGCTCCCGCGCGGTAAGCAACATCCCGAACGAACTCATGGCCGAGTACTACGGACAGCGGGCGGCGGCAGGGCTGATTGTCACCGAGGGAACGTCTCCCTCACCCAACGGCCTCGGCTATTGCCGCATCCCTGGAATTTTTGACGGCGTGCAAGTTGAAGGGTGGAAGAAGACAACGAATGCAGTCCATGCTAAGAGCGGAAAAATATTCGTCCAGCTCATGCATACCGGGCGGATCAGTCATCCCGCGAATATGTTTCCGAATACAAAAATTATATCCCCTTCCGCGGTCAAACCGGCGGGACAAATGTGGACGGATGCACTAGGACTGCAGGACTATCCGGTTCCGGTGGCGATGGACATCGACGATATTGAATATACGAAACGCGAATACATCGTCGCTGCCGTCAATGCCATGGCGGCAAATTTTGACGGAATAGAACTTCACGGCGCTAATGGGTACCTGCTCGAACAATTTTTGTCTCCGGCTAGCAATTTGAGAAATGACATCTACGGCGGCAGCATCGAAAACCGTTGCCGGTTTGTGCTGGAGGTGATTGGAGGCGCGGTCGAGGCAATCGGAAGGGAGCGGGTCGGGATTCGATTGTCGCCGTACGGCGTCGCGAGCGATATGCCCCCATACCCTGAGATCGAAAAGACCTACGAATATCTTGCTCTTCAGCTCAATCGGATGAACATCCTCTATATCCATATTGTCGATCACAGCAGCATGGGAGCGCCGGAAGTGCCGGCGAAGATGAAGTCGATCATGCGAAATGCCTTCAGCGGCACGATCATTCTCGGCGGAGGATATACAAAGGAACGTGCCGATCACGAACTGCAGGAAGGTCTCGCAGATCTCATATCTCTCGGCAGACCGTTTATCAATAATCCCGATCTCGTGGACCGGCTGATCCATGGATGGCCCCTCTCAAAAGTTCTCGATATCAATACTTTTTATTCCCCCGGCGGAAAAGGGTATACAGACTATCCGCGGTACGCCAAATAAATTGCGCCGCAGTCGAATGCGCCTGGAGTCCCGATGCACGAACATATGAACAGACAAATCACCTTGGTCAAAAGACCGGTCGGCGTGCCGGATGAGAGTTGTTTTGCCTTGATCACGTCCTCAATGCCCCGGCCCGGGGCCGGGCAGGTGTTAATAAAAGCCCTCTTCATATCTGTGGACCCCTATATGAGGGGAAGGATGAACGACCGAAAGTCGTACGTGCAGCCTTTCCAGCTTAACGAGGTTCTCAACGGAGGCGTTGTCGGCGAAGTCGTCGAATCCAAATCGAACAATTTTGTGAAGGGAAATGTCGTTGTCGGAAATCTTGGATGGCAGGAGTATTCAGTCGCTGAGGCAAAGGATGTGCGCAAGGTGAACCTGGAGCTCGGCCCGGTCAGCACAGCGTTGGGAGTTTTGGGAATGCCAGGTCTTACGGCCTACTTCGGACTGCTGGAGATAGGTCAGCCGAAGAAGGGTGAGACGGTCGTAATATCCGGCGCGGCGGGAGCCGTAGGGACTACCGCAGGCCAAATCGCGAAGATATACGGGTGTCGAGTCGTCGGGATCGCCGGATCGGATGCAAAGGTCAAATACTTAAGAGATGAGCTGGGGTTCGACGCAGCGATCAACTATCACGCATCGGCAGGTTTGACGAAAGTCCTGTCGGATGCCTGTCCGAGCGGCGTTGACATCTACTATGATAACGTCGGAGGTGAAATCTCCGATGCCGTCCTCTCTTTGATCAACACCGGATCTCGCATCCCGTTGTGCGGACAAATCTCTCTCTACAATGAGGAGCAGATTCCGGCAGGGCCGCGCCTCCAGCCGGCCTTGCTTTCGCACAGCGCGCTCATGCAGGGGTTTCTTGTTCGCAACTATGCGGATCGCTTCGATCAAGGAATATACCAATTGGCGGAATGGCTGACGGAAAAGAAACTCAAGTATACCGAAAGCATTGCAGAAGGTCTGGAAAATGCTCCGAAGGCATTCATTGGCTTGTTTTCAGGCGAGAATCTTGGGAAGCAGCTTGTAAGGGTCGGACACGGTATCAACGGAAAGAAGCTCTAGGGAGAATTTAAAGAGATGAAGAAAGGCGCACATAGAATCCACCCGGAGGGCGAACATGGAGAAGGCGTTGAAAACCATCCCATCCTCAGCCTCTACGCGCACGCGGAAAGAAGTTTCGAAAAATTAACAGCCATAGCCACCGTCGTCCTCGGCAATTCCATGGCATTTATTATTGCCCTAGGGGTGGAGATATTTTGGCTTAGCAACAAACGATTTTACCAGCAAGATATCCATTATGCCATTGGCGACGTCATTCTCGGGTTTACATTTCTGAGCTTATTCGTTATTCAAAAATCCTTCAATCATTTTTCTGCCTCGCTGCACTTAAAGATCAATGAGCTTGTGGCGTCGCACAAACCCGCGAACAATGCAGTGATCAATGCCGAAGAAAAAACGGAAGCCGAAATAACAGAACTTTCGAAGGAGTATACAGAGCTAGCCGAAAAGATTAAGGTGGTGGAAAATGAAGGATCGTGAGCCGACGCATTCTGCCCGATCAAAGATTGGTGTTGTTACTGGTTGAATATTTTGACTGCAGACTAATTGATTCCCGATACATGATCAATAATTGAAAGGCAATGCAATGGAACTAGACATTCGCGAATACGAAAAGAACCTTCTTCCGCCGGCCGACCTTGCCGGGGAGGTCGAACGATTGCAGGAGAGCCTGCGCACTGAACTCGACCGAAATCTTCGAACCTTGGCGGATTTCAAGAATTATCGCCGTCGCCTTGAGCGGGACAACGGCAAGCTCGTCGAGGAAGGGAAACGCACGGTGATCCTTCAACTCCTGGATATTGTCGATGATCTGGAGAAAGCGATGAAGTGGGCTGGCGACGAAGAGCACCCCTTTGTCCAGGGTGTCAGAAATATTCAGAAAAAATTCCTGGCAATGCTGGAGGCGCAGGGCGTGACCCCATTTACAAGTGTCGGCACAGCGTTCGACCACAGCCTTCACGAGGCGGTGGCGGTTGCACCGCACAACGGCAGGGAACCGGGAATCGTGATCGATGAACTGCGCCGGGGTTATCGGTGGAACAGCGGGATACTGCGCCATGCTCAGGTGCGGGTTGCAGGTTAACAATCTGCCGGCACCTATGAACAAAAAGGGCCTCGTGTTCCAGGGATGGCGGACTGAACCTTCATCCGCCTAACGCTCAAAGGAGCAGCACGGCCTGGCAAAGGTGAGCAAAGAAAGGAGATGTTATGGCTGAGGAGAAAAATGTATTGAATGGAACGCGCTACATCGTTCTTGCCGCGGCCTTGATTATTATTGTCTATGGCATACACCAGGCACAGTCGGTTGTTACTCTGGTGCTGATGTCCGTCTTCCTGGCGCTCATTGCCACACCGCCGGTGCTCTGGATGGAAAAGAAACGTATCCCATCTTCCGTGGCGGTGATGGTGGTAATGGCCTGCATGATCATCCTTCTCCTGATCATCGGAGGGATCGTCGGCGCTTCTCTCAGCACTTTTTCCGATTCGCTCCCTTTTTATCAGAAGCGTCTCCAGGAGCAGCTCTTTGCGCTCAAACCCTGGCTGGCAACCAAGCATATCGAAGTCACCGACAAAGTTCTCCTTGAATATCTCAATCCGGGTCCGATGATGGGCCTGGTGGTGGGTTTGCTTTCAAGCATGGGCTCCACGATTTCCGATATCGTCCTGATTCTGCTGACGGTAACGTTTATTCTTCTTGAAGCGTCGAGTTTTCCGATAAAGCTTCGCTCCATCCTCGGAGACCCCTTGCGCGCCTTTCCTCAGTTCACAAATTTTGTAAACGAAATCAAACGCTATGTCATCATCAAGACAATCATCAATTTGATCGCAGGGACGACGATCGGGATATGGTTGTACATTCTTGGAGTGGATTTCCCGGTGTTGTGGGGATTCGTGGCATTCCTCCTTCACTACGTGCCCAATATCGGCTCTATTATCTGTGCTATCCCCGCAGTTCTTTTGGCGTTTGTCGAGCTGGGGGCCGGTCCGGCGATTCTTGCCGCTTCCGGTTACCTCGTTGTCGGCTTCACCATTGGCAACGTTGTTGAGCCGCGGCTGATGGGAAAAAAATTTGGGTTATCGACACTGGTGGTATTTCTTTCCCTGATCTTTTGGGGAACACTGCTCGGCCCAATCGGAGTGGTGCTCTGCATTCCGTTCACCATGACTCTGAAATTCGCGTGCGAGAACGGAAAGAATACAAAATGGATTGCGATCATGCTTGGATCCGGGAAGGCCGCCGAGAATTTGCCGCCCGCTCCAAAAAAGGAGGCATAGCGTGCGTCGAGGTCCGGTTCATTTCTTGCATTGCGAGAATTTCATTTAATCCAAAAAGGATAATGTTATGAAGCAACAAATCTGCGGCTCTTTTATTCTTATCGCGATAGTCTCGATGCTTTTCTCCGCCTGCACGGCGCAGAGATTAAGCGAAAGGAAGGACGTTACCATTCACTCGGTTCATTCGTTCGAGTTCAACGGAAATGCTACAATTGTAGGCGTTGTCTCCGATACCGACGGAGAGTTCTTGCCGGGGGCATCTGTCGCCTTGTTCGACGTTGATACCGAACACCTGAGGAACGAAGCAGAAGTTCAGCCTGACGGCACCTATAAGATGACGAATATCGCACCCGACAAATATCGCCTCCGGGCAAAAATGGCTGGTTTTAAGACCGTCCCGATCAAAGACATAAAAATCCGATCGAACACTCTCGTGGTCATTGACTTCCAGCTTGATAACGGCAAATAAGTTTGATTAACCTCTGCTGATTCAGTGGACGGTATCAGCTGCTCATTCCGTTCCCCCACCCTCCAGAGTGTCACGCCCGATTCTTGCCCATTTCTTTTAGGTTTGTTCAATCTCACAGAGTTAAGGTTTGTCCGACGTGGTTGATTCTGTCGGCCGCTAGATGACGATCGCAGTCTCAGACAAACCTTCGAAACACACAATGGACTATGCGTAATTATCAACGAAAAAAAAAGTCTTGAAGTATTCTCTCTTTCATCCTTTCAGTCTTTCGCGAGGGGTCTTCGCAAAGGATAATAAAGAGCCGATTCGGAGCGAACTCTTCAGCATCGAGCGGCTCGAACAGCATGCCGAAAGTCTCGCAGCGGCTCAGAGCGTCACCGCGAAACCTAAGGCCGGCCGCCCGTTGACTTCGCGCCTCGGAGAGAATGGACGCGTCCTCCTGCGTGCCTACCGTGCAATCGCTAAGGCTGTCAGCGAAGAACAAGTGATCATGCCGGCTGCGGAATGGCTGGTCGACAATTATCACGTTGTAGATGAACAGATCCGTCAAATCAATGACGACCTCCCCCACGGATTCTATCGACAGCTTCCCAAGCTCGCATCAGGACCTCTCGCCGGTTATCCGCGCGTCTTCGGGATAGCATGGGCCTTCGTTGCGCATACCGACAGCCGGTTCGATTTTGAAACTCTCAGCAGGTTTGTGCGTGCCTACCAGCGCATCCAGCCGCTTACCATCGGTGAGCTCTGGGCCGTTGCAATTACCGTGCGCATCGTACTGGTCGAGAATTTGCGCCGGTCTGCCGAGCGCATTGTGACCAGCCGCGAACAGCGCCAGGAGGCGAACGACGTGGCTGACCGCCTCTTAGGTGTCAGGATGAGGGAGGCAGAATCGCCCGATGAAGCTCTCAGGAATTTTTTGGGGATGAGAGTCCCGACCGCATTTGCGGCCCAACTTGTCCAACGCCTGCGCG
Source organism: uncultured Chitinophagaceae bacterium (assembly GCA_964384415.1). Classification (GTDB taxonomy): domain Bacteria; phylum Bacteroidota; class Ignavibacteria; order UBA10030; family UBA8401; genus JAGVPT01. The sequence continues at coordinate 15,430 of CAYLMV010000033.1, read as the reverse complement.
ATCAGGATCCTGCAGTAACACCTTCGCTCCGCTGGCTGGACGAGCGACTGACAGCTCAGGGAACAACTTCCGAGAAAATCGTCAACGAGGAACATCAATTTCAGGGAGCAATGAGCGTTACCGTCCGCAATGTCATCACGAGCATGCGCCTCATGTCATTTGTGGATTGGACAAAATTCTTCGAGGGAATAAGCCTGGTTGACGCAGAATTGCGGACGCAGAGCAATTTTGCTGCAATGGATTTTCCCACCCGGGACAACTACCGTCACGCCATCGAGGAACTGGCCAGAGGATCACACCGCACAGAAATCGATGTGGCCCGCCGCGCAATCCAGAGGGGGCAGAATGGCGGAGAAGCCGACCCGAACAATCCAAAACGGGATCCCGGCTATTACCTCCTTTCAAAGGGGCGGGTAGAATTTGAGAAGCAGCTTGGTTTCAATGTTCCTCTGCGTTCCTGGATAGATCGAGCTGCCGCGAGCGCAGGGATGAGGGGATATCTTATCGCACTTGCGTTGGTCGGCGGCCTCATCCTTGCGCTGCCGATTCTCGGCGTTGCCAAGTCCGGAGTGACTGGTTACGAGCTTCTTCTCCTCGCGCTCCTCGCTCTCTTCCCGTTGTCGGACGTTGCTGTGGCCCTTGTCAATTATTGGATTATGAACCGGTTTGGCCCTAAGGCACTCCCGGGCCTGGAACTTAAGGATGGAGTCCCATCGAGCCTGAGAACAATGATCGTGATGCCTACCCTCTTGACGACACGTGAAGAAATTGATGAACAGATTGAGCGGCTTGAAGTTCACTATCTGGCAAATCGGGAAGGAGATCTTCGCTTTGCACTCCTCTCGGACTGGACGGATTCTGTCACGGAGAGCGCAGAAGGAGACGGCGCGTTGCTCCATGCTGCAGCAGAAGGAATTGAGCGGCTCAATCGGCGGTATGGATCCCTCAAGACGGACAAACGATTCCTCCTCCTTCACCGCCGGCGGCTATGGAGTGAAGGGGAGAAAAAATGGATCGGATGGGAACGGAAGCGTGGAAAGCTGCGTGAGCTCAATCGATTGTTGCGCGGGGCGCTGGACACAAGCTATGTGACTTCTGAAGTAGGTGGACTTCGCGTGTCCGCTTCGGTTCCATCCGGCGTTCGGTACGTCGTGACGCTCGATGCCGACACGAAACTTCCCCGCAGAGCGGTTCGGCGCCTTGTGGGAAAGATGGCTCACCCGTTGAACCGGCCGAGGGTCGATGCAAGGACGGGGCGTGTCGTTGAGGGGTATGGCATACTTCAGCCTCGAGTGACTCCGGCATTGTCGACGGGTCGCGCGGGATCGTCCTTCCAGCACATTTTCTCGGGCCCTGGCGGCATCGATCCATACGCATTTGTCGTCTCCGACGTTTACCAGGACCTTTTCGGTGAAGGATCGTACAGCGGGAAAGGAATCTACGATGTCGATGTATTTGAAGCCGCGCTCGAAGGACGCATTCCTGAAAACACCGTTCTCAGTCACGATCTTCTTGAGGGGATCTTTGCGGGGGCCGGTCTTGTCTCAGACATCGAGGTGGTTGAGGAATTCCCGACGCGATATGATGTTGCGGCGGCCCGCCAGCACCGGTGGGCGCGCGGCGACTGGCAGCTGCTTCCTTGGATTTTCGCCTGTGGACGCGACTCGAGCGGTCAGCCAGGCCGGCGGGAAATTCCACTGACGGGGCGATGGAAAATGATGGACAATCTCCGCCGGTCATTGTCCGCACCCGCCTCGTTTGTTGCGTTGATAGCCGGGTGGACGCTCCCTTTTGCTTCGGCTGCGGTATGGAGTCTCTTTGTCCTCGCCACAATTGCGTTGCCGCCGCTTCTCCCTTTCTTTAACGGTGTCCTTCCACGGCGAAGGTACATTTCAAAACGCAGTCACACGCGGGCGGTGGGAAAAGATCTTTCGCTCGCTCTCTCTCAGATCGGTTTTCATGTTTCGCTTCTTGCCCATCAGGCGTGGCTCATGACAGATGCTATCGCTCGCACGCTCTTCCGGCTCTTAATCAGTCACCGGCACATGCTGGAGTGGATCACCGGGGCGCAGGCGAGATTCAGTCTCCCCCTCAACATCGAGGGGTTCTACCGGCGAATGGCGGGCGGTGTCGCTATATCCGGTATCGCCGCGATCATCGTTGCATTTACACCGCACGAATGCTGGCTGACTTCGGCTCCCTTTGTAATACTCTGGCTGCTTTCGCCCCTTGTAGCGCAGCGGGTAAGCCGACCGGAAGCTTTTGACGCCCCGGAACCGACCTCCCCTGCCGATGCGCAATCCCTTCGACTGATCGCACGCCGCACATGGCGGTTCTTCGAGACGTTCGTAACGTCGAAAGACCATATGCTCCCTCCGGACAATTTTCAAGAGGAACCTCGGCCGGCAGTCGCTCATCGGACTTCTCCTACAAATCTCGGATTGTACCTCTTGTCCACAATTACGGCGAACGACTTCGGTTGGATGGGACTGCGCGACACTTCGGAAAGACTGGAGACAACCCTGACAGCGATGGAGATGCTCGAACGCTTCCGCGGACATTTCTACAATTGGTACGACACCCATGACCTTCGTCCGCTGGATCCTAAAGTCATCTCGTCCGTGGACAGCGGCAATCTCGCAGGGCATCTGATCGCTGCCGGAAACGCATGCACCGAGATTTTCAAACGTCCCCTGGCGGACTCCGGTTGGATGCAGGGAATTGCGGACTCCCTGATCCTTGCGCGGCACTCTCTTCCAACACTCTTGAGCCGGGTTCAATTTCGGAGCGAAAGCCGGACTCGCCTGGACGCTGAACTAGACGGACTGAACACATCCCTTCGCGAAATCCCCAAAGACACTCCGGAAGTTATCAGGAAGCTCGAAGAGCTGTCGCGCCGGGCCGACAACCTTGTTGTCATTGTGCGAACTGAGGTCGACGAATTGGGCAAGAGTGCAAAAGGAGAGTGGGGGACAGAACTGCTGTTCTGGGCAGACGCAGTTCAACTATCGATTAAGAGTCACGAGCGGGATTTTGAATTGTTAAAGCCCTGGGCAATCCTCTCGGCGGCAGGCGAATCAGGGCTGAAGCTTATGTTCCAGAATATGCTCAGTTTTCCTGTTGACTCGATCCCGTCACTTGCAGAATTTCCCGGCCGATGCGGAGAAGCGATCTCAATTCTATCAATTCATCGCACAAACTTGCGTGCCCAAGAGGGGGAACCTAACGGGATTGTTTCTCTGATTGATGTTCTGATCACCTCTCTAGAACGCGCACTCGTGGAGGCCAGATCTTTGGAACGCCGTCTTATCTCGCTTAAAGCGAGAGCCGATAAAATGTTCAAGGCGATGGAATTCGGATTTCTCTTTGACGCGACAAGGCAGCTTCTCTCGATCGGCTACCGCGTTGCCGACGGCACACTGGATCCGGGATGCTATGATCTGCTCGCGTCCGAAGCGCGTCTGGCGAGTTTCGTTGCGATCGCAAAAGGAGATATCTCGGTCCGAAACTGGTTTCACCTCGGTCGTTCGCTCACTCCGGTTGACCGGGGGTCCGCGTTAGTTTCATGGTCGGGATCGATGTTCGAATACCTGATGCCATCCCTTGTCATGCGCACGCCCGCAGAGAGTTTGCTCGGACAGACAATCCGGTTTGTCGTTCGCCGGCAAATAGAGTACGGCCGCGAGCTCGGCGTTCCCTGGGGTGTTTCGGAATCGGCGTACAATGTGCGCGATCTCGAGTTTACGTATCAGTATTCAAACTTCGGAGTCCCGGGGTTGGGACTGAAGCGGGGTCTCAGCGAAGATGCCGTCATCGCGCCGTATGCCACCGCGCTCGCCGCGATGGTAGATCCGGGAGCCGCTGCGGAAAACTATGGCCGTCTCGGTGAAGCAGGGGGGGGCGGCAAGTACGGTTTCTATGAAGCGCTGGACTACACTCCCTCGCATCGTCAGGAAGGAGAACCGGTCGCAATTGTACGCGCCTATATGGCGCATCACCAGGGGATGACCCTTGTCGCGATTGGCGATGCACTGCTCGACGGTGTCATGCGCACGCGCTTTCATGCCGAGCCGATGATACAGGCGACTGAATTGTTGCTGCAGGAACGGACTCCGCGTGATGTCGCCGTCGCGCGACCCCGGGCAGAGGAAGTCAATGCAACCAAAAACGTCCGGGATCTTATTCCTCCGACATACCGCAGATTCCATTCGCCTCACTCGCGCGTGCCCCGAACACACATTCTCTCGAACGGCAATTATGCCGTCATGGTCACCGGGGCGGGATCGGGATACAGCCGCTGGCGAGACGTCGCTGTCACCAGATGGCGCGAAGACGTAACATGCGATTCGTGGGGTTCCTATATCTACTTGCGGGATACCCAAAACGGAAACGTCTGGTCGGCGGGGTACCAGCCGACCGGCGCAGAGGCGGATAGTTACGAAGTAGAGTTTACGGAAGATCGGGTTGAAATTACCCGCCACGATGGAGCTTTGACGACCGTTCTCGAAGTCGCGGTCTCCCCCGAGAGCGATGCCGAGGTACGGCGCGTTTCGATCTCCAATTTTGGAAGCCGGGTTCGCGAAATCGAATTGACTTCGTACGCAGAAGTGGTTCTGACGCAGCCCGCTTCAGATACGACACATCCAGCATTCTCGAAACTGTTTGTTCAAACTGAGTTTGTCGCCGAGGTCGGCACTCTTCTCGCGACACGTCGGCGTCGATCGACCGGAGAGCCTGAAATCTGGGCGGCTCACCTTGCTGTGATAGAGGGGGAAATCGTCGGAGATCTTCAGTACGAGACCGACCGTGCCCGCTTCATCGGCCGCGGTCATCAGCTTCGCTCGCCAATCGCGGTAATGGAAGGCAAGCCGCTCTCCAACTCGACCGGCACCGTGCTCGACCCGATTTTCAGCCTCCGCTGCCGTGTGAGGGTTCTCCCTGGAACCACGGCTCGCGTTGCCTTCTGGACCATGGTTGCGCCGTCGCGCGCCGAAGTGCTGGACCTGGCCGACAAGCACCACGACTCGACTGCATTTGAGCGCGCTGTCACTCTCGCATGGACACAAGCGCAGGTACAGCTGCGTCACCTGGGAGTCGGCACAGAAGAAGCTCACCTCTTCCAACATCTTGCCAGCCATGTTCTCTATTCAGACCCTTCGCTTCGGCCTCCCTCCGAAGTGCTCAAGAGAAACCAGAACGGACAGTCTGCGTTGTGGGTTCACCGCATCTCCGGTGATTTGCCCATTGTTCTTGTCCGCATCGATGAACTGGCGGATTTGGAGATTGTGAGGCAGCTCCTGAGGGCGCACGAATATTGGCGGATGAAGCTGCTTGATGTTGATCTTGTGATTCTCAATGAAGAAGCCCAAACCTACACCATGGAACTTCACAACGGGCTGGAAACTATCCTGAGAACCAATGAATCGCAGCTCCGGCCTCAAGCCGAGCAGGCACGCGCGAGAGGAAACATCTTTGTTCTTCGCGCGGATCTCATTTCCCTCGATGTCCGCATGCTGCTCCAGAGCGCGGCGCGCGCGGTGCTTCTCAGCCGCCGCGGCACCCTCTCCGAACAGCTTAGCACCACGGATGGCATCGAGTCTGCTCCATCGCAGCGGCGGGCATTGTTTCCGCTCAACGCAAAAGATTGGGTTAAAGATAAGCTGACGACGGTGCGAACCGGAGACGTTCGTCGGGAAACTGTCTCCCCGGCGCCTGCCCTTGAGTTCCCCAATGGGCTGGGCGGTTTTACCGAGGACGGCTTAGAATATCTCACAGTATTAAAAAACGGCCAATGTACACCGGCCCCATGGATTAACGTGATAGCCAACCCGTCGTTCGGCTTTCAGGTTTCAGCAGAGGGGAGCGGCTACACCTGGTCCATGAACAGCCGGGAAAACCAGCTCACTCCCTGGTCCAACGATCCGGTTGTCGATATGCCGGGCGAAGTCTTCTTTATCAGGGATGACGAAAGCGGATCTCTCTGGACACCAACGGCGCTTCCGATCCGGGAGAAAGGCGGTGTTTATGTGGCACGACACGGGCAGGGATATAGCCGCTTTGAACACGCGTCCCACGATATTGCCGTTGAGCTTTCACAGTATGTTCCAACCGATGCCTCGATCAAGATCTCACGGTTGAAGATCAAGAACAAATCGAGGCGTCACCGGCGTCTCTCGGTCACCGCGTACGTGGAATGGGTACTTGCCGCATCACGCGACGCCTCCGCTCCGTACATCTCGACGACAATCGATACCGTGACGGGTGCGATGTTCGCCCGGAACCCGTGGAGAACCGAGTATCGCGATCGCGTGGCATTTGCCGATCTCGCAGGACGCCAAACGAGCTGGACGGGCGACCGTAAGGAATTCCTGGGGCGGAATGGTACCATCGATCATCCATCTGCCCTCAGTGGAGGACAATCACTCTCTAACCGTGTCGGCGCCGGACTCGATCCATGCTGTGCTATGCAAACACGTCTTGACCTCAAGCCCGGCGGCGAAACGGAAGTGGTTTTCTTTTTGGGCGAATCAGCCGCTTATGAGGATGCGCAGGCTCTTATTTCTCGGTTTCGTTCTCTCCCGCTGGATGATGTGCTTCATTCAATAAAATCATTTTGGAACGACACCCTGGGGGCAGTGCAAGTACGGACTCCCGATCGTTCAATGGACATCCTTCTCAATCGCTGGCTCTTGTACCAAACGATCGCGTGCCGCGTTTGGGCGCGCTCTGCGTTTTATCAGTCCAGCGGGGCTTACGGATTCCGCGACCAACTTCAGGATGGAATGGCAATTGTCGTATCGAAGCCGGAGCTGACTCGGGAACATCTTCTGCGCGCGGCGGCTCGACAGTTCATCGAAGGAGATTTCCAGCACTGGTGGCTCCCGTCTTCGGGCAGGGGAGTAAGGACCCGGATCTCCGATGACCCGGTGTGGCTGCCGTTTGCGGTCGCCCAATATGCCGGAGTAACGAACGATCTCGCAGTGCTGGACGAACGGATTCCTTATCTCGAAGGACCCGTCCTCCGGGCCGGAGAATCCGATTCGTTCTTTCAGCCGATGGTGTCTGGCGATGAAGCAACATTGTTCGAGCACTGCGCTCGGGCGCTAGACAGGAGCCTGCAATGCGGCGCCCATGGGATGCCGCTGATTGGGACGGGGGACTGGAACGACGGAATGAGTAAAGTCGGCGCAGCTGGAAAAGGAGAAAGCGTGTGGCTTGCATGGTTCCTTCATGCTACAATTTCGGCCTTTGCTCCAATAGCAAAAGCTCGCGGAGAACTGGTGCGCGAGAAGGCATGGCTGGAACATGCTGCGAAATTGAAATCGTCTCTCGAACAAAATGCATGGGATGGAGATTGGTACCTTCGGGGATTTTATGATGATGGCACGCCGATCGGCTCAGCAGCCAATGAGGAGTGTCAAATTGACTCAATTGTCCAGTCTTGGGGAGTAATTTCCGGCGTTGCAGAAGCATCTCATGCGGCCAAAGCGATGCGGGCGGTGAATGAACTTCTTATCCGCCGGGCCGACGGATTAGTGCTCCTGTTCACTCCGCCGTTCGATCACACCCCGCTCGAGCCCGGATACATCAAAGGATATCCTCCTGGAATCCGAGAAAACGGCGGGCAATACACGCACGGTGCGGTATGGTCGGCCATTGCATTTGCAATGCTCGGAGACGGAGACAAAGCTGCCGAAGTTTTCTCAATCATAAATCCAATTAATCGCTCGACTACTCCGGCCGCTGTCGAACGCTACAAAGTGGAACCATACGCCGTCTGTGCCGATATCTACTCCGAGCCGCCGCATGTCGGGCGCGGCGGATGGACGTGGTACACCGGATCCGCCGGATGGTTGTACCGTGCAGGCCTTGAATGGATACTCGGGTTCCGGTTGCAAGGGGCCTCGCTTTATTTTGATCCGTGTATTCCGAAATCGTGGAAGGATTTCGGGATATCATATCGCCACCGTTCCGCACGATACGAAATACAGGTCGAAAACCCGGATGGAGTCAACTATGGAATCGCCAGCTGGACCCTTGACGGTGTGGCACAAAAACCGCCTGAGCCCGGAGATCGGGTGCGCCTGGACCTCGTTGATGATGCCTCCACGCATCAAGTACGCGTTGTCCTGGGAATGATGGCATCGACTCGCCGAAAAATGGATTAATCCCTTTATCGTGCTTTAGATCTATTTCATCTCAGTGAGGGGATCGCTATCTACTTACAGCGTCATCAGGATATTTGATTCCTATGAAACCTCTTCGCTTTAAGAAAATATGGCTGCTCTTGAAGGATTCCGCGATTGCCTGGGATGCTGACAACATCGGCCAGCAAGGCGCGGCACTGTCGTTTTATACAGTATTCTCAATCTCTCCGCTTCTGATTCTCGCGCTGGTCTTTTCGAGCTTCGGTTTCGGCCGGGCAGCGGCGAGCGGAAATCTCGTTATTCAAATCCGCGGATTGGTTGGAACGGAAGGGGCACAGTTTGTTCAAAGCCTCATCACCAGCGTATACAAATCCGGCTCAACCGTGCCGGCAGCTATTTGCAGCGTCATCATGCTGCTTCTCGGTGCATCGGCGGTATGCGTGCAGCTGCGCGACTCGCTTAATTCTATCTGGCACGTCAAGGAAAAACCGACGGGAACGATTCATGCCTTTCTTCGGGACCGGCTTTTCTCGATGGCCATGATCATTGGAATAGGGTTTCTTCTCCTGGTGTCCCTCGTGCTGAGCGCGGTTCTGGCGGCGATGAGCAGCTATCTGAGCAGTCTGCTGGCAATTCTGCCTGGTCTGGTGAGTATGCTTGATTTCATAATCTCATTTGCCGGTATCACCGTCATCTTCGCCTGTATGTTCAAGTTCATTCCGGCGGCGACTTTGAAATGGGAGGATGTCTGGGTAGGGGCAGGCGTGACCTCGCTCCTCTTCTCTATCGGAAAGTTTCTTATCGGTTTGTACCTCGGTCACGGTGCAATAGGCTCAACCTTCGGCGCGGCAAGTTCGCTCGTTGTCATCATGACGTGGACGTATTATTCTTCCCAGATCGTACTGTTTGGGGCTGAGTTCACCCGGTTGTACACAATGCGTTTTGGGTCTAACATTATTCCGAGTTCAGGCGCAATGCGGGTCGTGACGCAGAGAATTGAACCGAGACCGCATTATTCTCCCCGCCGAATGTCTCATGATCCCGAAAAAAGCCGAGGTTGAACTTGTCTCTCCATGGGCGGTGTTACTGTTTGATTACTTTGAATTGTGGACTATAAGATGGCTTCGAGATTCATACCATGTGTGATATGATTTTCCGTTTTTCGTCGAAAGCCGGTTATTGTGCCGGCGGTACATATTTCAACAACATTCTATAGAGGTGAGAAGATGAGTTCAGGAAAAGTAGTGCTGGGAGTGGTCGCCGGCGTAGCCGCCGGGGCAGTGCTCGGAATGCTGTTCGCTCCGGCAAAAGGGTCTTTGACGCGCAAGAATATCGCCCGGCAGGGGATTGACGGCGCCGAAGATGTGCAGCAGAATCTTAATGAATACATCGATGCCACGACAGAGGCATACGAGAACGTCAAGAAAGGCGCTTTGGACTTGGTTGACAAGGGAAAACAGAAGGCCTCGTCGGTGGCGGGAGCGATACGCGCTCGATAACCGCCGGGACAGGCTTCTCTCCAGTTGTTTCAACCCGCCTTGGTCTCTGAGTCCTGCTGAGACAAAGCATTGACGTGCTATGAAAATGTGATCACCCCGATCGGATCGCATCATCGGACGATTGCGGTTCGATGAACGTGCGTCTTTTCTGGTGCACACAGAAAAACTAAACATCGGCCTTAGTGCTGTTGGAAGAATGTGCCTCACCTTCCCTGTGCTAAAGCGCGAACATAGATGCAAGAACTAACGAGAAGGAAATAATATGTCCTATGGCCTTTACGTCGCTGGATTCTTAATCGTCATTGGCGGATTGATCTATGTCGCCGTACTCATGCATGTTCCTGCCCCATGGATCGTGGCGTGTTCGATTGTATTGGTGGGCATCGCCGTTTTAACCGGTGTCAAAGCAACGCGACAAAAGGATCTGAGCAAGTAACAATGGGGGCAGCTCAAACCTGCAGCAGCGACAGATGTGAAAGGGACAATGTATGTCTTATAGAATAATTCTATTGAGCTGCCTTCTCTTTTCCTTTGCCTATGGGCAAAGATCAAGCTCCGATTCTATCCGGCAGGGGGGCGGGATAATCTATGGAAACAACAACGCCTTCTTTCTCACCTCGCCGGAAGGGTGGGTGCTCGACAATTCAAGCGGAATGAATCAGGGATTGTACGCAGTTTTTTATCCGAGGGGAGGGGGATGGAAAACTTCGCCCGCGGTAATGTATGCATACACTGTCAGCAAAGAATCGGACGGACACGAAACAACGGAAAAACTCATCTATTCCGAGGTCTTGCAGTACAAGGCAAACTATCCCAACGTCATGATCAAGATCTCTCCGGAGCTAAAGACGAAGGATAAAAAGAATGCCATCGTCAGACTATTTTTCTATTCAAACTATGAATCCGTTGCCTACATCGACGAAAAGCCCATCACGGTACTACTTGTACTTACCGCTACGAGTAAAAAGGAGTTCGAGCTCGCGTTTCCTTCATTTGAGGAATTGGTGAGATCCTATTCATTTCTGAAATCCGTTGCCGAAGTTCAAAGATAACAGATGGAGTAACTCAGCCGGCCGCTTATTCGTGGATTGAAGATGCGTCCGATAATTTCGCCGGCCACAGCCGCTATGTAACTCAGCGGAGAAGACGCGCCGTTGTGCGCGTCCCTCGGTTTCATGGCCGCCTTCCGATAACGCTTGATCATTTACTGTGTGCGTGCCAAATGGCAGGAGGTTCACTTTTGTGGAATCTATTTGAAAGAGCATAAGTTCAATAAATACTTCCGCCGATCCATCAAGGTCGTTTTGTGGATGTTTGCCGGCACATTAGCGTTGCTCGTTCTCGCCGTGGCACTTCTGCAGGTCCCCGGAGTGCAGCGCTATATTGCCCGCAAGGTGGTCGCATCGATAACAGAAAAGACTCACACTCGCATAGAAGTAGGGTCCATCGATATCGCCTTCACCCACTTTGTTGCTTTGCACGACGTCTTTGTTGAAGGCCCGAAGCGGGATACTCTGTTATCGTTCCAAACTCTTGCGGTGGATGTAAACCTTTTCGGACTCATCTCACACCATATCAATCTGACCAACATCCGGATCGACTCCCTCACAACCCACATCACGCGGACTCTGCCGGACAGCAATTTCAATTTTCAGTTTATCCTGGATGCGCTCAGCCCCCCATCGACCGCTCACAACGACCGGCCCGACACATCAACGGGGCCATCCTGGGAACTGCGATTCGGCGGGGTACATGTGAACAATCTCCAGGGAACCTACGATGACGAGGTGAGCGGATTGAACGTGCGCCTTCATCTTGGGGTTTTGGACGCATCGATGGAAAAGTTCGATATCGGCAGGAAGCAATATCGCGTCGATGAGATAACCCTCGCCAATACGACAGGCAGTATTGTGCACACGAGAGACTCTCCTCCCGACACATCGCAATCTGCTGCAACCGACTTGGGGCTCGCCTCCCTCTCGCTCAAGAATATTCACTTCAACTACCAGAATCTCGTAGACGGAGAACGATATACTGCCGATGTGGGGTCGTTGAATCTTCTTGCGGAAAAAATCGATCTTCCCTCTCACCGTATCGCCGTCAAGCTAGTATCACTGGAAAACACAAACGTTGCCGTTCTTCAGCCAAAGGGGAGCAATGCGAATACCGAACAGTCGGGCTCCGATGCATCGCCATGGATTATCAGTCTCGATCATCTGCGCTTCAGCAATAACAATGTCCGCTATGATGTTCTGGGAGCGGTCATGGCGAACGGTATCGATCCAAACCATCTCCGGCTTGATGGCATTTCGATGCGTGCCGACAACCTCTATTACAGCGAAAACCGTCTGGCCGCAGATTTCGGCCACACCTCTTTCCGGGCGAACCCGCATATCGAGTTGCGTGAGCTTTCCGGCGGATTTCTGCTCGACAGTATTCATGTGCGGTTGAGGGATTTTACAATTGAAACCGGTGCAAGCCGCATCCGACAGGATGTTCTCCTGAACTACTCTTCCATCGCTGAACTTAAAAGCCTTGCAGGAACGGTGAAAGTCAAAGCGACCATCAGCGAATCCTCCCTGGCAATTGCAGATTTGCTTCTCTTTGTTCCATCTCTTCCGATCAAAAACGCTCCCGGGGCGCAAATAAAATTCTCCTCCAAACTTTCGGGCCTCATCGGAGACTTGCAGGTAGAAGAACTGCAGGTTGCGGCGGGGGATTCAACCGAAGTGAACCTCAGCGGAGCGATCCGGGGGTTTCCGTCAGCAAAGACCGCGGAGTATGAAATAAGTCTGCAGCGATTCGCTTCCACCCGCCAGGATATCAACAGGCTTGTCGTCGACTCGCTCATTCCAAAGAGCATCGCTCTCCCCGTCTCCATGAACGTGAGCGGAAAATTCAAGGGAACAATGAAGAACTTTTCGGCCTCTGCAGCCGTCGCGACAAGCATTGGAGCCGTAAATGCGAATGTCAAATTGAGTTCCGGCAAAGGCGCCGGAGCAGATGTCAGCAGATGGACTTCAGATGTCAGCGTGGAAGACTTTGATCTAGGTTCGCTGCTGAACAATCCGGAAACATTCGGCCCGGTTTCGATGAGAGCATCTGCCGTTGGTTCAGGGCTGACAATGGACGATATGAAGGCCGATGTGGACGTGCAGGTAGAAGAAGCTGTTGTGAAGGGATATCCGTACAGAGGACTCTCCATCCGCGGGACGGCCGGGCCGAGAATGTTTGCCGGCGAAGCAGCAATTCAAGATTCCAACATTGCCCTGACGTTCAAGGGGACGATCAACGCTGGCGGCGAGAACCCGACGTACAAATTCACGCTGGATCTTAAAGGCGCTGACTTGCGACGGCTCAACCTTACCCCTGAAGATATTCGGGTGGCGGGTATCTTCTCATCCGATCTTAGAGGCCAAAGCATCAATGATCTCAACGGAACCATCGGCGCGCGGCAGGTCGTGATCATCAAAAATGAAAAACGGCATGTCATTGATTCTCTTGTGTACGCTTCGGTGACGAAGGACGGACAATCTCACCTCACCATCGAGTCGTCGATTCTTGAAGCCGATTACAACGGATCGATCGCTCCGGGAGATTTGCCGGCCATGTTGAGAGGATATTTTGCCCACTACTTCGCCCCAAAGAAGGATGACAAGGCGATCGGCTTCGGGACCAAGGCTTTTACTTTCCGCGCCACTCTTCGGGATCCGGCGATCCTCACCGACGTGTTTTTCCCGGACCTTCACCAACTCACCGCGGGGACAATTGAAGGAGCGTACTCCGGCAGCAGCATGAGTATGAACGTAGATCTTCGTGTCCCCAGATTCGAGTACAGCGATTTTGCGGTCGACAGCATCGCCGTGAAGGTCACCTCGGACGCCGACGCATTGCAGGCGGATGTGAAGGTCGGTTCAATAAGTGATTCGACGATCAGGATTACGAATCTTGATTTCGGCGGAAAGGCCGGTCACGACAGCATTGACGTATTTTTGAAGAGTACCCGCAACGACGGCTACACCGCGATGCTCCTCGCCGGCGCGTTCGGCTGCGTTCCGGACGGCTGCAGGTTTCGGTTCAATCAGGATGGAGTCATGTTTCAGAACACCGCGTGGAGCGTTTCCCCCGACAATTTTCTTTTCTTTGGCAAGAATCAGTTTGTCGCTCATGACGTAGTCCTGCGAGGCGGTCAACAATCGCTTTCTTTCAACAGCACCAACGAAAGAGATCAGCGGCCTCCGCTGCGGATTGACTTTGCAAATTTCGACCTTGCCACGTTAGCCCGGATTGTTGAGCGCGACACCGGACTGCTTGGCGGAGTTATCACAGGGAATGTTGTCCTTCAAAACACGGATAATAAGATGGCATTTACCTCCGACCTTGCCATCAAGGATTTCATTTTTGGTCAAAGACATGTCGGAGACATCTCCCTGAAGGCAGACAATCAGACCGGGAATGTGTACGCCGTCAGCCTGGGTATTTCGGGGAACGGGAACCAGATTGGTATGGAGGGAAAATACGAGAGCGAAGCGGGCGGCGACAAGCTGGATCTCATGTGTGATTTTACAAAAGTAAATCTTGCCAGCGTTGAGCCGTTTACGTTTGGAAATGTGCGGCGTCTCTCCGGAACGATGACCGGCGGCCTGCACGTGACGGGGACAACAACGAAACCCTCCGTGAGCGGAACTTTGAAATTTGCCGATGTCGCCTTCACCCCGGTCTTTCTGGATACGTACCTGCGTCTTGCCAACGGCGACGTAGAACTTGACGGAAAAGGAGTCGAACTCCGGTCATTCAACCTCGTCGATACGCTCGGCAACAAAGCGTCGTTGAGCGGCCGCCTCCTCACCCAAGACTACCGCACCTTCGGGTATGATTTTCAACTTCATACGGTCAAATTCCTGCTCTTGAATAAACCGGCAAGCCGGGATGCTCTCTATTACGGAGTTGTGATTCTCGACAGCGATCTTTCTGTGAAGGGCGACGAAAAGAGGCCGATTATCACGATGCAGGCTGAGTTGGACAAAGGGACCAATCTTGCGATCGTACTGCCGGAATCTGATCTTGCCGTCGAAGAGCGGCGGGGAATTGTAAAGTTTGTCGACATTCATGCAGTACCAAATTCTATTCTCACCCGGAAGGATCTCGGAACGGACAAAGACACGGCGGCGACGAAGACCTCTTCCATGGACCTTAGTTCAAATCTCTCCATCAACAAAGATTCAAAGCTCAGAATACTCATCGATCCTGTTGCGGGAGATTCGCTGGTGATCCAGGGCGAGGCAACGTTAAGCTTTACGATCGACCCGAGCGGGAAGCTCACGCTCACGGGCCGCTATGACATTGTGAACGGGTCGTACGATCTTTCTTTCGGGGACTTTGTCAAGAGAGAGTTCGCCATAGAAAAGGGGAGCAGTCTTACGTGGTACGGTTTGCCTTCCGAAGCCGACGTCGATATCACCGCAATGTATACGGTGAAAGCTTCGGCGCTCGAACTCATCCAGGATCAGCTTGCCGGGATCAGCCAGGAAGAAAGGAACAAGTACAAGCAGCAGCTTCCTATCCAGGTCTACCTCATGATGAAAGGAAAACTGACGAGGCCCGAAATTCATTTTAAACTCGACCTTCCTCCTGATCAGCAGGGGGCGTTGAACGGAACCGTGTTCGCGAAACTCACTGAATTGAATACCCAGGAATCGGAACTCAATAAACAAGTCTTCGCCCTTCTGGTGCTGGGCAGCTTCATCTCGGAGAATCCCCTTGCCTCAGCGGGGGGAAACGTCG
>CAYLMV010000032.1:3370-37063 GCA_964384415.1 uncultured Chitinophagaceae bacterium | reverse complement strand
GTCGGACGGTGAATACCTGTGATCCAAATGCCAGCGGTATATACCGCAGTCTTATTGCTCCCCTTTGGCCAGAAAAGACCGGAGGAATTGGTTCTCAGGTAATCGCAGTACGGGCCGGCGCTGTTGATGGTGCACTGAATTGTATTCCCATCGAAGAACTTCCACTCCTGGCTGGCCACCTTGCTCGGTGCGATTGATACAGAAGCGGGGCCTTTCACAACCGGAGGCTTCCCTTGCTGGATGGAGTATTGCATTCGATCCTGAGAGAAGATAAGCTGTGGAATTGCGAGGGCGATGAGAAGAATGAGTGTTTTCATGATAGGAGATTCCTTCCTGAAGGCAAGGCGGACTTTGCAGGATTTTCAGAATAAAAAACACCCGCAACAAATTCTAGCAGCTGACGACACAAAGGTGAAAGCGCGTTAATGAGGTTCAGATGAGAGCTTGAGGAAGAATTGAATGTCTTGCGAAGATCCCACCCACCCCATGCGAAAATGTAACAAATGTCTAAGGAATACACAACCGAAGAAAATGGAGATTGCAGTACACATTCCCAACAAAACCTGGCCAAATCCGTATGAACAATGCGAATAGCCGCCAAAATGCAAGGCAAATATTTCTTGTATATCAGCCCTAATTTTCATATGTTGATACAATTCCGTGCGATTGAATCGGAAGAAAAGGATTGCCTCAGAAACGGCAACCCTTTTTTGTTTGCCATGCATCCGGAGACCCTCAATGAAACGTACGTACCAGCCCCACAAACGCAAACGTAAAAATACTCACGGCTTTCGGGAACGAATGTCGACAAAAAATGGCCGCAAAGTGCTGAGCCGGCGGCGGGCGAAGGGACGGCATAAGCTGACAGTAAGCGACGAGAAGTAGCCAGTCATCAGTACGCGTTGATTATTTGTTGTTGTATCCTTGCCGCGCGGTTGACCGACAATAAAGGTATCGGGTGTGCACAACACACTTCATAAATCTGAAATCCTTCGCGGCTATTCCGTTTTTTCGGATATTCTCAAAAGCGGGGAGTTCGTTCAGGGTCCGGGACTCAGGTGTTACTTCAAAAAGAAGCAAAGAGAAAACGGAGCACCAACTGTTCGGGCAGGATTTGCCGTAGCAAAGAAAGACGTGCCTCTCGCCGTTGACAGGAACCGGCTCAAGAGATTGATGCGTGAAGCGTTCCGGCTGAACAAGGCCGGAATCAACGCGGCGGCCCAACATAAAGATCTGGATATTGATCTGGTTCTGATACTTAAAGTCCTGCGGGGCGCAGATGTTCGAAAAATGAAGTTTACGGCTGTTGAAGGTGCGTTGACCGAAGTTCTTGCAAAAATCATCTCTCTGGTATAAGCCCTCGCCATGAGTCGCCTTTTTATCGGAATTGTCCGCCTCTATCAATTGCTCATCTCTCCCATCCTGCCCCCTAATTCATGCAGGTTCTATCCCACATGTTCCCAATACGCGATAGACGCGTTGAAAGAACACGGCGCGTGGAAGGGGAGCTGGCTGGCCATGCGGAGAATTGCGAAATGTCACCCGTGGCACGAAGGCGGTTATGACCCCGTACACTAAAACGGAAAAACTAAGTTCGATCTGGAGCATGGTGTAAATGGACAAGCAAACAACATTCGGTTTCATCCTCATTGCCGTCGTCCTGATGGCATGGATGTGGTGGAGCTCGCCCCGTCCGTCGCCGCAGCAGCTGAACGGCAAGCAGGCAAGCGAACAGCAAAAAGATTCTGTGCTTTCATCGAAGCCCGCAGCCCCCAAGGCGGCGGTCGAACATGCGGCTGAGAGTCAGGATCTTTCGCCCAGAGATTCCCTCGGGAAGTTCTTCGCTCATTCTGCCGTGGGCAGGGAAGACATCGTCACCGTTGAAACAGACCTCTACACCGCAGAGATCTCGACGCGCGGCGGGGTCATCCGAAGATTTGAGTTGAAGAATTACAAAACGTGGGATCAGCGCCCCGTTCAGCTTGTGGAGAATTCGACCGCCGGCGATTTCAGCCTTCTCTTCAGCACGACCGACGGCAAACTCGTCAATACAAAAGGACTCTTCTTCGAGGCCGTCATTCCCCCGGGGGGATCTGTCTTCCTGCGAGGCGAAGATGAGTATTCGCTGGATCTCGTGCTGAAGGCGGGAAACGGCCGTGTGGTAAAAACACTTCGATTTAAAAACGGTTCGTACGCCCTCGACGTCAGCGTGAAGCTGACAGGGATGGAAGACATCATCGCGAACTACGAGTACCAGGTGATCTGGGAAAGCGGACTTCCATACCTGGAACACAACAGCGTGGACGAATCGAGACAAGCCCAGGCCTATTCGTTTGCAGGCGGTGAAGTCGCGACGATCGACGCATCGAAACCCGGAGAGACACCGGTCTCCAATACAAGCGGCACGACGGATTGGGTTGCAACGCGGAATAAATATTTCGCCGTCGTCCTGCTCTCCGACGACAAAAAGGCTGACGGCGCATACATGGAAGGACGGTGCGACGCCGCCCCCGACCACGGAATCGTCGAGCATTACTCCATCGGGCTCAAGGTTCCCTACAAAAACGGCGCCGAGGAAATCTCAAAGTTCACGCTCTTTCTCGGGCCGCTTGATTACGACATCATCAACAGCTACAACCGCGGGCTCGAACACATCATGAGCCTCGGCTGGTCGTGGATTCGGCCGATCACCGTGTACCTGTTTATTCCGCTCTTCAAGCTTCTGCACATGTTCATCTCGAACTACGGGCTCGTCATTATTCTCTTCTCCATCATCATCAAGCTCGCCCTTCATCCGTTGACGCGCAGCAGCATGAAGTCGATGAAGAAGATGCAGGCCCTGCAGCCGATGATGGAAGAGATCCGGACGAAGTTCAAAGACGATCCGAATCAGATGAACATCCAGATTATGAAGCTGTATAAGGATTACGGCGTCAATCCGGCCGGCGGGTGCCTGCCGCTGCTTCTGCAGATGCCGATCCTGTACGCGTTGTACGCCCTCTTTGCAAATTCCATTCAATTGCGTCAGGCGAGTTTTGTCTGGTGGATCAAAGATCTCTCGGTGCCGGATGTTTTTGTCGATCTCCCGTTCACGCTCCCGCTCTTCGGCCTTCATAATATCAGCGGGCTGGCATTGATGATGGGCATCACGATGTTCATCCAGCAGAAAATGACGGTGAACGACCCGCGCCAAAAGGCGATGGTTTGGATGATGCCCGTGATGATGACGCTTCTCTTTAACAGCCTGCCGTCGGGATTGAACCTTTATTATTTCGTCTTCAACCTTCTTGCCATCGGCCAGCAGGTGTTCGTGAACAAGCAGCACGACAGCGCCCCGCTCCAAAAAGTTTCGGAGAAGAAACGGTCGGGAGGCATCATGAACGCCCTGACAAAGAACCTGCCGAAACCGCCAAAACGGTAGAGAAGCCGGCGCATTTTCGTTTCGACCGCCTGAAAATACAAGAGGATCCATACATCGTATGGATCCTCTTTTCGTTAAGAGACATTCTGTGAAAAAACTACTTTGCTTTTGCTTCCTTCCGTTTTTGCATCTCTTCTCCGATCCATCCACCCACGAACGAGAGGATAAACCCGCCCGTCAGCCCGATCACGATGAACTCGGTATCGAGGATGGTGATGGCGCCGAGGCCGTAATAGATAAAGAAGAAATTCAGGATGACGCCAAGCACGCCCGCCAGCGCAGCTTCTTTGATGGTAACCCCCGGCGATTTATAGCCGACGATAATTCCGGCGACGATGAAGCTCGCAGCGAGTGAAATCAAAATGCCCGCTACGCCGAATCGGAGAATCGCAAACAATCCGTACACAAAAATATTGTTCAGGATAAAGGCAATCACGGTTCCCGCGATGACCCACGCCCACTCCAATCCGGCAATCGTCTTGCTATCGGCCGCACGCTGCTGTGAACCCTGCAACTCTTCACCAACCCATCCGCCGACAAGCGATAGGAGAAAACCGAGAAACGGAGCGATGATCATTTGTCCTTCGGGCGGAGTGTAATCAAAAACATAATGAAGGATGGCCAGAGTGAGAATCATCGCGAAGACTCCGCCGATCGCCGGCTCTTTGATGGTGTATCCGGGTGATTTGTATCCGATGACGATACCCATGATCACAAACGAGAGCAAGCCGATGAAGAGCGGAATATAAAACGTGTGAAACATATCCGACATGATCTGGAAGAGGAATGTCGCCAGCACAACGCCGACAACCGTCCCTATGCCAATCCACTTCCACTGTAAACCGATACTTTCTTTGGATTCTGTCGCCATGAATGCCTCCTTAGAGCGGGAATGAAACCAGACGGGAAACATGTACCACATTCTTCAAAAATTTGTTCATTTTAACCTTCAAAGTCAAGGCTCTGACGGTTGTTGTGAGAAACCTTGCGAAGGTTTGTTTAGACAGATTCTCCGATGATTCTTTCATTGACGTGCTTTTAGAGGAAAACCTTCGCAAGGTTGAAGGTTGAAAAAACCTGGAGAGACGATATAGAGACTGTTGTCAAACCCTGACGAACCACTTTTTCTTCCACATGATCCACGCAATAGAAAAAATAAAAAGAAGGTAGCAAACGGCGAACATCAGCGACGCATTCACCGGGCTCGCGAGAGGCTGGAAAAGCGATTTGAAGATCATTTCCTGGAGCGACGTCTCTGTGCCGTCCGCCTGGCGGAAGACGATGACCGACGTGTACAATTTCCCGAAAAATTCGGAGAACGAATAGATTGTGATCGCATTCATGCCGAGGATCAGAAACGGAATTGGCCATCGTTTATATCCCTTGACATCGATGAGCCAATAGAATGTTGCAAAACAGACCAGCGCCCATCCCGCCATGAAGATGCTGTAGGATGTTGTCCAGATGCTTTTGTTGATGGGAAGCCACATGTCGAGGATTGCGCCGGCGAGAAGAAGAAGGTTGCCGGCGACGAACATCCACGAGGCCTTTTCTTCTTTCGAAAGATTTCCCCTCAAGAAATGCCCCGTGAGAACTCCGAACAGCGTCGTCGCGACGGCAGGAAGAGTGCTGACAATTCCCTCGGGGTCCCACGTTTTCGTCTGCCCCCACATATGCCCGGTCAGAAAAATTCTGTCCACGTATGCGGAGAGATTTCTTCCCCGCTCCATCACACCGGTGCCGATCTCGGGGACGGGCACCAGCTTCATGAGCAGCCAGTAGGAAACAAGAAGACCGGCGAGCCAGTAGATTTGTGTCCGCAGACCTTTGCCGTACAGCACGATGACCGACGAAACGAGATAACATATCGCGATTCGCTGGAGCACGCCGAGAATCCGGATCGTTGAAAGGTTGAAGGAAGGAAAACCGGCGAGAAAAAGCCCGATGCCAAAAATGATCACGAAGCGCCTGAGAACCTGCAGCAGCATCTGCTTTCTCGCGACCCCCCGTTCGCGCCGCGAGGCGAACGACATCGTCATTGCAACGCCGACGATCCAGAGAAAGAACGGGAAGATCCAATCCGTGAACGTCCAACCGTTCCACTCTGCGTGTTCGAGCTGAGGATAGATTGCGTTCCAGGTCCCGGGGTTGTTCACGAGAATCATCCCTGCAATCGTCGCACCCCGAAATGCATCGAGCGAAACCAGCCGATCGCTTTGTTGTACCATGGTCGGAATTTGCGATAACTAATGAGAGTCTTGTGAGATCGACAGTATCCTGTACCCCAGGGGGGGCAGAGATAGTGGAAAAGCCCCCGAGGATGGGAGCGAAACCGTCTCCGAAGCGCCATCGATAAGATTTTCCGCGGAGAAATGATTGGATGGAATGATCTCCGGCGGCAGCAGGCTCATCGTGCCGTTGAAACTCTCCTTGCTGAAATTCAAGGCGACAATGATCCGGTCAGAGCCGGACACGCGGGCGAACGCATATACGTGCGCGTCGTCGGATGTCCGGATCCGCACCATTCTTCCGGTGAGCGCAGGATGAACTTTCCGAATCGCGAACAATGCTGTATAGAGCTTTAGAAAATCGGCTCCGTGCGACCAATCGATAGCATCCCTCTCAAAGAGCGGGAGCTTCTTCACATTGCCGGCTTCCTGACCATTATAGAGCAACGGGACGCCCGGAAGTGTATTGACGAGAGTTGCAGCGAGCATTGCTCCATCGTTTCCGAGCTTTATGACATCGGGCGAGTCCCATGAATTTTCGTCGTGGTTGGAGCTGAAACGCATGCGGAGCGAGCCGGCGGGGAAGATAGCTCTCTCACGATGTAGGGCAGAGTCGATCACCGCAGCATCTCCTTCCCCTTTCACAAGACGGCCGAGGAGTCCATAAAAATTCCAGCTGTACGTAAGGTCGAATGCTTTGAGATGATGATCCGGGCGCGCGCCCTCGGACAACATCATCACCGGTTTGATGCTGTCGAGTGCCGCACGGGCCTCATCCCAAAAATCTGTCGGGACCGCTTCGGCGACATCACACCGGTACCCATCGATGCCGATATCCCGAACCCAGTACTTCATCATGTCAATCATGTAACGGCGGAGCCCCGGCTGCGAGTAATCCAGCTTTGCCACGTCCGTCCAGTCGGGATTTGCGGGAATGATATTTCCAGCGGAGTCTTTGGCGAACCACTCCGGATGTTCGATGATCAGCTTGCTGTCCCATGAAGTATGGTTTGCCACCAGGTCGATGATAAGGTGGAATCCGAGCCGGTGCGCATGCGCAACCAATCGCTGGAAATCGGCCAACGTCCCGAATTCCGGGTTGATGCTATAGTAATCTCTCACGGAATATGGGCTGCCGAGCGTTCCCTTGCGATGCAATTCGCCAACGGGATGAATCGGCATAAGCCATAAAATCGTGACGCCCAGCTTGTTCAGATCCGGCAGACGCTTTTCTATGCCGGCAAAATCTCCTGAGGATGAAAACGATCGGGGGTAGATTTCGTAGATGACGCCGTTGCGAACCCACTCTTCGGAATGGCGGGCGGAATGGTCGGAATAATTTCGAGCCCGGAGAGCCTCGATCGATTGCGAATGAAGCGAGGAAGCGCCAAGGGTGAGAATGAAGAAGATGAGTAAGTGTTTTTTCATAGAGTGGCGGCGAAAGGTTGTTGTCGTGGTAGCCGTGGGACGGCAGAGGAAAAGTAACGAAAGTTATGGCACGATGCAAACGAACCAACCGGATTCTGGAAGGGATCTGCGCAATCTGCCATCTGCGCGAAATCTGCGTGAATCTGAGAAATCACATCCCAATGACGCCGATTGCCAGATGCAAACGAATGAGGGAAGAGTTGTAATCTGCTAAGGCCTGGATGTTCGTGATCTGTGCGTTGGAGAGAGTCACCTGTGCATCGGTGATTTCGATTGGGGAACCGACGCCCGAATTGTATCTGCCTTCGGCGAGTTTGAGATTCTCTTTTGCCTGGACGACAAGTTTGCCCGACGCATCAATTCGTTCCTGAGCCTCATTGAGGGAGAGATAATTCTGTTCAACCTGAAGCATGACGCCCTCTGTCAGAAGATCGAGGCCCGCGCGCGCTTCGTCGACGGTCGCCTCTGCCTGCTCAACCTGAGCAGAGATCGCGAAGCCCTGGAAGAGGGGCATGCTGACCGTGAAGCCGGCGTTCCATTTGCTCTGCAGCGGAAAATCAAAACTGCTCCACGTCCACGCTCCGTTGAGCGAAACGGTGGGAAGATGCTGGCTTCGCGCTGCCGAAACCAATGCCTGAGTTGAGGCAAAGCGCGCCTGCGCGGAATGAAGTTCGGGGCGAGAATCTTTTGCTGCGGATTTTGCCGAATCCAACGACATGGTGAACGCCGGCGTTTCAAGAGAATCGCGGACAGAGTATTGTGTTGTGGAATGGATTCCGATGGCGTTCTCCATCTGGAGTTTGGCGATCCGCATTTGGTTTCGTCCGGTGATCAGCGCGACGCTGGCATTTGCGAGGTTCACCTCGGCAGTCGTCACATCGTACTTCGGGCGTGTGCCGACAGTGTAAAATGCTTTTGACTGTTTCAGATGTTCTTCTGCCTGGGCAACCGATTCCGAATCGACCTTCACCAATCGTATTGCCTGAACAAAATTGATATAGGCGAGTTGGACATTCGCGATAACGCTGTCCCGTGTTGCCTGAAAATCTGTGAATGAGGCATCCCTCAAATCCTGGCTCGCGGAGACCTTGCCCCCCGTTTTTCCGAAATCGTACAGGGTTTGCTGCAGCGACAGGATCGTCGTATAATTATTGTAGGTGAGGATGCGGACAGGAAACGATGGGTTGATGGGAGCGGCGCCTCCCGTCCGGGTGCCTCCGGCGGAAACATTCAGCGCGGGAAAGTAGCCCGATTGTGCCTGCGTTACACCGGCCGACGCCGAACGCGTAGAAGCTGCCGCGCCGCGAAGAGACGGATGGTAGGTGAGAGCCATCGCGACCGCCTGTTCGCGCGTCAGAATTTGCGGGAACGCGCCGCTCAGTTGCGCTTCGAGAGGAGAACACAAAGAGACAATCAGAATGGCCGAACGAAAAAGAGAAAATTGTTTCACGAGTTCAACACCTCCTCGCCCGACTTCAGTTCGCGCTTAAACCGTTCCTCGAAAACCGTGTACAGTGTGGGGACGAAGAAGAGCGTTAATGTCGTCGAGACAGTGAGGCCGCCGATAACGGCAATCGCCAGCGGCGCCTGCGTCGATTCGCCGCCGATGCCGAGGGCCATCGGGATCAGGCCCAGCACGGTAGCCAGCGATGTCATAAGAATTGGTTTCAACCGCGTCCTCCCGGCCGAGATCACCGCGTCGTGAAGCGGCACGCCCCTCATCCGCAGATGGTTCGTATAGTCGACAAGAAGGATCCCGTTGCTGACGACGATCCCCACCATAACGATGACCCCCTGGAACGATGTCACGGAAAGCGTCGTATTGGTGAGGAAGAGCATCCAGAAGACGCCGACAATGCCCAGCGGCACGGTGAACATGATAATGAACGGGTCGATGAGCGATTGGAATTGAGAAGCCATGACGACATAGACGAGCAGAATTGCAAGAGCGAACGCCATCCCAAGGTCGCGGAAAGTCTTTTTCTGCTGCTCGACATTTCCGGTTTGCTTCACTTCAAACCCCGGAGGGATCGTGAGCTTGCGCACGCCGGCGTCGATATCGGCAGCGACGCTGCCGAGATCCCGGCCTGAAACGTTGGCCGTCACCTCAATCAACCGCTGCTGATACTTTCGGTCGATCTGAACAGGCGAAGCGGCCTTCTGAATCGTCGCGATGTTGCCCAGCAATACCTGATCTCCGTTCGCGGTTGTGACGACGATGTTCTTCAAGTCGTCGACGTTCGAACGAAAATCTTCACTGAGGCGGACCAGGATGTTGTACACGTTCCCCGTCACCGGATCCGTGTAGAGCGATGCGACAGACCCGTTAATGCACGTTGTAATGGTGTTGGAGATTTGAGCCACGTTGATGCCAAGCGCTCCCGCCTTGTCCCGGTCGATCCTCACCCGCAATTCGGGGAGGTTCTCTTCGCGCGATACCTGCACGTCGGTCGCTCCTGGAGTCGCGCGAACAATCCCAGCAATTTCTTTAGCAAGTTTCGAACCGGTCTCGAGATCGTAGCCGCGGATCTCAACGTCGATCGGCGCGGACGAACCGAAATTCAACAGGAAGCGCAGGAACCCGCCGGGGGTGATAAAGACTGTCGTGCCCGGGATGTTGTTGAGTTTCGGCCGCACCGCTTTGATGATTTCGAAAACCGAGCGTTTTCGTTTTTCGGGTGGAACGAGAGCGATTTGAATACCTGCTGCGTGGCTTCCCGAATTTCTCCCTATCGTGTTGCCGCTTCGCGATGGCGGCACGCCGACATCGGCAATCATCGCCTGAATTTCCGGTATGTTGGATTGCAGAATGAGTTCCAGCTGCCGTACGACCGCGCTGGTCTGCTCCACACGAGTGCCGACCGGGAGCTTGATCGACAGCGAGAACTGCCCCTCGTCCTGATCCGGGAAGAACTCCGTTCCGATAAATTTTACCAGGATCATCGAGAGAGCCGACACGACGACAATGCCGATGATAATGGGCTTTCGGTTGCCGAGGGCCCAACGCAGCCTCTTCTCGTACCAGTCATCCAGCACATTGATCATGTCGTGAGCCCTGACGCGCATCCGATCGGAGAATTTCTGTGAAGCGCGGTCGAGATGCTTTTCGGGCGGAAGAAAGTTCAGGCACATCAGCGGCGTGACGGTCCTCGACACAAAGAACGAACCGAACAACGCGACGGCAATCGTAATTGTCAGGGGGATAAACATCAGTTTCGCAACGCCGCTCAGGAAAACGATGGGCAGGAAGACGATGACGGTCGTTAAGGTAGAGACAAAAATCGGCGAGGCAACTTCGCTGGCGGCTGCGAGGGTTGCCTGGATCTTCGTCTGTCCTTCTTTTCGTTCGTTGTAATGTCTCGAGATTGCCTCCAACTCCACAATCGAGTCATCGACGAGTCTTCCCACCGCGAGAGCCAGTCCTCCGAACGTCATGATGTTCAGCGAGATGTTCCCAAAACGGAACATGATGAAGGTGATCAGAATTGAGAGAGGGATCGCCACGATAATGATCAGGGTTCCCCTGATGTTTCGCAGAAAGATCATGATGACAAGCATCGCGAGGAGAGCGCCGAGCATCGCCTCTTGCTCCAATCCGGCGATCGTCTGTCGAATGTACAGAGATTGATCGAACGAAACGGATGTTTGTACGTTGTTGGGAACACCCGTCAGTTTCGGAAGGATCTTTAGGACGTTATCGACAACGCTGACGGTGTTGGCATTGGCGAGTTTCTGAACGCGCAGCGTCACGCCAGGCTTTCCGTTGACGCGGATGATCTCGGTTTCTTCCTGATAACTGTCCTCCACCGAGCCGACGTCGCGTATGCGAATTGCAACCCCTCCGACATTCTTTACGACAATGTCTTCCATCGGCCTCACGACGTTGAACTGGCTTTCAGTTTTCAACGAGTAGTCCAGTTGTCCGGATTTCAAATCGCCGGACGGAATGATAAGATTGGCATTCGCAACAGCCGTGAGTACATTCTGAACGGGAAGTTGAAGCGCCTGCAGCCGGTTCCGGTCGAGGGTCACATGAATCTCGCGGATGCGGCCGCCGAGGACCTGCGCCGAAGCAACGCCCTCGACGTGTTCGATCTGCGGTTCGATGATATTGTACGCCAGGTCGTACAAATCGCGCCCATCGAGATCGCCGAAAACGACAATGTTGCAGACGGGGAGGTTGGTGATATCAAACCGGAGCGCAATCGGCTGGGATACGCCGGTCGGCAAAAGGGTGAGGATGCGGTTCACCCTCTGGATCACGTCGACGAGCCCCACGTCCGTATTGGCATCCCACGTGAAATTAATGCGAACCTGCGAAATGCCTTCACGCGTCGACGACTGCACGTAGTCGACGTCGTTGACCGAACTAACACCCCGCTCGATGATCGAGGTGACGGCCTGCTCCATGTCGAGCGGTCCCGCGCCGTTGTAGTAGGTAATCGCGGTGACAACCGGGATAGTAATGTTCGGCAGCAAATCGATCGGAAGCTGCTGGACTGAAACCAGTCCCAGCACCATGATCGTCAGCGCGAAGAGAAATGTTGAGATCGGATATTTGAGTGCGAGTCGTGTGAGCCACATAGACCAAAATGCTTTCTCATTGATGAGTGTGGAGCAACGAAAATCTTGAACAAGAATATATCAGGAAACGTTGAGCCGGGAAAACCCGTTCAGCCCGCTGCGGGCGGCCGGGGTTCATCGAAAGCGTTCCTAAACGTATATATATAGGGAAGGAAGCCGTTCACCGCTGGAGCACGACCGGTGATCCGTCTCGCACAAGCTGTTGTCCGACGGTGATAACGGTTTCGTCGCCGGTGAGCCCGGCAATGATTTCAGTGCGCGATTTGCGCTCTATGCCGATCTGAACAGGAGTTCTTTTGGCAAGGTTGTTCTGTAACGTATAGACATACGTACCGTTGTTGTCGGTGAGAATTGTCTCTGTCGGCACGGTAATGGCGTTGGGATGCTCGGAGATCGTGAGGGTGACCGTCGCATACATCCCCGGTTTCAAGTTGTGGTCTTTGTTCGGGACTCCGACTTCGATCGCCATGGTGCGCGTTGAAAGGTCTATTGCCTGGCTGAGCCGGGTAATAATGCCCTCGTACTCTTTTCCCGGAAAAGCATCGACCACGATTTTTGCGGTTTTCCCCTTGGTGATCTGAGGAACGTCCTTTTCGAGAACATTGACAATCACTTTGACGCTGTCGAGGTCCATCAAAGTGTAAAGGGTGGCATTGCTCGTTGCGACAAGGGCGCCCGCATCGAGGAACCGCTTTGTAATTACGCCGGCAAAAGGAGCGGTGATACGTGCGTAACCCAGCCGCGTTTTCGCCGTCTCGAAGTTTGCCTGCGCTACCTTCATCAGCGCTTCGGCGTTGTCGAGATCTTGTTTCGCGATCAGTTTCTGTTCGTAGAGTTTCTTGTTCCGCGTATACGCAATGCGGGAGTTATAATAGGTGGCCCCCGTTTGCTGAACCTGCTGGTAGAGTTCGGTCGAATCGATCACGGCAAGCACCTGATCGCGCTTCACGGCGGCGCCCATGTCGGCGTAGATGCGCTCTAAGTTGCCGGTCACCTTCGAAAAGATATCCGCTTGCTGGATAGCGACAATATCTCCGTTGAAATCGAGCTGATATGCGATTGGTTGACGGAGGGGTTGTGCGACTGTCACCAACGGAATATTTTGACGCCTGGTGTCCGTCGCCGCATTACCGAAGAGGATCTTGATGGTCACAACCGCGCCAAGAAGCACGACGATACTCGCAATGACAAGATACGTTTTATATTTCTTCATCGAACACTCTTTCTTTTCTGGTTTTGTAGATCGGGTCGGTCGTTGTGATTGTGAATTCCTGATCCGGGGAGGCACTGGGAAGTCAACATCAATCGAGCGGCATCACACAAGAAGCAACAGCCGACCGAGGTATCTTATAAAAATACGCAATGTCCTCATTTGAAGCAATCCCATCCGGAGCGGAGTCTTGGCGTTGAAACTCTTCAGAGAAATCTCTACTTTGCTGAATCGTAAGAATATTTAGACACCGAACCCGGTCCTTTAGTTTGATGCGAAAAACTTACTTGTCGGCCACTCTTTTTTTCAGCATTTGGGCGCTTTCGTGCAGTTCGAATGAAAGAACGGTGGAGCCAAAGCTAAGCTCCATTCAACGGGAGATCTTTGACAAGAACTGCAATGCCGGTTCGTGTCATGGAAGCGGGATGAAGGGAGGATTGAGCCTTGTCGCCGGAAACTCCTACCGGCAGCTGCTGGGCATCGCCGGTTCAATCGACAAAAAAAATGTACCCGCGTTCGTCCGGGTCTTCCCGGGGAATCCCGACTCAAGCTTTCTCTATATTAAGATCACATCGCCCGATACAAATCAAGGCGAAATCATGCCGAGGGGGAACGACAGACTCTCGCCGGAGAAGATTAAGTCCATTCGTCAATGGATTCTCGATGGGGCCCGGGACAACTAATTTGACCGCCGAAGTAGCATCCCCCATCAGAGGGACGGTACCTAAAAAGTATTCTTGTGATTTGTATGAGGATAAACCTCCGCTGTTCGTTCAGTGCGGTGGAGGCCTCGCGTGCGTTTCGATTCCGCAGGCTTTTCCCGCTTTTCCAAATTATGAAAGGCGGGATCCCGTACACCGGGACGTTTGGTTCCTTCTTTGGCCTCAAAGTAAGAACGGACGTGTCTCCTAGCTCTTTGGATTACAAGGTTATTTTTTGGACCCGGGACCAGCTTAACTAATTTTATTTTTGGACAGATGGCTTCCCGTTAACAATGTTCGGGCATAACGCACCACTGGTCGTGTCATGCCCGCATGCATCTGTCGGGCATCCAAAGCGTATCACTGCCCGTCGGCCTCCCATATTGGATTCAATCTAAATTCTTCGTATATTGACAAATAGATCAAACGCTTCAACCACCCCCAGGGGCGACCGTAACGTCGCCCCTACCGTTTTTAATCGGCAGATTGATTACCAATGAATCGAAGAGAAGACATCCGCAACATCGCCATCATCGCACACGTCGACCATGGCAAGACAACGCTGGTCGACCAGCTTCTGCGTCAAACCGGAACGTTCCGCGACAACCAGGTGATGGTCACCCGCGTGATGGATTCGAACGACCTTGAGAAGGAACGCGGCATCACGATTCTCGCGAAGAACACGTCGGTCTTCTACCAGCCGAAGAATTCAAAAACAAAAATCAAGATCAATATTGTCGACACACCGGGACACTCCGACTTCAGCGGTGAGGTGGAGCGGACACTCAGGATGGTCGACGGGGTTCTTTTGCTCGTCGATGCCGCCGAAGGCCCTCTCCCGGGAACAAAATTTGTTCTGAAAAAATCTCTGGACCTGCATCTGCAGCCGATCGTCGTCATCAACAAGATCGACCGCAAGGATGCTCGCCCCCATGAAGTGCTCGACGAAGTTTTTGAACTCTTCCTCTCGCTGGGCGCAACCGACAAGCAGCTCGACTTCCCGACAATCTATTCGATTTCGAAGCAGGGAATCGCGAAGAAGGAACTCGATCAGGAGAGCGACAGCCTCGAGCCCCTTTTTGAGGCGATCGTCAGCAAAGTTCCTCCCCCGGAAGGGAATGCCGATGAACCATTCCACATGCTCGTCACAACCATCGACTACAACGACTATCTTGGAAGGCTCGGCATTGGAAGAATATCGCGGGGAACGATCAGCTTCGGCTCCCCGATGAAGGTCATCCATCGCGACGGCTCGATCGAAGACGCCAGGGTCACAAAAATTTACACGTTCGAAGGACTGAAACGGGTCGAAGTCCAGAAGGCGAGCGTCGGGGATATTATCGCTCTGGCCGGAATGGAAGATGTAGACATCGGCGAGACGATTGCCGATGCCGCCGACCCGGCGCCGCTGCCATTCGTCGCCATCGAAGAGCCGACTATCTCCATGAACTTTGTCGTTAACAATTCACCCTTTGCCGGACAAGAGGGAAAATACGTCACGACCCGAAATCTCGGCGAACGGCTGGCACGCGAGTTACGGTCGAACGTCAGCCTCCGGGTTGAACTTACGGATTCGCCGGATATTTTCCGTGTCAGCGGCCGCGGCGAGCTTCACCTGTCGGTATTGATTGAGAATATGCGGCGCGAGGGGTTCGAATTGCAGGTCTCCCGTCCGGAAGTGATCTATAAAAAAATCGCCGACGTCCTGAGCGAGCCGATGGAACACGTGATCATCGACGTCCCCGACGAATTTGTCGGAACGGTCATCGAAAATCTTGGCCGGCGCAAAGGGGAAATGAAGAACATGATCGCCTCGAACGGGAACACGCGGCTCGAGTTCTTTGTCCCATCGCGCGGGCTGATCGGTTTCAGGAATGAGTTCATGACTCAGACGAAGGGAACCGGAATTCTCCATCACAATTTCCACGGTTATGAACCGTTTAAAGGCGAGCTGGACCATCGAACAAAAGGAGCTCTGGTTGCAATGGAGGGGGGCGAAGCGGTTGCCTATGGAATGTGGAAACTGCAGGAGCGGTCGACATTTTTTGTGGAACCGGGCACGCGCGTGTACCCGGGCATGATCGTAGGCGAGAATGCCCGCGAACACGACATGACGGTAAACGTCTGCAAATCAAAACAGCTCAGCAATATGCGCGCTTCGGGCTCCGACGAAGCCGTTCGCCTCGAACCCCCCCATCTTCTCACGCTGGAACAGGCGATCGAATGGATAGGCGACGATGAGTATGTCGAAGTAACACCCAAGTCGATTCGACTCCGGAAAAAGATCCTCGACGCCAACGACCGGAACAGGGCGTCAAAAAAGAAAGTTGAAACGGTTTGACCGCAGCTCGTTCGCAGTGATGCCGTCACTTTGCCGATTGACTCTAACGGAGTCATGCGAAGGACGGGTTGCCGCCTGAGGGAGTGATAGCATCGCTCCGCAAGCTCCCAGTTGCGATTCGTTCTTCGTTCAGCTATATTCCCCTCAATAACGCCTTTCTCGCTCCCCCACATCCCGCAGGCAAACCTAACGGAGGGACATCATCATGCCGCAGAAAACGAGTCCAATGAATTTCTGGAGGACGATTGAGCCGAAAGATCTTCGCCGGCTCGCGTTGGCGGTCTTCTTTCTGTTTGCGACGATCGGGCCGCTGACAATGCTGATGAACCCCGGCGTGTTGCCCGGTTCCTGGTTTATGTTCTGCTATCTCACCGTACTGTGCGGCGCGCTTTCCGCCTGTATTATCTTGTTCATGCGAAAGCCGGTATTCTTTGTTCTCTCGTTGCTGCTTATTACCGGCGCAATGATTGCAGAGTATCGGGTGGAACAATTTCTCTTCGGCCAGGTCGAGGAGACAAGGATTTTAACAGCCGGTCATCTCTTTACTTTCACGCAGCAGGAGCTCGACCGGATCGAAACCCGCCGACCGATGTTCGGGGTCATTGCAATTTTTCTACTCTCGGCGGGATATTCTCTATTCGTGAGAGTTGTCGGCGAGGAGATTAAAAAACGCTCGCGCCTCGAGACCGAAGTTGCGGTCGCTCGCACGATTCAAAAATCATTGCAGCCGGCGGGGGCTTACAAAAACGACTGGTGCGAGGCGGCAGGCATTACCGTTCCGGCCACCGAGGTTGGGGGCGACTACTATGATATGATTCCACTCTCCGACAACGAAACCGCAATTGCCATTGCCGACGTGTCGGGTCATGGAGTGGGTGCGGGCATTCTCTCCGCAATGACAAAGAGCGCGCTGCACGCGGAGCTTTTCCATACGTCGGCGCCCCCGGAGTTGATGTTCAATCTTAACAACGCCGTGTTTCAGGTTACCGACAAGAAGATGTTCGTTTCGTTTGCATACCTTCTTCTTGACAAACGAACGCTTACAGCACGGATCTCTACCGCGGGACATCCGCCCATCCTCAAAATTCGGAAGTCGGATGGCGTGATCGAAGACATCCGCACACCCAACCTCGCTCTCGGGGTCCAGGCGTCGACGAGCTATGAAGAGAAAACGATAAAGCTTGAACGAGGCGATGTTCTGATTCTCTATACGGACGGAATCACCGAGGCCGCGAACGACAAAGGCGAGCAGTTTGGCATCGACAGGCTCAAAGAACTGCTCAGCGACACGGAGAGACCATCGGCGGAAGCCCTCAGCAATTCAATTCTCGCATCGGTTCGGGCCTTCACCATTAACAAGGAATTTCACGACGACGCTACCATCGTAGTTGTGAAGATAAAAGCATAAGCGCTTTGCCGCGTCAAATGTTTCCGCATTCTTACGCTCTCACCCATGCAGCGAGATCGTAAGCCCGCCAGCTAATAAATTCCTCCGATTTTCCCGGCTCTTGGGTGCTTTGTTGTGCGCGATTTTCAGCCCGGCGAGACATCAAAAAAACTCTGAAACGGGATTCTCCGATCAAACGCAGTTCAATTGCTCGCACCGGCAAGTGCGTTTGGATTGAGCCGGGGGCGCGGCTCACAATCACAAGACCCTGTTTCGACTGTCAGCCCTGTGCAAAACACCGGGTCCTGGTAATCCATAAAACAATCGGATCCACTCCGGCGGCGAACGTCGCTGTCAACGGACTGACGCGTGCCGCGTCGTCTTGATGGCCAACGGTATTCGTTGTTGGTACTGTTCCTCGCGACAAGAACTACGGCGAACACAACGGCGATGATGATGACGGCGACGGCCGTTGGGACCGGTAAGATCTCATTGCGTTATGGATCAAAGAGGCGAGACGGCACATGTCTCGCCTCTTGCGTTTTATCCCCCGCGGCTTGAATGTTAAAACCGGAAAGTGGATATTCCTTATCACGTCTCGGACGGAGCGATCTCTCAAAAATACCGCGGCGAATTCTTGACGATATCCGGAGGAAGGAATGAAGCGCCTAGCATGTGCCGTTCTTTTTCTTGCATTACAGACCAACGGTTTGTTTTCGCAGACACAGAGAGAATGGGAGGAAAAATTTCGTTCGACCCCAAACCCCGACAGCCTGCGCGAAGACATGAAGAGGCTCTCAGCGCGGCCCCACCATCTCGGATCGCCGTACGATAAAGAGAACGCAGAATGGATACTCTCCAAGTTCAAGATGTGGGGGCTCGATGCGCATATCGAAGTTTTCGACGTGCTATTCCCTACTCCCCGGGAGCGCGAACTTGAACTCACCGAGCCGGCAAAGTACGTCGCGAAGCTGAAAGAACCTGCCGTGTCCCAGGATCCCACCTCCAACCAGGTCAAAGAGGAGCTGCCTCCATACAACGCCTATTCCATCGATGGCGATGTTACGGCCCCCCTTGTTTATGTGAACTACGGCATCCAGGACGATTACGAAAAGCTCGACCGAATGGGGGTTTCGGTGAAGGGATGCGTCGTTATCGCACGATACGGGGGAGCATGGCGCGGCATCAAACCGAAAGTTGCAGCACAACACGGAGCTGTCGGCTGCATCATCTATTCCGATCCAAGCGGAGACGGCTATACGCAGGGAGATGTTTTTCCGAAAGGGGCATTCAGGCCTGCGGACGGCGTCCAGCGCGGAAGCGTCATGGATATGCCGTTGTATCCCGGTGATCCGCTGACACCCGGGATCGGCGCGACGCCCGATGCGAAACGGCTGGCGCTGAAAGATGTTCAGGTGCTCACGAAAATTCCTGTGCTTCCTATCTCATACGGAGATGCACAGCCGCTGCTCTCCGCGCTTGATGGCCCGGTTGCTCCAGATGATTGGCGCGGCACACTTCCCATCACCTACCATATCGGACCGGGTCCTGCAAAAGTACATCTGCGGGCGAAATTCAATTGGGATCGGGTAAAACTGTACGATGTCATCGCGAAGATTCCTGGTTCAACATTCCCCGACGAGTGGATCATTCGCGGCAATCACCACGATGCGTGGGTCAACGGCGCGGAGGATCCGATCTCGGGACAGATCGCACTGTTGGAAGAAGCACGATCGTTCGGACGGCTCATGAAGGAGGGATGGAAGCCGAAACGGACTATTCTCTATTGCGCCTGGGATGGCGAGGAGGAGGGACTTCTCGGTTCCACCGAATGGGTTGAAACACACGGCGATGAGCTCAGCCGGAAAGGAGTCGTCTACATCAACTCGGACGGCAACGACAGGGGTTATCTGTACGTAGGCGGATCCCACTCCCTGGAAAAATTCATCAGCGGAGTTGCGCAAGACGTCGTCGATCCGGAAACAAAGTTGTCTGTGTGGCAGCGTTCCAGGCTTCAGGGAATATTGAGGGCTGGATCCGCCGACGATCGGCGCGACGTCCGACAGCGCACCGACCTGAAAATTGGCGCGCTCGGTTCCGGGTCTGACTACACCGCTTTCATCGATCATGTCGGCATTGCATCTCTTAATCTCGGGTACGGCGGAGAAGACGGAGGTGGAGTGTACCACTCGACGTACGATGATTTCTACTGGTACACGCATTTTTCTGATACCGGTTTTCTCTACGGCCGCGCACTGGCTCAGACTGCAGGGACGGCCGTGCTTCGCCTGGCGGATGCAGACCTGCTCCCATTCTATTTTACCAACATGTCCGAGACGGTAAAGAAATATGTCGACGAATTGCAGAAGCTTCTCAAGAGCAGGCAAGACGATGCGCGTGAACGGGATAAGGAACTTGATGAAGGCGTCTTTACGGCGACAGCCGATCCGCACTTGAAATCGGTTCCGCCTCCGCGCGAAGAAATTCCGCCTTTCCTTAATTTTGCGCCGCTGCTGAATGCCGTTGATTCACTCGCCCGGGCCGCGGAACGTTATGACAAAGCGGCTGTCAATGTGAAGGGAAAAGAATCCGCGGTGCCCTCGTCGGTCAACGCTAAACTTATTCAATCAGAACGGCGCCTTCTCAGCCCGGAGGGTTTGCCGGGTCGCCCATGGTTCAAACATCAAATCTACGCTCCGGGATTCTACACTGGGTATGGCGTGAAAACAATTCCGGCGGTCCGGGAGGCCATCGAACAAAAACAATGGACGCTGGCGGAGGATGAGATCGCAAAGGTCGCCGCGGTGATCGAGGGCGAAGCATCGGTCATCGATTCGGCTGCCGCCGGCCTTGAAACCATCTCCCGATAAGGATCTTGTCAATTTGTTCCAAGGAGAAATGCCATGAGATCATTTCTGATGTTCCTCTTGATCGTCGCCGGATCGGCCGGAGCGTTCTCCCAGCAGATCACCGCGGTTAAGTGCGGGAAGTTGATAGATGGAAAATCCGACAAACCGATTGAAAACGCCGTCATTCTTGTTGAGGGAAACAAGATCAAAAATGTCGGGAGGGATCTCACGATCCCGCCAACAGCAACGATTATTGACCTTTCTCAGGCGACGGTTCTCCCCGGCCTCATCGACGCTCACACACATGTGTTGCTGCAGGGCGACATCACAGAAGAAGACTATGCCGGCCAGATCCTCAAAGAATCTATTCCCTACCGTACGCTCCGTGCAACCGTCTCGTGCAAAACCGCGTTGATGCACGGGTTCACGACCCTGCGCGACCTCGAGACCGAAGGGGCAATGTACGCGGACGTCGATCTCAAGAAGGCGATCAACAACGGCATCATCGAAGGGCCGAGGCTTTTTGTTTCGACGCGCTCGATCAATACGACGGGACATTATCCGCTGCGCAACAGCGCCTACGCATGGGAGCTTCAGGTGCCCAAGGGTGTGCAGGAAATTACCGGAGCGGACGAAGCGCGCCGCGCCGTGCGCGAACAGATATCCTACGGGGCGGACTGGATCAAGATTTACGCCGACCGCGGATACTATCAATCGCCGGACGGAAAATTCCGGAGTCTCCCGAATTTTTCGAACGAGGAACTCAGCGCTATCGGCGACGAGGTGCGACTGGAACACAAGAAATTTGCCGCCCACGCTGTCGCGAGAGACGGGATCATTCCCGCGATTAACGCGGGGGCGAGTTCGATCGAGCACGGCTTCGGCATGGACGATGAGTGCATCGCTCTGATGGCCGCAAAGGGAATCTACTGGTGTCCGACGATCTATGTGAACTTCTACGTCGCCGAGGGACGGGCCGCCGCCGGGAATCCCATCAACAAGGCGTTCAACGATGAGCTGCCGATTGTCTTCGCCAAGGCGCTGAAAGCCGGCGTGAAAATCGCCTTCGGAACCGACGTCGGCGGGTTTGCATGGACGGAAAACGAAGCGAAGGAATTTTCTTACATGGTCAAATTCGGGATGACGCCGATGCAGGCAATCAAATCGGCGACAACGGTTGCCTCATCTCTTCTCGACATGTCGGGCAAGATCGGCGAAATCTCGCCGGGAGCTTTTGCGGACATCGTTGCCACCAACAGCGATCCGCTCAAAGACATTTCTTCACTCGAAGACATTTCCTTCGTTATGAAGGATGGAATAGTGTATAAGAGGCAGCCCTAGCTCTCTTTTGAACAGACCATATTCGCGCGGCGTCAATCGGCGCGAAAAAACAGACCGTCCAGGTTTCTTGAAATGGAATCAAAGAATCAAGCGGACCAAGGCGAATACCTGCTCGGCATCAACCGCGGGGAGCTGGAACGCCTCCGTTTCCAACATGGTGTCTGGAAGTCCGTCACGGACGGTTTTCTTGACCGGCTGAAAGTTCAACGGGGATGGAACTGCCTCGATGTCGGTGCAGGACCGGGATTTGTCTCGATGGATTTGTTGGAGCGGGTAGCAGAGGAGGGGACCGTCACCGCGTTGGAACCGTCGAAGTTCTATGCTGATTGGTTCGAAGAGTACGCGCGGCAGAGAGGCTGGAAGAACGTTACGGTCGTGAACGCCTCGGCGGAATCTGCCTCGCTCCCTGCGCGCAAGTACGATTTGATTTTTGCGCGCTGGGTGATCGCCTTCGTTCCTGACCCCGAAAAATTTTTGGCAAAATTGCTCCCCGCGCTGGCGCCAAACGGCATCATCGCCTTCCAGGATTATTACTACGAAGGTTTATCTCTCTATCCGCGGGGCGGAGCCTTCGACAAGATGGCCGATGTCGTGCGTGCTCATTACAGCACAGGCGGCGGGGATTCGTACGTGACCGGAAAACTTCCGGCGCTATTCCGCAAATACGGCCTACGAATGAAAGAGTTCTCTCCCCATTCGCTCGCCGGAGGACCGGAAAGCGCCATTATGGAGTGGGGCCATCGTTTTTTCACGGTACATGCCCAGCATATGATCGACAAGAAGCTCATGACCCAGGAAGAAGGGGATGCGATGATTTCCGACTGGCTCGCCCACAGAGATAACCCGGATGCCATTTTCTTCTCTCCCATCGTCGTGGATGCGGCAGGGGTATTGGCAGGGCCGGGGGAGTGATGGCGCCTTAGGGCGAAAAGAAATCTCGACGAATAAGAATGCAACTGCGAAGAACGCGCAGAAAAATTGCCGCATTGGAGAGGAATCGATAGCTCAATTCTGCGCTTCGCCTCCTTTGCGTAGTTCTTTTTCAAAAGCCCCCTAGTGTTTTTCAATCTCAATTTTCGTATTCTCTAGCACCTCACACGATCCTCTCGTAACACTACTCTGGAGTTTTATCATGGCACCTCCACAAAAAAAAATATTCGTTGCGGTAGCCGGCAACATCGGTTCCGGCAAATCCTCGCTCACAACCATGCTCGGAAACCGCTTCGGGTGGAAACCATATTTTGAATCGGTTGAAGACAACCCGTAC
This sequence comes from uncultured Chitinophagaceae bacterium, assembly GCA_964384415.1. GTDB lineage: Bacteria > Bacteroidota > Ignavibacteria > UBA10030 > UBA8401 > JAGVPT01. The sequence goes on along the minus strand of CAYLMV010000032.1, from coordinate 14,306 downwards.
CTTGCCGATTTCTACGGCGACATGAAACGATGGTCATTTCACCTTCAAATCTATTTCCTTTCACACCGGTTCACCAATCACAAACAGATTGTCGAATCTCCGGAGCCGGTGATTCAGGACCGCTCTATCTATGAAGACGCCGAGATCTTCGCGCGCAATCTGCATGACATAGGCAACATGGACGACCGCGACTACACCAATTACACCGCCCTTTACCATGTGATGATGGAGTATCTCCGTGCCCCCGACCTGATGATCTATCTCCGCGCATCGGTCGACACCCTGAAAAAGCAAATCTCAAAAAGGGGAAGGTCGTATGAGCAAAGCATCAAACCGGAGTATCTCGGTCAACTCAATCACCATTACGAATCATGGATTGCCAACTACAAGCTCGGTCCGCTTCTGGTAATTGAAAGCGACGGACTCGACTTTGTCCATAACGAAGGCGACTTCCAACGCGTTGAAAAATTAGTAGAAGAAAAAATCGGCGGGTAAATCCCGAACCTGGCCGACACAGTATTCCAGTGAACGACCAAAACCAGACTAAGAATTCACGAGTGGATCAGATCAGCGACACCATAGCTCAGATACGGCAGGCTCTTTCGGATGAAGTGAAGGCGAGAGCCGCGTATCCGAAAAAAACCATCCTGACAAACGGCGTCAGAGCGGCGCTTCCCGGCGGGGGCGCCGTCTACCGGTTTGAAATTCCGGAGAATTTTCTCTTTGAGCCGTCGCTGAAAGTACAATGCACTCTCGGGGGAAAGCTCCATTTTACTTTTCCTGCCGTCGTCGCCGACGTGCATCATCAATTCGCCTTCTTCCTTTTCCCCTTCGACATGGGCGACCTGATTTCCGAAGTGACGTGCGACTGGAATCCATCGGAGGGAGTTGAACTCCTTTCTGCCCGGTGCGAAGCAGTTTCCCCAAACGAGATCGTCTCGGCATTATTCGGCCGCGACTTTTCCGTCAACGTCCGCCAGACAACAAAGGAACCGATTTTCCCTTCGAGCTTCACGCCGTCGCAGCGGGATGCCGTCAAGAAATCGGCAGCACGCAGAATATCGATCATTATCGGAGAGCGGAAACGAGGCAAGACCGGTGTCGCGGCGTCGTTGATGTTCAGCGCGATTCGGGAAGGAAAAAGGGTGCTCTATCTTACTCCGTCGTCGGGAGGCTTGCACGATTGCATGCAGGAAGTTGTCGCGCTGAACTCGGTCGTTGCCGAAGAATCGATCGCCGTCGTCGATCTTGGAATGTGTCTTCTTCCCCCCTTGCCGATACCGGCCTACTCGCTGCGTGGCAAGGAAAGTGCGTCTAACGCTGAGGGAATGAAGAAACTAACGAAAATCATCGCTGCGGAATATGAGTACGACCGCGTTTCGGCTCTGGTGCAGAGGTTGAGTGAAAAACAGCACCAGGTGGAAGAAGCGGCGGCCGAGGCGGAAGAAATCAGAATTGAGCTCTCGCGCCTGCAAAGCGCGAGCATGATCGAGCGGATGAAGCAAAGGATCAACAAGGCCGATATCGACAACGCGCAGGCGCAGCTTCAGAACAAGCTCGCGCTCGTCGAACGGCTGAAAGAGAACGCCGCAACGCTGTTGAAGGAGCAGTTCAAAAAAGAATCACAGCTCCCGATTCAGTTGAAAGAGAAGAAAGAGATCGAGAAGCTGGCCTCCCAGCAGTTCGAATTGGAGCCGGTATTTCCGCAAACGCTCGGCGCCGCTCGCTGCGTTGCCGCGACGGTCCGCCAGGCGTTGAGCGTCGACCGGCAGGTCCTCGGGGAGTTCGATATTGTATGCATCGACGACGCTCATGCCCTGAACCTTGCGGAATTATTCTGGTGCGCTTCCAATGCAAAAGAACAATGCCTGATCCTTGCCGATATCACGGAACAGCCGCCGCAGTCGGTATCCCAGGTCGAAAGCGCCCGTCTGTGGCTGCAGAAGAATTACTTCAATTTCTTCCAGCAGGAGAAGGGAGACCAGGTGCGCTTCACGATAAGCCAGCTTCCCGAGAACACGGCAAGCGAGCTTGTCAATCCCGACCTGCCCGTATCGTTGTTTGAATCTTGTCTCGACGCGGCTCTGGAGCAAACGCCGCTGCCTCAAGGCGCGGCGGGAAAAGTCTATTTTCTAAATACCGAGGACCAGCGGGCTGTCTCCGAACAATATCTCGGCAAGAAAAAAATATTGCCGTTCAACGAAGCGAATGCACGCCGGGTCGTCGAGTGCGTCAAACATGCTCTGTTGAGCGGGACCACAAACCAGTCGGACATTCTTATTGTGACGCCGCCGAGCGGCCAGACGACGTATCTCCGCGAACTGTTGAAGGCGCATCAGATGGATCGCGTAGAGATTGCTACGCTCGGCTCCATTCGCTTATGCTCTAAGCGATCCGTTATCTTCGACACGACCGTGGCCGGAATCGATTTCACGCTGCGCCTGCTCGACGACAAGAAGCTGGGACTTGTTCGCGTTGCAGACACTTTTAACACTCTCCTCTCGACGGTGAGAGAAGAGCTCTATATCGTTGCCGACCTTGCCTACTTTAGTCTGCGCTACAAAGACCGATTGATCACCCGGCTTCTCGGTCTCCTGAAAGGCCGATCGGAAGCCGCGGGAAATATTCTCAACGCCGCCCGCCGGTTTGATGATTTCACTCCCGATCTCCGCAAGAAAGTATTGTTCGCCTCTCCCGCTGAAAAAAAATCTGCCGAGTACGTCGCAAAAATCGAACTAGCGAAGGCAACATCGTCCGATCCGGCGAAATCGCCCGCGCAGCAATCCATTGCAGCGTCTGAACGGAAACTCAAAAGCGACGTCTACTCAGCCGTGCTCAGGGTCCTGGCGAAGCATGAAGTGATCAATCTCGTGGCTCAGTATCTTGAGGCGTTTCCGTTGTACAAGACGACGCTGGAGACGATCAAGGCTTCGGTTTCTCTCCCAGACCTTGAATGCGACAACGAGAACGAATTCAAGAACGTTATGAACATGTGGAACATCCTGATCTATGAGGCTTCCGATGCGGAGAAAGCCGATCACCCCCTGGCGACTAAGGCCCGGGTGAGTTCTAAGATTGCGATGGATATGCAGCAAATTCATGCGTACTACCATTCCGACCTCGAGTTCGTTGTCGAAATCGGAAAACATAAACTTGCGCAAAGCGTTCAGCAGATTTTCAATGATTGCATCGGGAAGAAGCCAGTCACCCCAACCGATTGGATGAAAGCCTACCTCGTATTCTTAGGAAGGATGGAAAAGTATCTCGACACGGTGATCAACCAGATAAGGAAGTGAGGTAATGGAAGTGGGAAGATGGGAAATGGAAGATGGATGATGGAAGAGGGACGATGGATGAGGGAAGAATTTGGCGTATAGTCGCACGCGCAATTTTGCCTACCGCACGAACGCCGGAGGCTCATTTGACAAGACGCGATTCTTGACCTTTGCGGAAGACAAAAATCCCCGCAGATCCTTTTTGTCTTTAGATTTGCGGGGACGCGATTCCTTCTGCGAACGAAAAACCAGCCCGTGAAGTCTATTCAGTCGGCTTAAGCAAGGCTACATACGTTCTCTTCGATGTCAGAAGTTTTGACGCCGCTTGAACCTGCGTATCGGATAGAAGGGAAGCCTTAATACGTCCCTTTTCGCCTCCGTATCGTCCGACTATTTCTTCCCGAAGCTCCTCACGCAGCTCTTCCGTATGACGGGCAAAGGAGGTTGATTTTTCGGCCTCCAGTTGTTTTTCCAGTTCTTCTAACGATGTTATGGCCGCACTGCTGTATTTTTCTTTCTGGAGAATATCCCTGATGTCCGACAGTTTCCGCTGGGCTTCATCTTTGAATTCGAACTTCTCCTGATTCAAATACTCCTGAAATTCTTTCATGATCGCGTCCGTCACCGCAAAATTTGCGTCCCCGACGGCATGCTGGGATACATAGTGGGTTGCGAAATTGAAGAACATCGCTTTGCGGAGCAATTCCATGAAGAGCTCGCTGTGTTCGGATTCGGGTACCGTCGAATCGGGCGCGATGCCGCCGGCGTCCAGAAACTTCCTTCCATGCTCAGTCGTGAATTCGTGCTTCAGACTGTCGGGAGTCACGGCAAAAACGCCGTCTTTGTTCTTATGCATGTAGTCGATTTCCTGAATACTCCGTCCGCTCGGAGTGTAGTAGCGCGCCGTGGTGATCTTCAGCGACGCGTTGTATCCTAACTGCGTGATTGTCTGCACCAGACCCTTCCCGAAAGAACGCGTGCCCACAATAACGCCGCGGTCGAGATCCTGAATTGCGCCGGCGACAATTTCACTCGCACTTGCACTGTTCTTGTTTACCAGGACGGCAAGAGGAATGTTTCCCGCGAGGGGTTCCTCCCGGACCGTATAAATTTTTTCATCGTCGCTTCTGCGTCCGCGGGTCGTGACGATCGTACTTCCCTTCGGATCGAACTGGCTCACGATGTCGACAGCCGCCTCTAGCAAACCGCCGGGATTGTTCCGAAGGTCGAGGATAATGCCGCGCAGCTCGCCCTTTGCCTTTAACTCCTTGATCGCCTCCCTCACCTCTTCTCCCGCTCTCCGTGCGAACCGGTCGAGGCGGATATATCCGATGCCGTTACTCAGGTAACCGGAGTACGATACATTGTTGACCTGGATCTCTTCGCGCACCAGGGCAAACTCGAGGGGCTGCGTCTCTCCCTCCCGCTCAATCTTCATTTTCACAACGGTTCCCGGTTCGCCCCGCACCCTGCTTCGAACAGAGTCCGGGTTCATGTTGAAGATCTTTTCCCCGTCAATTTCTATGATCCGATCTCCCGCGCGAATTCCCTGTTTCTGCGCCGAGTATCCCTCCATCGGCGCGATGACGGTAATGTAGCCGTCCCGTGCGCCGATCGAAACGCCCACGCCGCCGTATTCTCCGTGCGTAATAAGATCGATCTCCTCGCCTTCATGATCTCCGTAGAAAACCGTGTAAGGATCGAGTGTCTCCAGCATGCCGTCGATACCCGCGTGCATGAATTTTTCAGGGTCGACTTCATCGACATAGCTGGTGCTCACTTCTTTGTACACTTGTCCAAAGAGATCGATGTTTCTGTTGATGCTGAGATAGAGATCGTCGTTGACGACAAATCCCAATCCCACCCCTACAACCACTCCTACAATCAACCAGAGGAGAACATTCTTTTTCATTCGGCCTTTCCTGGAGCTATTCGTGATTAAACCCGTGTCTTAAAAATGTAGACTTTATTTCGGTCGAAGTCTATATTCCTGAACACAAAGTCGGACTGTAAAGTTTGGCAAACGGCAAATATAGGGAGGAATTCGCCGGAAGTCGTCGGAACCACTAATACATAGACACCGTTCGGGCGCATTTTGTTTCACGACAGCCGCCGGTTCTTCGGCAAGAGGCGACATTATCCTTCCAAGCCAAAGGTCTATGCGCCACCAGGATAGGATCCCCGCGTCGTCGCAGTCTGTTTTGGTCGTTCAATTGATCCCCCTCTCTGCAGGTTGATTCTCTCTCGAAGGATTCATACTTTTGGGCAATGATCGATTTGCTGCTAGCCTCTTGCGCGATTGGCGGCCTTGCCATCGCAGCCTATTTCTCCCTGGTGTATTTTCGCGTCGTAGAGCCGGACAATCGGTGGATTCCATCGTTTTGCCGGATGGAAAGGGGGAGTTGCATGCGCATTCTGGACACCCCGGAATCAAAAGTTCTCGGCCTTCCCAACAGTGTCCTTGGAGTTCTCTATTACTGTGCAATTCTCTTTGCCCCTATTGACATGTTCGAAATGTACTTTCTTGTGGCCTCAATCTTCTCCGTTGGTTTGGGGATGTATCTGGTGCACGCCCTCATCGTGAAACTCAAGACGCATTGCCCGCTTTGCTATACGGCGCACGCTATTAACCTCGTGATCGCGAACCTTTTTATTGTGAGGGCGCTCCAGGCGCACCTCATCCTGTAGCTCTCTTCGGAAGGACATGGACCGCACCCACTCACGCTGAGAAAGGCGCCGAATGGATTGCAGAAAACAGGCCGAAGAAGCAATAACGGCAATCACCGTCTTTTTCCGGTTCGTTTCATCCGCCAGCCAGCCCCCCAGAGGTTCTTTCCTTGAATTTCGTTCGAAAATTAGGTACATTTACGGATAGAAATCCACAATCCAAGCACCAAAGGCGCACCGGCTTTTGGACGAGAAGTTGCCTCTCAAGGAGATCTCCATGAAATTTTCCGTTACCAGCAGCGAACTTCAGAAAGCTCTCTCAAAAACTATCGGTGTCGTGCCCACCAGATCGACGCTCCCAATCCTCGAAAATCTTCTCTTCGAAGTCTCCAAGAATATTCTCAAAATTACCGCAACGGACCTGGAGATCTCCATGACCATTGCGTTGACCGTGAAAGGCATGGAGGACGGGGTCATTGCCATCCCCGCAAAGAGAATCGTCGACACGATCCGGGCGCTCCCGGACGTACAAGTGGTGTTCACCATCGACACCGAGAACAACAAGATCAAAATGGTGACCGAAAACGGAGAGTATTCGCTTACCGGCGAATCGAGCGAAGAATTCCCGACCGTGCCGCAGTTCAAGGGCGACAATGAGATTGCGATTGACGCCGACATGCTCCGCAACCTGATCGGCAAGACCTCCTTTGCCGTCAGCACGGACGAATTGCGCCCCGCGATGATGGGGGTTCTCTTCCAGCTCAAAGAGTCGGAAATACGCGCTGTTGCTACCGATGGACACAGATTGGTTCGAACGATCAACCGGTCGTATGCATCGCCGAAGTTTAAGAAAGATATTGTCATCCCCTCGAAAGCGCTCGCGCTCGTCTCCAAGCTGGCAGAAGAAGGAAAAAGCAAAATTCTCGTCAACGAGTCCCATATTATGTTTCAGTTCGATGGAACGACGCTTATTTCCCGCCTTATTGAAGAGAACTATCCGAATTACGAATCTGTCATTCCCCAGGACAACGACAAAACGCTCTCGGTCAGCAAAGACCAGCTTCTCTCGTCCGTCCGAAGGGTGTCCCTCTATTCAAGCTCCACGACGCATCAGATACGACTTTCGGTTCGAAAGAACGAGCTGACGGTGGCGGCGGAAGATGTCGATTTTGGAAGCGAAGCGCGGGAAACGATTCCGTGCGATTATTCGTCCGATGAACTGGAAATAGGGTTCAATTCGGGATATGTCGTGGATGTTCTCACGCACCTGGAGTCCGATGAAGCCGTCTTCAAATTCAGCAGCCCGACGCGCGCGGGGATCGTTTCCCCCCGTCCCCAGCGGGAAAAAGAAGATGTGCTGATGCTCATCATGCCAGTGAGATTGAACAATTAACACAGGCGCACAGACGGTATGAGAATAGTGCGCGCACAACTTCGCCAGTTTCGCAACCACGACTGCACGAAGTTGGATTTCGGGATGACCACAAACGTGCTTCTGGGGGATAACGGACACGGAAAGACGAATGTGCTGGAAGCCCTTTCGTTTTTGTGTCTCACGAAAAGTTTCTACGCCAGTTCCGATGTGACAGCGCTCCAGAAGGAAAAGGAGTTCTTCGAAGTTCAGGGGACAATCCAATCCGACGTTGCCGTCAATCACGACGTTCGCATCGTTTACGAATCCCGCACGGGCCAGAAAAAAGTATTCATCGACGGCAAGGAACCCGAAACGTTTTCTTCGGTAATCGGTCAGTTTCCGATTGTCGTCCTCTCCCCCGAGAACAGCAATATCACGTTCGGCACGCCGTCCGACCGGCGGCGGTTCATGGATATTGTGATTGCGCAGTCGAGCCGCACGTACCTCCAGGATATGCTCGAATACCGGCGCGCGCTCCGGCAGCGCAACAGGATCTTGTCCGAGGCAAGCCGTGGCGCGATCGACATGGCATCTCTCGAACCGTGGGATGAAACGCTGAGCCTGCGCGGTTCGAAGCTGCTTCAAAAACGGGCTTCTTTTTTTGACGAGTTTGGACCGTATATCCTGCGGGCGTATGATTCACTGGCGAACGCTGCGGAAATTCCGTCCGTCGAGTATACGCCGCAGATTCCGGTGCAGGCCGGTGAAGCGCTGTCCGACATTGTGGGGCGATTTCGGGAGAAGATGTCAGAGAAGCGGCGCGAAGAATTGAGAATAGGTACAACCCTCGTCGGCCCGCACAGGGATGAAGTGGTTTTTTCTTTGAACGGCCTGCAGCTCCGGGCGTATGCATCGCAAGGACAGCACAAAACTTTTTTGATCGCCCTGAAGATCGCCGAGTTCTTTTATCTGAAAGAACGGTGCGCCGAGACTCCCGTGATCCTGCTTGACGACGTCTTTACGGAGCTTGACGAGAACCGGACGCGCAAACTCTTGACCCTCATCGATTCGCTCGGTCAGTCGTTCATCACGACCACCGATGAGCACGTCTTCCGGAATACCATACAATGGGACGACATGCGAAGGAAGTTTTCCGTTCTTAACGGCTCGGCCATCCATCATCATCATGAGGCAGCGGCATGACGGCCGGATCGCCGCAATCCCTCGGAAACGTCATCGACACGCTCTTTCACGAGCTCGGCCTCGAAAAGAAACTGAAACAGTACGACATCGTCGACATCTGGCCGTCGATCGTCGGAAGCCAGATCGCCGAGATCACCAGCGTCGACAAGATCCAGAACAATGTTCTCGTCATCAAGGTCACCGCGGCTCCGTGGCGCGCCGAGTTGACGTTCCGGAAAAAGGAAATTCTCGAGAAAGTACGTGCGGCAATGAATTCAGACTCCATCAAAGATATTCGGTTTCGTTAAACAATTGAACGGTGTTCTACGTGGCAGATGTGACTACAAAATCCAAAGTGAAGAAGTCTAACGGCGAATATACTGCCGAAGACATTACCGTCCTGAAAGGGCTGGAGGCTGTCCGCCGCCGCCCGGCAATGTACATCGGCGATGTCAGCGCGCGCGGGCTCCATCACCTTGTCTACGAAGTCGTTGACAACTCTATCGATGAAGCGCTGGCGGGCTACTGCAAGAACATCGAAGTGAAGATCAACAAGGACGGCAGCGTGACGGTGATCGACGACGGGCGGGGGATACCGACCGATATGCACGAGCAAGAAAAGAAGTCGGCGCTGGAAGTCGTGATGACGATGCTCCATGCCGGGGGAAAGTTTGATAAGAACACCTACAAAGTTTCCGGCGGTCTCCACGGCGTCGGAGTCTCGGTCGTCAACGCGTTGAGCGAATGGCTCGAGGTCGAGGTGCGTCGTGACGGCAAGACGTACTTCCAAAGATACAAAAAGGGAGACCCCGTAGATCCGGTGAAGGTGACGGGCAAGGCGGAAAAGGGAAAAACGGGGACGACGACGACCTTCATGCCAGACGGCACAATTTTTAAGAACCGGACGTTCAAGTTCGAAACCATCGCCGAGCGATTGCGCGAACTTGCCTTCCTCAATAAAGAAGTCTCGCTCGAGATCACCGACCTCCGGTCGAAACAGGAAGAGACGGAACACTTCCATTTCGAAGGGGGCATTGTCGAGTTCGTCAAGTACATCGACGCAACGCGGCCGTCGGTCATGAAAAAACCGGTCTACGCCAAAGGATCCGACAAAGACGAGAACGGCAGGACGGTCGAAGTCGAGGTCTCGCTTCAGTACAACGATCAATACTCCGAGAATGTTTTCTCGTACGTCAACAATATCAACACTCACGAAGGCGGCACCCATCTCGTTGGATTTCGCACCGCGCTCACGCGCACGCTCAACAACTACGGCTACAAGAACAACCTTGTCAAGGAAGACAAGATTACACTCACCGGCGACGATTTCCGTGAAGGCCTCACCGCCGTCGTCAGCGTGAAGGTGCCGGAGCCGCAATTTGAAGGCCAGACGAAGACAAAGCTTGGCAACAGCGAAGTCAAAAGCATCGTCGAATCCGTGCTCGGGCAGGAACTTGCAAACTGGCTTGAGCAAAATCCCGGAGACGCGAAGCGAATCATCGAGAAAAGCTTGCGCGCGGCTGAAGCGCGCGAAGCGGCGCGAAAAGCCCGCGATCTCACTCGGCGCAAAAATGCGCTCGACGGCGGAGGTCTGCCGGGAAAACTTGCCGACTGTTCCATCAACGATCCCGAGCATTGCGAGCTGTACCTCGTCGAAGGAGATTCCGCGGGCGGAAGCGCGAAGCAGGGACGCGACCGGCGCTTCCAGGCGATCCTTCCCCTCAAAGGAAAAATTCTTAACGTGGAAAAAGCACGCCTCCACAAAATTCTGGAGAACGAAGAAATCCGGAATATTTTCACGGCGATAGGCGCCGGCGTCGGAGACGATTTCGATCCGGCAAAAATCCGGTACAACAAAATCATCCTGATGTGCGACGCCGACGTCGACGGATCGCATATCCGCACGCTGCTGCTGACGCTCTTCTTCCGGTACATGAAGCAGCTGATCGAGCTCGGTCATGTCTACATTGCCCAGCCCCCGCTGTACAAGATCAAAAAGGGGAAACAGGAATTCTATGCTTTCGACGATGATGAGCGCGATGATGTTCTGAAGCGTCTCAAGAACGACAAGAAGAAAGACGAGAAGGAAGAGAATGAAGAGATCGTCGAAGTTCTTGAAGAAGGAGTCGTGGCAAAAGGCGGGGCTGTGATCTCCCGTTTCAAAGGATTGGGCGAGATGAACCCCGAGCAGCTCTGGTCGACGACCATGAACCCGGAATCCCGGACCGTCCTTCAGGTGAGCATCGAGAATGCCGCCGATGCGGACAGAACCTTTTCCATCCTCATGGGAGACGAAGTCGAACCGCGGCGGCAGTTCATCGAGAAGAACGCGAAGTACGTAAGGAATCTGGATGTGTAAAGAAGAAAAAAGTTATACGTTTTACGTTCGACGTGAGACGTGAGACGTGAGATGGAAAACGTAAAATGGAAAATGGAAGATGGAAAAACGTAGAACGTA
>CAYLMV010000032.1:0-3270 GCA_964384415.1 uncultured Chitinophagaceae bacterium | reverse complement strand
AACGTAAAACTCAAAACCAAGAACCAATTCTGATTACTCTACATGGCCACGGCGAACGAAAAAATAGTACCGGTTGATATTGAAGATGAAATGCGCGGTTCGTACATCGATTACTCGATGTCGGTTATCGTGGCACGCGCCCTTCCCGACGTTCGCGACGGCTTGAAGCCGGTCCACCGGAGAGTGCTATACGGAATGAACGAACTCGGACTTGCGGCGAACAGGGCGTACAAAAAAAGCGCCCGCGTGGTCGGCGAGGTTCTCGGCAAGTACCATCCCCACGGCGACTCGGCGGTGTATGACACGATCGTCCGCATGGCGCAGGATTTTTCGATGCGGTATATGCTCGTTGACGGACAGGGAAACTTCGGATCGGTCGACGGCGATTCGCCGGCGGCGATGAGGTACACGGAAGTGCGCCTCTCCCGTATTTCGGAAGAGATGCTGCGCGATCTCGAAAAGAACACTGTTAATTTTACACCGAACTTCGACGATACGCTTCAGGAACCTTCCGTTCTTCCTGCCCAGGTCCCCAACCTTCTTGTGAACGGCGCGAGCGGCATCGCTGTCGGCATGGCGACGAACATCCCGCCCCACAATCTCGGCGAGGTGATCGACGGATGCATCGCGTATATCAAGGATCCGGAGATCGACAATCTCAAACTGATGAAGATTATCAAGGCCCCCGACTTCCCGACGGGGGGAATTATCTACGGATACGACGGCGTGAAAGAGGCCTACACCACCGGACGCGGACGCATCATCGTCCGCGCGAAAGCAAATGTTGAAACGGGAAAGAACGATCGTCAGAGTATCGTGATCTCCGAGATTCCGTACCAGGTCAACAAGGCAAGCCTGATAGAAAAAATTGCCGAGTTGATGAGGGAAAAGAAACTCGAAGATATCAGCGACATCCGCGACGAGTCTGACCGCGACGGCATGCGCGTTGTTGTTGAACTGAAACGCGATGCAAACGCCGCCGTCATCCTCAACAATTTGTACAAGCACACGCAGATGCAGACCACCTTCGGTGTGATCATGCTTGCGCTCGTGGAGGGAAGGCCCCGCATCCTCACCCTGCGCGAGATGATCAAGTTTTACATCGAGCACCGGAACGAGGTCATTGTCCGCCGGACCAAGTTCGACCTCGACGCCGCCGAAGCCCGCGCCCATATCCTCGAAGGCTACATTATTGCGCTCGACAACATCGACGCGATCATCAAACTCATCAAAGCATCGAAAGACGTTGAAGCGGCCAAGACGGGCCTGATGAAAAAGTTCAAGCTCTCCGAGATCCAGGCGAAGGCCATCCTCGACATGCGCCTGCAAAAGCTTACCGGCCTCGAACGCAAGAAGGTCGAAGATGAATACCGCGAAACCATCAAACTCATTACAAAGCTGAAGGCGATCCTCGCCAGCAAGCAGCTGCAGCTTCAAATCATCAAAGATGAACTCCTCGCCATCAGAGAGAAGTATGCGGATGCGCGCCGCACGGAGATCGTGTACGACTTCGAAGAATTCCGCATCGAAGATATGATTGCGCAGGAAGAAGTGGTCATTACCATCAGCCACGGCGGATTCATCAAGAGATTTCCGGTGAGCGGCTACCGCCGTCAATCGCGCGGCGGCAAAGGAGTGACCGGCGCGGCATCCCGCGAGGACGATTTTGTCGAACACATGTTCATCGCGAGCACGCACAATTATATTCTCTTCTTCACCGATCAGGGGCATTGTTACTGGCTGAAAGTGTTCGAGATCCCCGAAGGAGGCCGGACGGCAAAAGGAAAATCGATTGTGAATCTGATCTCGAAAGATCCCGCGGAAAACATCAGCGCATTCCTCGCCGTAAAGGATTTCAGCGAAAAGAATTATATCGTCATGGTCACCGAGCAGGGGCTGGTAAAGAAGACATCGCTGGCGGAGTTCAGCAATCCAAGAAAGAACGGCATCGCGGCCATTTCGCTGAAGAAAAAGGACCTCCTAAAAGATGTGAAGCTGACCGATGGAACAAGCGATCTCATTATCGGCACGCATGAAGGGCTCGCGATCCGATTCCGCGAAGATGAAGTCCGCGAAATGGGCCGCACGGCGTCGGGTGTTCGTGCGATTCGCCTGGAAAAAGGGGACAGGGTGGTTGGCGCTGTCGCGCTGAAGCGCGCGACAACTTCCATCCTCGTCGCGACGGAGAACGGTTACGGCAAACGCTCGGAAGTTTCCGAATACCGGGTCAGCCATCGGGGAGGGAAAGGAATCTACACGGTCAATGCGACGGAGAAGACCGGCAAAATGATTGCAATCAAGGAAGTCCTGGAATCCGACGACATCGTCATCGTCACGTCTCAGGGAATGGTGATCCGTCAGGACGGCAAGGAAGTGCGGCTGAGCGGAAGAAATACACAGGGAGTCCGCCTGATTCGTCTGGATGAAGGAGACCACATCGCGGACGTCGCGGTGGTAACTCCGGAAGAAGAGGAAAACGGTTCTTCCGAAAAAACTGAAGCGCCGACCGCGCCTCCGTCCGGCGGCAAAGGCGAAAGCGTGAAAGAGGCGGCTCTTTCCCAGGCGAAACATAAGTCTCAGCCAAAAAAGTCAGCGTCGGCAAAGACGAAGGCCGCACCGAAGAAGAAGAAGAAGAAGTAGGGAACGTTGCCGTGCATCACGACCGAAGAGCCCTGCCTTGCTTCTCTGGGTCCCCTTCGCTACATTGGGTTTGATTTTGTCATCACACCTACGCCAAACTTCACCACCACTTTTCATTCACAAGGAGTCAGCATGAAAACTTTCTTGGTTTTGTCCTGCTTTATCCTTTCCGCGATTGCGTGCGGCTGTTCATCGCTGACGCTGTCGCCGGTGCAGTACCAATGGCCCGTAGAAAGTGTCCTGAAAGTCGACGATAAGGGATCGGTTGAAGAAGCCCGTTACAACATGATCTTCAACGTCAAACCGTTGTTGTTCGAAGAAACGGCCGACTCTATCCATGTCGGCGGCATCGAGCTTCGCGTCATCCGGGACATGAACGGATATTACTTCATGACCGCGCCGAAATTTAAAAATGTGTATGTCTTCGCATCGGACGAAGGCAAATTGAAATTGGCGGCCAAAATCATGGTTTCGGAGAAGGGTCTGACCTCACCGGCCCTGAACCAGCGCGTGCCTCACATTCAGCTGCTCAACGGCAAAGATAAACCGATACTTCTATCGAAAGACGGCATTCAGCAAGGAGGACAAAAATGAAGACCCTACAACGAACCTCAATCCTCATCGGTGCGG
>CAYLMV010000031.1:25434-37218 GCA_964384415.1 uncultured Chitinophagaceae bacterium | reverse complement strand
AAATGAGCAACGCCGCTTTTCGTCGCATGCGTTACCGCCCCGCCAAGTTCCTCGAACGACACATCTTCGTGCGTGACGGTCTTCACCACGTTGGGACCCGTCACAAACATGTAGCTCGTGTTCTTCACCATGAAAACAAAATCCGTAATAGCGGGAGAATATACTGCTCCTCCCGCGCAAGGCCCCATGACGGCAGAAATCTGAGGAATAACACCGGAGGCAAGCGTGTTTCGCAAGAAGATGTCGGCATACCCCCCCAGGCTGACCACGCCTTCCTGAATCCGCGCCCCTCCCGAATCGTTCAGCCCGATCACCGGCACGCCGACCTTCATCGCAAGCTCCATGATCCGGCAGATCTTTTCCGCATGTGCTTCCGAAAGGGAGCCTCCGAAAACGGTAAAATCCTGGCTGTAGACAAAGACCTCTCTCCCGTTCACTTTCCCGTGGCCCGTGACGACGCCGTCGCCCGGGTACTTCTGTGTCTCCAATCCAAAATCGAATGAGCGATGCGTCACCAGCATTCCGATTTCTTCGAATGTCCCCTCATCGACCAACAGATCAAGGCGTTCGCGGGCCGTGAGCTTTCCCTTCTTATGCTGATCATCGATCCGCTGTTTTCCGCCCCCATCCAGCGCTGCCGATTTTTTACTATGAAGAGTGTTAAGCCTGTCCGAAGACATGAAGACCTCGCTGTTAAAGATATGATATAAGGATAATCGTCGCAGCGAAAGCGGCAGCGATGAGCACGCAGCCGTACAATCCTGAGAGCAACGTGAACTTAAGAAACGTTTTACCGCGGGACTGTCCATAGACGCGGCGCATGCCGAGAAACAGATTTATCGGAATGGCAAAATAGAGAATATTCGCACCTTGCGTCACCGCGTCCCATCCGGGTGCGCTGAGCAGGGAGATGGCAAGAAGGACGCAGAAAACGTACGAATGGAAATAGAATGCAAAAACGATATGCTGGATGTAGTATGCCCCCGAACGGATATACATGAGCTTCAAGAGAAGGGCAAATATCGGCAAAAGAAGAAAGACGATCTGAGGGGTGTGTTCGGACAATTTGTCGATAAACAATTGAGGGTTCCCCTGAAGTTTCTTGAGTCCGGCATCAAACCGGTGTCCAAAATGAACCGAGGATTTCGTCGAGTCGGATTTGGAGAACGACAGCTTCATTCCTTTCGATGGGACTATCGTGACGATTGTGTCTTTTTTTGCTGAGGCAAGAAGGGAATCGACATTCACCGGAGAATTCCCGGTTTGAGTGTCTACCGGCGGCTGGAGAACTGCCGTGACGAAGAAATAAAGGAAGCTCATGAAGAAGTACATTTTGAAGGGAGAAATATACCTGGTTCTCTTCCCTGCAACGTACTCTGCGGTCAAGATCCCCGGCTTGGTCAGGAATGGAAAGATGCTGTGGATCAGCCTTGAGTCGAACGAAAAGACTTCCTCGATCAGTTCTTTGAGAAGTTCCTTGAGAGGAACTTTGAAGTCGAGATTATGCTGTCCGCACGCCGAACAATACTCGCCGTGAAGCACAGCTCCGCAATTCTGGCATGTTCGATCCACTTCAGACATGGCAGGAAGATACTATTTCCGGGGAGTTAATTCAATCTCTTTGGGAACTTAAGATGCAATTTGCCGTTCAATGTTCAGGTTGGAGGGATGGCATAGCGGATGGATTTCTTACTGCTTTTTGACTTCCACGCCTGCCTGCTTTTCAACGACCTTGACCACAGCAGAATAATCCTCCTTCCCAAAGCCGGCACGGACTGCCGCGGAGAACAGTTCCTCGGCCGCCCGGGCGGTTGGCAATGGCGCGTTGATCGTCCGGCCCGATTCGAGAATCAGGTTGACGTCTTTCAGCATGTGTTCGACGAAAAACCGGGGCGCAAAATTCCTCTCGAGGATGGACTTCCCTTTCGTCTGATACATCGGAGCGCTGAGGGAAGAGTGACCGATGATGTCGAGCAGAGTCTCGGGATTCACGGATGCCTTTGTCGCGTAGACCAAAGCCTGCGCCAGCGTCGTCCCCATGCCTGCAATGAAGAGGTTGCAGAGCAGTTTTGTGTGCGAAGCCTGTTCGGGGCGGTCAAACCGCCAGATCTTGCTTCCGAGCACTCTCAATACATTCTCGGCTCGTCTGAACGGCTCGTTGCTTCCGCCGACAAAGAGTAAGAGCGAGCCGTCAGTGGCCTGCGGCACGCTGCCGAGTACGGGCGAATGGAGGAATGAACAGTTCTTCTTCGCGTACTCCTCGCCAAGCTGCTTCGTCACTTCGGGGGAGACTGTGCTCATGTCGATATGGATATTCCCTTCACGCAATCCCCGAATCACCCCCTCCATGCCTGTGGCTATCTCAATAAGCGCCTCTGAATTTGAAACCATAGAGAGGACGATCTCTGATTGCGCAGCGACAAGTCGCGGAGACTCGCACCATTGGGCGCCGCCGGCCACGAGCGCTTTCGCTTTCTCTTTCGTCCGATTGAAAACCGATACCTTATATCCGGCGTTGAGAAGGCGGGTTGCCATGCACTCGCCCATCAAACCAAGTCCAACAAATCCGATTGAACTCTTCATATAACGAGGTCCCTTGAATAAGAGAGAAGGTGAGATGACTCTTGCAGTAATCCGGCAGCATCGAGCCCGGTCAGCGTTCAACCGCCTCGATGATTGCACCCCCTACGACATCGTCCCCTTCGTAGAACACCACTGATTGGCCCGGAGTAATGGCTCGCTTCGGTTGATCAAACCGGACGCGGACTGTCCCCTCCCCGTCGCCCGTGCCTTCTATCTGTTGCACCATCGCTGGCTCGTCGATGTCTTTGTAACGAATCTTCACCGTCAGGCGTTTTCCATCCAGGAGGTTTCCAAATTTTATTAAGTTCAGTTTCTTGGCGATCAAAATTGAATGGAGCAATTCGTTGTCATACCCGACGGAGATGACGTTTTCCTTGTAATTGATCCCGGTGACATAAATCGGATCAGGAAGCGCAACGCCAATCCCTTTCCGCTGCCCGATGGTGTAAAACGGAAAGCCCCGGTGCTTTCCGATAACCTTTCCATCCATAACAATGTCCCCGTCGGCCACCGATTGCTCGAGATCGGGCAGTTTATGCTTCAGAAACCTTTCGTAATTATTATCGGTCACGAAGCAAATTTCGTAGCTCTCTCCTTTGGAAGCCGTGTGCAGTCCAAGCCTGTCGGCGACGGCGCGGGACTCCGGCTTCGTGAGATCGGCGAGGGGAAACATCGTCCGCCGGAGGGAATCTTGCGTCAGTCCCCAGAGGGCGTACGACTGATCTTTGTGGGAATCCCTGCCGCGAGAGACCACATACCGCTGAGAACCTTCATCCTTCCAAACTCGCGCATAGTGTCCGGTTGCGATATAATCCGCGCCGAGCTTCACGCTCTTTCGGATCAATTCCTCCCATTTGATCTTCCTGTTGCATATAACGCAAGGGTTTGGAGTCCGCCCCTTCATATATTCTTCAACAAAGTTATCGATCACCTGAACGCCGAACGCTTCCGAAAAATCGACTACGTAGTGCGGGATGCCAAGCCTGGCTGCCACCATTCGCGCGTCGTTGATACCATCGAGCGAACAGCAGCTTTTGTCGTTCTCGTCGTTTCCGCCGACATCGTCGTAATTGAAGGTCTTGATCGTTATCCCGATGACACTATATCCCTGTTCGACCAGAAGCGCTGCGGCAACGGACGAATCGACGCCGCCGCTCATGCCTACCACAACTGTTGTGTTTCTTGCTGATTCACTCATGGAGATAATTTACAAAATTTGATTTCTAATCCCAAAGACGATGACAATTCGTTGGTATTGCAGTCTGGATGCCCGCCAGAGACATGCGGGCATGACGATATGAAAACTGTGTCATTCCCGAGCGCTTATGTCGGGAATCCATGAATCTGCAATGCAGAAGAATCCAACTATATCAGCATCGATAATTCGTCAGCACCTCAGGGAGTGTATCTCATAACTTGTTGAAATCGGAAAGGGGCTTCGGAAATCGGTGCATCTCTCCAACAGATACACCCTAGCTTCCTAGGGCTTCGATTGAAACTACCTGCATTTACAACACCACATCGAGCTGAATAGTTGCGGCCGTATCCAGGGGGCCGGGAACTCCGCTGCTTTCCCCGCCAGGTTTCAGCGTCTCGCTGTACTTGAGTGACAACTCCGTCTTTGCGAAAATCCTCCATCCGGCCACGAAGTACCATCGGAGTCCCGTCCCGTAGAGTGCCGGAGATGAGTATCCACCCCGGACATCATTCTCATACTCGTAGACACGGGAGTCGTATGACGGTGTATCGAAGAACACCATCCTAGCCGTGACGTGCCAGGGAAGACGCGGAGAAGACGATGCCGCTTCAATGTATGCTAACATTCCGGATTCTCGGTTTTTTGAGAAAGAGTAATTGACCTGGTCCACTTCGACGCGCTGGGTAAATTCAAGCCACCTGGCAGCAACAAAAGAGAGTGACCCCGTTATATCTCGTTCGCTTCTCTCCTGGAAGATTGCGTTTATGTTTTGGTTCTCGCCGGCGACGGCATAGGTATCCCACTTTGTTTTTTGCTTGAATTGAAATGATGCACTGGATTTTTCCGTCAGCGCGCATTCAACACGGATGACATTTTCATCCCCCTCTTTCGCAAATGAGCATTGGGAAGGCAACGAAAATTCGTCGCGATAAGCAGATATTTTTACGGCTTCCGAGAGACGGAACTCCATCCCCAAATACCGGCCGGTCTCTCCGTTCGCGGTTCCATTCTGTTCGCCGAATGCATAGGCGAAGTTGTCTGTATACTTTTGAGAATAAGAACGCACCTGGGCAGAAAGAGAGAGGCGCTTCGTGACCGTGCAGATGGCGCCGATCACTCCAGCCCGTGAGTTCACAGAATTGCCTCCGATTTCCCCGAACATCGTCCACGCATCGAAGTTGAAATCTCCGTTGATTCCCAGGGCAAAGAAACCCCTCCCCGAAAACACCGTCGGCGACTGCACCGCTACATCGCGGTCATACCGAGTCTCGACCGCCGTCATGCCGATGTGATCCGTATTGCCGATACTGAGGATGCCGATTCCCCCGAAAGTTGTTTCATGCGCCGCATTTCTTTTCTTCAATTCTTCCGGCGAGCGAAAGAGTCCGGAGGTGTAGAAACTTGTAACGACGTTGCTGGAGTCGACGGTCGCGTCCATCGGTTTGGCGGAATAGAATGTTGTGAGGCTCAGCGGATGGAGTTCCACGGTGACCGCGGCTCCGCGAAAATAATGGAACTCATCAGTCGAGAGGTGCGGAACAATAGTTCTTCCCTTCGATTTGACCTGATACAGGGCGTTGCCCCCCATGGACGACGATCTGAAATTGGAGAGTGTGAGTCCTTCTCCGGAATTGAGCGTGTAGTCGCCGAGGAGAGCTTTTTGTATGATACCTTCGTTTTCGATCCCAACATAGCCGCTTTCAAAACCGGCATCAAAAGTCTCTCCCGGGTCCCGGTCATAGACGACTCCTCCGCTAATCTTCGTTGAATTGAAATCGAGCCGGTCGTATTGTCTGACCTCGCTCCCCGGATATTTTTCAGCGGCTGATTGGAAAGCGGCCTGGGGACGGCTGGTGAAGCGGGACCGGCCAGAGATCGTCCATCCCGGATTTGCGTTCGCTGAACCTTCCTCACGAATCTCCGGAACGTCGAACGCAATAAACGGAGAAATGAGCGTCAGGGTGTTGTGACCAAGTTCCGGAAGATGCTCCAGATCGGCAGGCGTAAGAACGCCCAGCGAGTCTCGCTTAAAGAGAATAGTCAAGGCAAGCTGGGGGGAAAGGAAAGGCACCTGAGACAATTCCTGGAACGACGCAGTATTGATATGGACCGGGTGGGCGTGATAGAATTCAAGTTCATCGAGGGTTGCAGAGTAACTTGCGTTCTCATCATTCGCGTTTTCGAACAACGCTTCAACTTCCGGTGAATTGCCCGGAAGATCAGGCCTCGATTGAGCAAATGCGCCCGCCGATGCAAGAAGAATCGCGCAGCAAGTGATGAAGCTTCTCATACGCCCCCCTTAAAATGTCAAAGAGACCCCCAATGAATGTGTCAGGCCCAGCTCTTGATGTGTAATGACGGCATAGTCGAACGAGACCGAGGAAACCCGGACCCCAAATCCGGCACAATAGCGGGAAGGTTCGGTCGAGATGCCGACCCTCAGCTGAAGAATATCGATGGGACAAAAATCGACCCCGGTCCTGATTGATGCAGGATAAAGAATATCCTTGATGAGTGAAAATGAAATTTCCGCGGTAGGCATCAAACGGACGGTTACGCCGGTGATGTAAAGTGCGGGGACCTGGTCGGCAGCTCCAACGATGCGGGGGCGATTCACGTTCAGCAGGGAGAATCCCCACCGCACGCCGTCGCTGAGTTGAGCGGCGGCAGCAATGTCGATGCCCAATGCAGTCGCCGATCCGTAACGGGCGACAGCGACATGATCGACGTTAACACTTATCCCCGCGGAAAAAACTCCCTCGAAGGACCGGCCGACCGTTGCGGCTGCGGAAATCTCACGATAGAGAGAGAACCCGATCGTTGTCGCGGAAAGGGCGACGTTCACGGGATCGCCCGGATATACTGCGACCAAACCATAATTGGAAAGCTGAGGAAGAGCAAACGGAGATGGTGTGTAGAAAACCGAAAGGCGGTAGTCATTCAGCGAAGCAACGGCTGACGGGTTCAACAGGATCGACTCGGAATCTTCTGCAAAGATCGAAGCTTGTGCGGATCCCTGCAGCGAAGCGGGCTGTGCCGTTCTGTCGAATCCGGCTGACGCTGTCCCACCGAAGCACAAGCACATTAAGCAGATCGAAAGCACGATCAGCTTCCGGAGATTGATTCTCCGGTGCTTGTATGAATTGACGAAAGTGGTTATATTCCCCTTGAGGAATTTCCCCGAACATTTTAGAAGGACTATCATGAGTTCCCCCCTGAGATTAGTGGCCTTCATGAGCGCCGTCATCCTCTGTGGATCGACTGCGCTCGGACAGATCGAAGCTCAAGTGACAATGAACGTAGATCAGCTGCCCGGCTCATCCCGCGACCCCCTGGTGAATTTTGCAGCCGACATTCAAAGGTATATCAATTCAAATAAGTGGACCTCCGAAGATATTGGGAATGAAAAGATTCAGGTTTCGATTACCATCGCGTTTACGGGGAGCCCCAACGCAAACATCTATGATGCGCAACTATTTCTCGGGAGCTCACGGCCGGTCTATAAGTCCCCGAAGAATACTGCCATGCTGAGGATGTTCGACGATTCGTGGGAGTTCACTTACACAAAGAACCAGGCATTTTACCGCGACGAAACCCGCTTCGACCCGCTCATGAGCTTCATCAATTACTATATGTACCTGGTGATGGGATACGATTTCGATTCTTACAACCCCCCTCTAAGCGGGACCCCCTACTTCCAGAAAGCCATTGCAATTTGTGCGCAGGCTCCAGGCGGCACCAAAGGCTGGGACCGAAGCACTTCGGCGTACAGCAAATATTCATTCGTCGACGAACTGATGAATTCAAAATATCAGCCGATCCGGGAGGGAATGTTTCTCTATAATTACAAAGGGATCGACTACCTAACCGTAAAGCCCGATCTCGCTCACAAAAACATCATCAAGTTCATTCAGAATGTCGCGGACTTCAAAAGGTCCGTAGACCCGCGTTCGCTCATCATCAAAGCATTTTTCGACGCGAAGTACCAGGAACTTGCTGAAATTTTCCGAGATTATCAAGACCCCAGCATCCTCCAGCTTCTTTCGACCACCGATCCAAGCCACGAATCGACATACATGAATCGAAAATGATCGGCGATGAACGAGAAGGCCTCAGAGTTCCGCGGAGGCATCCTGCAGCTCCACCGAGATGATTTCATCTCCCACCTGGATTTCATCGACAACTTTCATGTCCGCCGTGTAGGCAAAAATTGTGTAGCGCCCGTCAAGGTGGGGAGTCGAGCAATGTGTAATAAAGAATTGAGAACCTTCAGTATCTTTCCCTGAGCTGGCCATCCCCACTCCTCCCTCCGTAAAATGCGCGGTCGGATGCGTCTCTGTCCTGATTGCATAGCCTGGACCTCCAAGTCCGGTTCCATCGGGATCACCCCCCTGGATGACAAAATTGGGTACAACTCTGTGAAAGATGAGATGATCGTAAAAATGTTTCTGGGCAAGCAGGATAAAGTTCAGTGTCGTAAAGGGCGCAGCGTCTGGTCTGAAGAATAATCTAATTTTCCCCTTCGTGGTCGTCAGGAGAGCAGATCGGAAACGTTTTAACAAGGCAATATCTTCGGTCTTGTAGAACGGAACCGCTGCGAAAGAGTGAGCTGGTGTCGTTTCGTAGTCTCTCCCCGTCATCGCCTTCAATGACATGGCGGCGGCGTGGGAAAGACGTTCGTCGCCGTCCCGCACTCTTCTTTCCATTGCCGGGATCGACGATTCGACTTTCAGATCGGCAAAGATGCCGGCAAGTTCAATGGCGATATCGTCATCTGCAGGGCTGGAGAGACCCTCAAAGTATGCGACGAGCGCAGGCATGTGCTGAAACCGGACCGGTTTGCGAATCGATGTGTCTTCGAACGAGGCCACGACTTCGGACGAAATTGAGAAATCACGGCGCTCCAGCAATGGAACTATCTGCTGGCAGAATTTTGCCTGCGAGATGGAATCCTTTCCGTCGACGAAATTCCGGTAAGCGTCAATCGCCGCAATCACCGGCTGCCGATGTTCACCTCTTAGCTCTTTCAACAATACGGGGAGGGCCTCCTCCGATTTTGCTTCACCCATCGCTTCGATAAGCTTCGCTCGAAACAGCGGGCGAGAATCTAAATGTGTTTTCAGCAGCTGCACACTTTTTTCATGCAAAGACCTGGCGAGCAGCATTGCAGCCTCTCCTCTTCTCCGCCATGAAAAAGAAGCCGAGTCATTCAAGATTCGAGTCGAAGCCGCCAGAAAGCCTCCCGATCCGTAACGGGCTCCTCCCGCGTTGATCATGGAAAAAGCGGTCAGAGCGACATGCTCGTCCGCGCCGACAATCAGCTTGAGAAGAAGTTGGTCGGTCTGTTCGGACGGATATTTCTGCAGCGCCCGCACAGCGTTTACTTTCACCCTCCAGTCCGGGTCACTTTCCGCCCGGACCATCAGTTGATCGACGACGTTCGCATCGGCACTCGATGCCAGGATGGTCGCTGTCCACATTCTCACCGCGGGCGCGGGGTTGCTCAGATTTTTTAGGAGTGCGGGAAGATGGCGTGCGATCGCCGCGGAGTCGGCGATTCTCATGAGAGCGTACGTCGCCCACGACGCCGTCAGGTTATTCCCGATGAGTTTTGCCACATACTCGGTTGCCGTCGAATCTTTTACTTTGCGAATCGCAAACCGGGCCACGGAAAGGGAAATTGCGCTCTGAAGCATTCCGGGCTGCGAAGACGCCGCCACAATGAGCGATCTCAGATCCTTGACGGTTCCGCATCTTCCGAGCGCCTCGAGCACAGCCTCCCGGCTCCGGATATCTTCCTCGATCGGCAATCGCGCGAGAAGGGAGGCTGCCGCCTGCGCTCCCCCGATCTGCCCTAAGGCGAACGAGCAGTTTCTACGCACGATCGGGTCAGCGTCTGTGAGGAGAGGAAGAAGACGGGCGATGGAAGCAGTGTCCTGGATATTCGCGAGGGCAATCACTGTCCGTGCACGCACGCCCGGATCGGAAGAGTCGAGATACCGATAGAGTCTCCCGTCGGAAACGGATCGCGAATTCTGTAATTGTGCAACCTCATCAATGATCTGAGCGCTGGCATTTCCGCAGCCGATGAGAAATGCGAACAGGATGAGCGGCAGGAGCCGTTGTTCGAACAGCTTCATATGTTCCTAGCAAGTTGGATGGGCAGTTTTGATATGGCGAGTTTCTTGCGCATTCCCCGGCACTGCAAAGCCGCCGCAAACGCCAGGATGAAAACAGAACTTCGCATGCAATCTCTTCTCAACGCAATTTCTGTGCGAACATGAACCAGACGGTTCTATCTCTATCCAATATGAGAATGATCTCTAAAAGTACGGCCTCACCCGATACTTCACCCCCAATTCTACCTCAGCAAATTGTTTTGCCCGCTCGGTATCGACCTCGTCCATTCCCACCACGCTCAGCACCACTTCCGGAACGAACTTTTTCGCCTCGAAAGCGAAGTCGACCATCGCCGCGTGGTATTTCTTCCCGTCGATTCGCATCAAAGCGCCGTATTGATCCGGATCGACCGAGTTGAGGCTGATGGAAACGACGTCGACAATCCCTTTGAGCTCGGGAGCGATATTCCTTTTGTTGATGATGCTGCCGTGCCCGTCCGTATTCAGCCGCACCCTGCCGCCGTGGGCCTTCACCCAGGCGCCAATTTCCTTGAGTGCATCGAACCGAATGGTCGGCTCGCCGTAACCGCAGAAAACCACTTCGTCGTATTTTTTCGGATCGCCGATCTCCTTTATCACTTCAAGCGCTGTAGGCTCCCGGACAATCTTCAGATTGTGCCCCTTCACGACTGCTTCCCCTTTTCTGTCGCAAAAGACGCAGTCGGCGTCGCAGCGAATGGTGAGATTAATATAGAGGGAGCGGCCCAGCGAGTAGGTAAAAACCGGATTTCCCAGCGTGTCGATTCCAAAAAGCCTTTTTGCGTTGTACGTGGTCGTCCGTGCAACGTCTTCGACCGTTGCTCCGCAGATCTCTGCCGCCTTTTTGGCAATAGTCGGAATGTACGATGGATCGTTGCGCTTTCCCCGGTCCGGAACGGGAGTCAGATACGGCGAATCCGTTTCCAGCATGATGTGGTCGTAACCGATCGTCCGTAACGTGTCGGCGGCCGTGGAGTTCTTGAACGTGATGATTCCTGGGTAGGAGACAAGAAAACCAAGGTTGAAGAGCCGTCTCGCAGTTTGGGCGTCTCCGGAAAAACAATGGAACACCCCTTTGGGTGCGAGAAACCTGCTGTTCGCAGTCGCCTGCTGGGAACGCCAGTATTCATTCTGCGCGATCATCTCCTCCGCAATAGCGACCGCATCGCTCATCGAGTCCCGCGTGTGAACGACGATCGGCAAATTGCGCCTGACCGCGATTTCTATCTGAGCGCGGAACATCCGGGTCTGGGTTTCCCTGGGCGTGGTGTCGTAATAGTAGTCGAGCCCTATCTCTCCAATCGCGACGACTTTCTTGTGCTGGCTCAGGCTCTCGATTTCTTTGAGCGATGCGTCGTTCGCTTCGGCCATGTCTAGGGGATGAATGCCGACACAGGCATACACAGACGCGTATCTTTCCGAAAGTTCGATCGCTTCTCTGCTTGTCTGCACGTTTGTTGCCGGAACGACGAAAAACTCCACACCGGCATCGGCCGCTCGCTTGATGACGTCGTCAAGGTCGTCTTTGAAATCTGGATAGAATAAATGGGCGTGGGAATCTATATACATCTGGTTACACTATGGATGGACGACACTCAGTTCATTTCTCATATTAAAGTAAGAAAGTGCCGTTCGAGATTCAAGGAAGGAGCACTATTCATAGCGCAATGATCAAAAATGATCGAACCTATCACCTGTCGTCATTTGGTATATGATTGTAACAGCAGTCTATCCCGCGCAAGCATGGCCGGAAAGACGAATGAGCTTGAACTTCAACGTTACTCGCAAATCAGTAGTGGGCTGCTTTGAATGGAAAGTCATTGCGATCCCGCTCAAAGAGAGGGA
>CAYLMV010000031.1:0-25334 GCA_964384415.1 uncultured Chitinophagaceae bacterium | reverse complement strand
GAGATTGCTTCGTCCCCCGACAGAGAACGTCGGGGTCCTCGCAATGACCATTTTCTAAAAGGCCCCACTACCCGCTCATCCACTGCCTTGCTTCTGCACCGCGCTTTGCGTAAATTTATACAGAATTATGTATTCAATTCTTTGGAATTCAATGAAGATACTCGTCGACATACTCCGCCTGGCATTGCCCCTCCTCTATTTTGCCACGGTGTGGTCCTATGCCAAGGCATTCTTCAAGGACTCCGCTCTCGCGAAGCGGCTCAAATCACCGTTGCTCTATGTGACACTCGCTCTTCATCTGAGCTACCTTCTCATTCGTACCGCATTGTTCAATCACCCGCCGATCACGACGATTTTCGAGATCATGTCGATCATTTCCTTCTCGATAGCCGCCGCGTACGCCGTCATTGAACTATTGACAAAAGTGAAAAACACCGGGTACTTCATTCTTATTCTCGCATTCATATTCCAGGCATTCTCGTCCTGCTTTATCGAGAGCATCTCCCAGGTAAACCCCGTGCTCCGCAGTCAACTTCTGGGCATTCACGTTTCGAGCGCATTGCTCGGCTATGCCGCCATAGCAATCTCCGCCGTGTACGGGTTTTTGTATCTGATGCTGTACCACCATATCAAATCGAACCGTTTCGGAGTGATCTATAATAAGCTCCCGAACCTTGAGACGCTCGAGCGGATGTCGATGATGTCTATTGTCTTCGGGTTCTGCTTCCTGACGATCGCCATCGGAGTCGGGCTGTTCTGGCTCCCGCGGGCTTTCGAGCATTTTTCCTACTTCGATCCAAAACTGATCGGAACGGTTTTCATCTGGGCGATGTACGGGGTTGGTCTGATAGCCAAGAGGACCGTCGGCTGGCAGGGAAGAAAAATCATGATTCTTTCGATTATTGGGTTCGCCGTTGCGTTTTTTTCGCTCACGATTATCAATGTCTATTTTAGCGGGTTCCACAGATTTTATTGATTCCCATCCCGGTTGCTGCGCCGCCTCATGATGAACCTTATTGCTGTTGGCATTAACCATCGCACTGCGCCGCTCGAAGTGCGTGAAAAGCTATGGATGTCCGAAGACGAGATCCGGAAGGCCGTCGCCGAACTGAAAGAGCGCGTGTTCGCCGAATGCTTCATCGTCTCGACATGCAATAGGACGGAGCTGTACGGCATTTACAGGGGAGGCGGCGAAGCTGAAGCTCAAACTCCGTCCGACGTGGACGCACTCAAAGATTTCCTGGTGAAGTTTAAGTCTGCCGGCGATTCCGTAAAACATGAGCATATGTATCATATGATATCGACCAATGCCGTGAACCACCTGTTCAAGGTGGCATCGGGTGTCGACTCGATGGTGATCGGCGATGTGCAGATTCTCAGCCAGATCAAGGACGGATTCAACATCGCCTCCGAGCAAAAATCCACGGGGACGTTTCTTCACAGACTCCTCCAGTCGACCTATCACGTGGGCAAGCGGACAAGGACCGAGACAACGATTGCCGAAGGGGCGGTATCTGTCAGCTACGCGGCGGTCGAGCTGGCGAACAAGATTTTCTCAGACCTGTCCAAAAAGTCTGCCCTCCTGATCGGCGCCGGCGAAACGGGCGAACTTACCGCCAAACATCTTATCGGGCGCGGCATCGGCGAACTCTTCATCGCCAACCGTACAAAGAGCAAGGCGGAAGTTCTCGTTGCAGCGCTGGGAGGGAAAACAGTCGACTTCGATGCGATTCTTCCGATGCTCGCGCGCGTCGATATCGTCGTCTCGTCTGTCACGAGCGACGGTTATCTGTTCACAAAGAATGATCTCCAGAAAGCTCTGAAGGAACGGTCGCATAAGCCTTTGTTCGTTATCGATCTCGGTGTTCCGAGAAATATCGACCCGGAAATCAACAAGATGGAGAGCGTCTTTCTTTACGATCTGGATGGCATCTCCAGAATCATCGACCAGAATCTCCAGAAGCGAAAGGCGGAATTGCCGCACGTCAACGAGATCATCCTCGAAGAACTTACAGAGTTCTCGAATTGGTTCAATTCGCTCCAGGTGAGCCCGACGATCCAGGACCTGCGCGCCCATTTTGAACAGGTTCGTCAGGAAGAAGTTGAAAAGAACATCAACCGGTTCTCGCCGGAAGATAAGGAATTGGTCGAGTTGGTTACCAAGCGGATAGTCAATAAACTGCTCCACCTCCCTACCACGAATCTGAAGAACGGAAACGAAGAGAGCGAAGAAGAGAAGCACAAGAAGCTGCATATCATCCGGTCTCTTTTCGGCTTGCACAAGGTGAAGGCCGGTACTGAATGACATCCCCAAAGAAAATCGCTATCGGCACGCGTGGAAGCGATCTCGCATTGTGGCAATCTCGATGGGTGGCAGGCGAACTTGCCCGGATCGATCCGTCGCTTGCCGTCGAAACCGTCATCATCAAGACGACCGGCGACAAAATCCTCGACTCGCCTCTCTCAAAGATCGGAGACAAAGGTCTCTTCACAAAGGAGATCGAGCACGCCCTCCTCGATGGAAGTATCGACCTTGCCGTCCACAGCCTGAAGGATGTGCCGACCAAGATCGCTGAGGGGCTGACCATCGGAGCCATCTCGGAGCGCGAAGATGTGCGGGACGTGTTTATCTCGCATCCAAAGCGGCACTATCCTACCCTCAATTCCGTCCCGCAGAACGGCTCGATTGCGACGGGCAGCCTGCGGCGAAAATGCCAGCTACTCAGCCATCGTCCCGACCTCAGAATTATCGACATCCGGGGCAACTTGAAGACACGTCGCACCAAGCTCGAGGAATCGAGCTGGGACGGGATGATGCTCGCCAAAGCCGGCGTCACCAGGCTCGGCTGGACCGATCTGATCTCTGAGGTCATCTCTCCAGCCGTGATCCTCCCGGCCGTCGGACAGGGAGCCCTTGCAATCGAAATCCGAAAGAGCGATGAGCGGCTCGCGTCGATCGTAGCAAAACTCGATCACGCGGCTACACGCCAGGCCACAACGGGTGAGCGTGCATTGCTTCGCTTCCTCGAGGGAGGCTGCCAAATACCTATCGGAACATATGGAAGAATAGAAGCCGGTGAGTTCCTCCTCGATGCAATGGTTGGAAGCCTCGACGGCAAGAGAACGGTTCGCGGCTCGATCCGGGGAGCCGCCGAAGTAAGCGAAAAGCTTGGAACGATGCTGGCCCGCGAACTTCTCTCCAAGGGTGCGGACAAGATCTTGGACGAAATCAGAATGCAGGAAGCAGGCTGATATGACCGATTCTCGCCCCACTCAAACAGCAGCACAGCCGCACTTGCCTCTCCGCGGTAAGACAATTCTTGTGACGCGGACGATGGAACAGGCAGCCGAATTCATCAAGCTGCTGGAACAACTCGGCGCGAGCACGATCCTCTTCCCCACCATTGAAATCGTTCCGCCTCAATCCTGGGAGGCCTGCGATCGGGCGATCGCTCAGTTGGAGGTCTACGATTCAATCGTCCTTACAAGTTCGAACGGAGCCGACAATTTCTTTTCAAGAGTGCGGTTGGCCGACAACGGTGCAGCGCGGATCCTTGCGGAGAAGACCGTTTACGCTGTCGGGGAAAAAACCAAGGCGGCCGTCGAAGGATGGAATATCCCGGTCGCTGCGCTGCCGGCCATCTACGACGCCAAGCACCTGGCGATTTCACTTTCCAGGACGGACGTAAAAGATAAGCGGTTTCTCCTGCCGAAAGGAAACCTCGCGGGGAATGTTATCAAATTCGCGCTCGAGGAACACGGGGCAATCGTCGACGAAGTTGTTGTGTACGAAACTGTCCGGCCGTCAAACGCAGACACGGAAAAGATCAGGACGAAGCTGGAGAAGAATGAAATCGACGTCATTGCCTTTTTCAGCCCTTCCAGCCTCTCTAATTTTATGGCGATGATACCGCCGGAATTATTGGAGGAAAAGACCATCGCCGTCATTGGCCAAACGACAGCATCCGCCGCAAAGAATCTTTCACTCCCCGTGCATATCGTCGCCGAGCACGCTACGTCGGCTAATCTCGTCGCCTCCATTGTGCGTTTTTATGAGTAGGAGCGCCGCGTCCAGAATATTGCCCCCTCCGACGAGTCAGCATCCGCCGATTATTGAAGGTGAATTCTGGACTTCAAAGCAGCGCCAGGCATCATCCCTGCACGAAATTTCTTATCGCGCCTGTTTCAAACCGCAGCTGCCCCGTTACTTCATAGAACGTTACAGCAAGCCGGGAGATACGGTTTACGATCCGTTCATGGGGAGAGGCACGACGATCATCGAGGCGGCGATGATGAACCGAAATGTCATCGGCAATGATGCCAACCCGTTGAGCACAATGCTCGCGGCGCCGAGACTCGATGTGCCCGATATTGAAGAGGTCGAACAGCGGCTTGGCAGCATCAGTTTTTCAAAGCGGTGGAGAGCAGACATCGACCTCTCTATGTTCTTCCATCCCGATACTGAGGCGGAGATCGTTTCTCTGCAACGATACCTTGCGGGCAAAGAGAGGGAAGATGGCGAAGACAAACTCGACCGCTGGATCCGCATGGTTGCCACGAACCGGCTCACCGGTCATTCATCCGGGTTCTTCTCGGTCTACACCCTTCCCCCCAATCAGGCAACGTTTCCCGAAAGCCAAAAGAAGATCAACCGCCTGAGAAAGCAACAGCCCGAATACAGGGATACCAAAAAAATCATCATCAAGAAAACCAGAACCCTCTTGAAAAGCGTATCGGCGATCGATCGGCAGAATCTCCGATCCGCTCTTGCTTCGGCCGTTTTCCTCGCTTGCGATGCCCGGAAAACAGAGAAAATCAAAAGTCAGACGGTTACGCTTTCGGTTACGTCGCCCCCGTTTCTGGACATCGTCCAATACCCGCACGACAATTGGCTCCGCTGTTGGTTTAATGGCATAGACGCTGATGCCGTGACGAAGCGAATGACGATGTCGAAATCCATCGTTGACTGGAGCGCGGTCATGTCGGATGTATTTGTCGAGCTCTACCGTATCGCCCAACCCGGCGGGCACGTAGCGTTCGAAGTCGGCGAAGTGCGGAAGGGCTCGATGAAGCTCGAAGAACATGTGCTGCCTCTCGGAGTGAACGCCGGGTTCACCTGTGAGGCTGTCTACATCAACCGCCAGAAGTTTACGAAGACGGCAAACATTTGGGGTGTCCATAATAATTCCTCGGGGACCAACACAAACAGGATTCTTCTTTTTACAAAACAGTAACCGATAGGTCTCATTGAAATCCCAATCTCCATCCAACGACTTATTTCTTCGCGCATGCAAACGGGAAGCGGTCGAACGCACGCCGGTCTGGTTCATGCGCCAGGCGGGAAGATATTTGCCCGAATACAGGGCGGTGCGGGAGAAGGTCGATTTTCTGACCCTCTGCAAAACACCCGACCTTGCCGCCGAAGTTTCCATTCAGCCGGTCGACCTTATCGGCGTCGACGCGGCAATTATTTTTTCGGACATCCTCGTGGTCCCGGAGGCAATGGGGATGCAGCTCATCGTCGAAGAAGGCAAAGGAGGGCCGCGCTTTCCATCCCCGATCCGCTCTCGCTCCGATATTGAAAAGCTCCCGGTGCCCGACCCGAATACAAAACTGCGGTTCGTCATGGATGCGCTTCGCACAACGCGGAAGAACCTCAATGGCAAAGTTCCACTAATCGGTTTTTCCGGCTCACCGTGGACTCTCGCATCGTATATGGTGGAAGGGCGCGGATCGAGGAATTTTCGCTTTGTGAAAGAACTGATCTACTCCTCTCCGGTCGATGCGCACCTCCTTCTCGATAAATTGGCCCGCGCGGTGGCTGCTTACCTGAATGCACAGATCGAGGCAGGAGCGCAGGCGGTGCAGATCTTCGACACCTGGGGAGGGATTCTGGCCCAGGAAGACTTCGAAGAATTTTCGCTCCGCTACATCAAGCAAGTCCTCTCGCTTTTGAGAAGAAACGGCGCCCCTGTCATCGTCTTCTGCAAAGACTGCGGCCACTCGCTGGAAAAAATTGCGGACGCCGGAGCCGATGTCGTCGGACTCGATTGGACCGCCGATATCGGAAAAGCGAGAGAGATGGTGGGGAGCTACACCGCTCTTCAGGGGAACCTCGATCCCGCGTTGCTCTACTCGACTCCGGAACGGATTGAAAAAGGCGTGCAGTCAATCCTGAAAAAGTTCGGACACGGAAACGGGCACATCTTCAATCTCGGCCACGGTGTGCTCCCCGATACGCCGGTAGAGAATGTCAAGGTGTTCGTGAACGCAGTAAAGAAATTTAGCGTTCAATATCATTGAGGAGGAACACCATCGTATGAAGCAATTTGATTCGATCGACCTAGAGTTGTTGAGAAAATATGACCGCCCCGGGCCGCGCTACACCAGCTATCCGACGGCCCCCGTCTTTACGCCCGCATTCGGCCCCAAGGAGTATCGTGACGAGATCGTTCGCACCAACGCGTCGGACGATTCGGCCGACCTTTCACTCTATTTCCATTTCCCCTTTTGCGACACCCTCTGTTATTTCTGCGGATGCACGATGCTGGTGACTCACAGCAGAGACCGAATCCGCGAGTATAACCGCTACCTCAAAAAAGAAATCGATATCGTCTCGCCGCTCGTCTCGCGGAAGAGGAAGGTCTCCCAACTCCACTGGGGAGGCGGGACGCCGTCGTACCTCGATCCGGACGAAATACTCGATATCGGAAGCTTCATCCATGAGCGTTTTTCTTTCGGGAAGGACATCGAAGCCGGCGTCGAGATAGACCCGCGGGGATTGACGTTTGAACATATGAAGGCGCTGAGCGAAAGCGGTTTCAATCGGGTAAGCATGGGCGTGCAGGATTTCAACCCAAAAGTCCAGGAGGCAGTCAACCGCATTCAGCCCGAGTCGATTACCCGGGACGCCGTCAACTGGAGCCGCAAGCTGGGTTTCAAAAGTATTAACCTCGACCTGATTTACGGACTGCCTCATCAGACATTGGCGTCATTCAAAAAAACGGTCGATACCGTTATTGACATATCGCCGGACCGGCTGGCGATTTTCAATTATGCCCATGTCCCCTGGCTGAAGCCGCATCAGAAACTGATTCACCAGGAACAATTGCCGACGCCCGAGTTGAAACTCCAGATTTTCAAGATGACGATCGAGAAACTGATCGATGCGGGATATTGGAATATCGGGATGGATCATTTCGCAAAACGGAACGATGAACTGGCGATCGCACAAAAGAACAAGACGCTCTATCGCAATTTCCAGGGCTATTCGACCAAGGCCGGCTGCGACCTGTACGGATTCGGGATGTCGGCGATCGGACATTTCAAGGAGTCGTATCAACAGAATAAGAAGACTCTCCTCGAATATTACCGGACTCTCGACGGCAACTCCATGACGACGACCGTCGGTTACCGGATGAGTCCCGACGACCTGATCCGGAAATCGGTCATCATTCAGTTGATGTGCGATATGGAGCTGGACAAAGCCTCCATCGAGAAGCAATTCGGGATCACCTTCGACGACTATTTCAGCGATGCGCTGCAGAAACTTGAGGCATTCGTGCCGGACGGTCTCGTGACGCTCACACCGGACAAAATAAGAGTCAACGGACTCGGAAGATTGATCATCCGGAATATTGCGATGTGTTTCGACGCGTACCTCGAACGGATGATGAAAGAGCGGCCGATATTCTCGCGAACCGTATGAGGTTTCAATCATGAGTGCCGGAAAGAAAGCAGTCGTACTTTTTCAGCTCGGCGGGCCTGATACGCTCGACGCGGTAGAGCCTTTTCTTTACAATCTCTTCTGCGATCCCGACATCATCGACGTTCCGGGGGCTTTTCTCTTCCGGAGGCTGCTCGCACGGTTGATCTCCTCGCGTCGGGCGCCGAGAGTCCGGGAACTTTACCGGAGGATCGGCGGCGGATCCCCCATTCTCGCGCAGACGACACTCCAGGCCAATCGGCTCCGCCAAGTTTTGGCTGAAAGAGGCTATCCGCTCGGCGTCTATATTGCGATGAGGTACTGGCATCCTATGACGGAAGAAGTGTACGGGAAAATCCTGGACGACGGCGTTCAGGAAGTCGTACTGCTTCCCCTCTATCCTCAATACTCCAAAGCGACGACGGGATCCAGCATGAAGGAATGGAACCGCATCGTTCGCGCGTCGCAGCGGAGCACGCTTTCTGTAAAGAGTGTCGAAAGTTATTACGACAATCCGCATTACGTCCGGGCGCTCGTTCAGAACATCAACAGCTCGCTCGCAAAGGTTCCGGCGAATGAACGGGGCAAAGTGCATCTCGTGTTCAGCGCTCACGGAACTCCGATGAAACTCGTCAGGGAGGGTGATCCCTATTCCAAGCATATTGAAAAAACGTACCGGCTGGTTGTTGAGAAAGGGAATTTCGGACTTCCCCACCATCTCTGCTTCCAGAGCAAGATAGGTCCGCAGCGATGGCTGGAGCCTTCGCTGACGGAGATGATCAAGACTCTCGCTTCTCAGAAAGTGTCCCATGTCATCGTCGTCCCAATGGCGTTCGTGACCGAGCATATTGAAACGCTCTCTGAAATCAACATCGAGGCGCGGGAAGAAGCGGAGACGCTCGGCATTGAATACTTCGACATGATGCCGGCCCTCATTGACGGCGAAGAATTTATCGCGTGTCTGGCGGACCTGGTGATAGAAAAACTCAGGAATTAAGATTGGCAGCCTCTGAACATCATAGCGTCGTTATTGTTGGAGCAGGAATCTCCGGGCTCGCGACCGCGTGGTGGCTCCACAAATCGGGAGTAGACGTCTGTGTCCTCGAACATGATGGGGCAGTCGGGGGCACGATGAAGACCATCCACCGGGACGGCTGGCTGATCGAAGCCGGGCCGAACAGCGCTCTCGAAACAACCCCTTTGTTAAGACAGCTCTCTGCCGATGTTGGAATCGAAAACCAAATCATGTACGCGAACGAAGCGGCGGACAATCGCTATATCCTGCGCGCTGGAGTTCTCCATCCCCTCCCGATGAAACCCGGATTGTTCCTGACCTCGAGGCTCTGGTCGCTCGGGGGAAAGCTCCGATTGCTCAAGGAACCCTTCGTCGGAAGAAGTTCAAAGGAAGAGACAATTGCGGAGTTCGTCTCGCGGCGGCTTGGGAACGAGTTCCTCGATTACGCCATCAACCCATTCGTCGCTGGAGTCTATGCCGGCAATCCGGAACAACTGAGCGTGCAGGCTGCATTCCCAAAACTCTACGCGCTGGAGAAAAACTACGGCGGGCTTATGAAAGGCCAGATCCTCGGAGCGAGAGAAAGAAAGAAACGGGCCGAGAAGGCCAAAGACCGTTCGAGGCTTTTTTCGTACAAAAACGGGATGCAATCCCTCCCCGACGCAATCGCGAAGAAGCTGGATGGATCGGTTCGACTCAACGTAAATGTCGAAAGCATCGCCTCCATCTCCCAGAACGGAAACATTTCCTCGAAAGGATTCAAGATTGCCGGATCTCAAAATGGAAGCGAGTTCATCATCGAAGCAAACGCTGTTATTCTCGCCGTCCCTTCTGAGATTGCCGCGGCGATGATCCGGACCTTGGATGCACCCCTTGCAAGTTCCCTCAAAAACATCTATTATCCTCCGGTGACGGAAGTATATCTCGGATTCGCGAGGGCCGATATTGGAAGGGCTCTCGATGGATTTGGTTTTCTCGTTCCGGCAAGAGAGAAGCGAAATATTCTCGGTACGATCTGGAGCTCGGTGATCTTCCCGGGACGGACACCTTCGGGGCATGCCGCCCTTACCTCGTTCGTCGGAGGCTCTCGTCAACCCGAGCTGGCGTCGCTCGACGACACGGCGCTTATCGATCTTGTTGTGAGGGAACTGAAGTCGATCATGAACATAAAAGGCATTCCCGCCTTCTCTCATATTTCTCGCTGGGAAAGAGCAATTCCGCAATATCATCTCGGTCATCTTTCGATCGTAAAGCAGATGGAACAATTCGAGGATCGATTCGCCGGTCTTTTTCTAAGCGGCAATTACAGGGGCGGAATAGCGGTAGGCGACTGCGTCATCAATTCGGAGCTTACGGCACAGCGTGCCATCAAGCATCTCGCAAACATCGGAACTGAGATTACTGCCTGAAACTCAAGGAGCGTATTCATGAAAATGATTCTCATTGTTGCAGCCACCTTCATCATCGCCGGAACAGTCTCTGCGCAGGATCCGCTTGACGCGACCGAAATGGAACAGGTCATGGCGCCTGTGGATTTTTCCGACGTTGCCAAATCGATCTGGGACGTGGTGAAGAAAGGCGCGGATGACTACCGGGACGAGACAACCTCGCGCAGTGAATTTGAAACAGCGGCTGAATTTGACGCGAGGCTCGCTCAACGGCGAAGCGATCTTGCAGCCAAAATTCAGACATTCGTAGAATCCAAAAAAATCGCAAACCGTGTATTTGCGGTCTGGTTCTCGGCGGCACTTGTGCGCTACAACGCCGATTCGCAGACATACAGCATCACTTCCTCGACCGAAATCTCGGTTCCCCCGACTGCTGAAGACGTTACGACGACATGTCCGGCGAATCAATATATCTCCCTTCAAGAGAAAAATCAGAGAGGATATAAATTCGCCTACCTGGTTCTGAAAGCTAAATCGGAGTACAGCTGGCATGTGGATGGAAAAACTGCGCGTGGTGCAAAAGCCGATGAGCCGAATGTAGCCTTTAAGGTGTGGTTTCGTTTCGACATGTCACAGGCGTTCGTGGGAGGAGCCGGACAATTCACCATCGTGCCGCTCAGGATTGCACTCATCAACAGGGGATCCAACACGACATATTGGAGCGATGATATCTTAAAGTAATTGGCGAGAAAGTAGGAAACGATGGAACAATTCAAGAGCAGCGTGCTGACGCTCATAACAGACACGTCCACAAACCTGCCGCCGGATGTTCGCCGTGCCATTGTTCAGGCGTCCAAGAAAGAGACCCCAGGAACCCGCTCGGCGATGGCTCTGGAGACGATTGCCACCAATATCGACATGGCGTGCGACTTCACGGGTCCGATTTGCCAGGATACCGGGATGCCGACATTCTACATTCATACGCCCGTCGGCGCGAATCAGCTCCGCATGAAAAAAGAAATTCTGGAATCAGTGGCCGAAGCTACCCGCGTGGGAACGCTGCGGGAAAATTCCGTCGATTCATTGAGCGGGAAAAACAGCGGCAACAATCTCGGCCCGGGCACGCCCGTGATCCATTGGGAACAATGGGAAAACAATGATGAGATTGAAATCCGGCTTATCCTCAAAGGCGGAGGGTGTGAAAATAAGAACATCCAATATTCGCTGCCGGCAGAACTCGAGCACCTGGGCAAGGCGGGAAGAAACCTCGACGGAATTCGGAAATGCATCCTCCATTCCGTCTGGCAGGCGCAGGGTCACGGCTGTTCTATCGGGGCAATCGGCGTCTCCGTCGGCGGCGATCGCACGAGCGGGTATGAGCTTGCCAAGCAGCAGCTTTTCCGTACGCTGGATGATGTCAACCCCAATCCGGTTCTCGCAAAGCTGGAGCAGGAGATCATGGAGAGCGCCAACACGCTGAATATTGGTACGATGGGATTCGGAGGAAATGCTACCCTCATTGGATGCAAGATCGGTGTGCAAAACCGGCTGCCGGCCAGTTACTTTGTTTCGATCGCTTACGATTGCTGGGCATTCCGACGGCAGGGGGTGGTCCTTGATGCCAAAAGCGGCGCAATCAAAAAGTGGCTTTACAAAGACGACTCCCCCGTTGTCCGGATGGCCGCGAAGGAAGGGATTTCTCTCACGGGGAAGGAAATCTCCCTCCAGACTCCCCTGGATGAGAAGCAGATCCGCTCACTCAAAGTCGGAGACGTGGTGCTTGTCAGCGGCAAGATGTTCACCGGACGCGACGCGATCCATGCGCACCTCATGGACCACGATTCACCCGTCGATCTTCGCGGCCAGGTTCTCTACCATTGCGGCCCTGTTGTCTTGAAGCAAGACGGGAAGTGGAAGATCACCGCGGCCGGGCCCACCACAAGCAGCCGGGAAGAGCCGTATCAGGCCGAACTCATCAAGAAATTTGGAATCCGCGCCGTCGTCGGAAAAGGAGGCATGGGTTCCAAAACGCTTGCAGCTCTTCGAGAGCATGGCGCCGTCTACCTCAATGCCATCGGCGGGGCGGCGCAGTACTATGCCCGATGCATCGAAGAAGTCGAGGGCGTCGACTTCCTCGATTTTGGCATTCCCGAAGCAATGTGGCACGTCCGGGTAAAGAACTTTCCCGCTATCGTGACGATGGACGCAAACGGAAACAGCCTCCACGCCGAGATCGAGAAGACTTCGGGTGAACAGCTGGCAAAACTTGCTGTCGTAGGAGCATAGTAGACTCCCGTACTGCCTTCCGTTCCTTCGCAAGGGAATCCCGTTCCCTCGCCTCGCCAATTATTTCTTCCATGCACTATTGAAGTTCACCCTTTTCGTTCGTACTTTCGTTCTGTAGACTTCCACAACACGAAACTGACGCTGGATCCTTCAGGAGATAGAACGATGTCGAAAGAGACCCTCACCATTACTGACAATCGGACCGGAAAGTCCTACGAATTACCCATCGCCCACGATACTATCCATGCAACCGACCTGAGACAGATCAAGGTCAAGGACGACGATTTCGGGATGATGACGTACGACCCTGCCTTCATGAACACGGCCCTGTGTAAAAGCACCATTACGTTCATCGACGGAGACAAGGGAATTCTTCGATATCGCGGCTATCCGATCGAGCAGCTGGCCGATCAATGCACGTACCTGGAAGTCGCCTATTTAATACTGCATTCGGAACTTCCAACGCGCGAACAGCTGGAAAAGTGGACGAACGAGATAAAGCTCCACACATTCATCCATGAGAACGTGAAGCTGTTGATGGAGGGATTCCGCTACGATGCCCATCCAATGGGAATGTTCGTCAGCACCGTCGCCGCCCTTTCCACTTTCTACCCTGAGGCTGGAAATATTTTCGACGCTGAAGTCCGAAGGAAACAGACGTTACGCCTTATCGGCAAGGTCCCGACAGTGGCGGCGTTTGCCTATCGCCACAGCAAGGGAATGCCATACGTCTATCCCGACAACGACCTCACCTTCACGGGGAATTTTCTCAATATGATGTTCAGGATCGGGACGGTAAAGTATACTCCCCACCCTGTGTTGGAACGTGCGCTTGAAACCCTTTTTATCCTCCACGCAGACCATGAATTGAACTGCAGCACCAATGCGATGCGCAACGTCGGAAGTTCGCATGTCGATCCGTTCTCGGCGACAGCTGCCGCAGCCGCAGCCCTTTACGGCCCGCTCCACGGAGGCGCAAACGAGGCCGTTCTCCGTATGCTCGACCACATCGGGACGATCGCCAAAGTGCCCGAGTTCATCCAGTCGGTCAAGGGAGGCGAGGGCAAGCTGATGGGGTTCGGACACCGCGTCTACAAGAACTTCGATCCGCGAGCGCGTGTGATCAAGAAACTTGCCGACAGCGTTTTCGAAGTCACCGGCCGGAATCCGAAACTGGATATCGCGCTGGAGCTCGAGCGCATAGCTTTGCAGGATGAATATTTCATCAAACGAAAACTCTATCCGAACGTCGACTTCTATTCCGGATTGATCTATCAGGCGATGGGATTCCCCGTCGAGATGTTCCCGGTCCTCTTTGCCATCCCCCGCATGTCGGGTTGGATTACACACTGGCTCGAGATGTTGGCGGATCCGGAGCAAAAGATCGCTCGTCCGCGTCAAATCTATCTAGGCTACGACAAACGCGATTTCGTTCCAATCCAGAGACGAAAATAGATCCATGAAAGCTTCGATCAATAACTCTCTCTGTCACTACATCGACATCGGCATCTCCACCGGCGTGCCGGTGGTCCTAATCCACGGCTTTCCTTTCAGCCACAGGATGTGGACGTTCGCGGGAGGCCAGACAGAAGCGCTTGCAGCGCGGTATCGAGTCATCGCGTATGATGTGCGCGGCCATGGCGAAAGCGAGATCGGAGACGGTCAGTATACGATCGAACTTTTTGTCGACGACCTTATCGGACTTCTGGATCACCTGGGAATAACGAAAGCTGTTCTGGTGGGCCTCTCCATGGGCGGATACATTGCGCTGCGGGCTGCCGAGCGGCACCCGGACCGGGTTCGGGGACTGGTGCTGTGCGACACGAAAAGCGAGGCAGACTCGAACGAGGCTAAGATCAAGAGAGCCGCTTCGATAAAGTCGATCAAAACGAACGGTCCTCGGGTCTTCGCCGAAGGTTTTGTTGCGGGCGTTTTCACTCCGGAAAGCATGACGTCGAAAGCTGATGCGGTGAAGGCGATTCAGAGCATTATCGAACGAACGGCGCCGGTTTCACTCTGCGGTTCGACGCTGGCTCTGGCAGCGCGCACAGACACAACATCCTTCCTTCCCTCGATTTCCGTGCCGGTGTTGATCATGGTCGGCGAACGTGATTTGCTGATCCCCCCGCCGGTATCCGAAGCAATGAAAGAGAAGATACCCAATTCCGAACTGCACCTCATCCCGAATGCGGCGCACCTCAGCAACGTCGAAAATCCAGCTGATTTTAACAAGTATCTTCTGGAATTTTTGCAGAAGATCGCTTGAGGGGATGAGGGGAAATGGAAGATGGGAAATGGAAGGGGGAAAATGGAAGATGGAAGATGGAAGATGGGAGATGGAGGAGGGAAGCGACTCTACAATATCTTCTATGCTTGATATCACTATTTCGATTTATTCCCTCCTCCCTCATCCCTCTTCCCTTTCTCGACGATGCCTCCACAATCTCTTAACGCGCTGATTGTCGCTTGCCGCAAATGTCCTCGCCTCGTCGAGTGGCGCGAGAGCATTGCTGCCAGGAAGACGAGACGATTCATTGACGAAGATTATTGGGGAAAACCGGTTCCGAGTTTCGGAAAGTCGAACGCAAGGCTGCTTATCGTCGGCCTGGCGCCCGCCGCCCATGGCGGTAATCGTACGGGAAGAATTTTCACCGGCGACGAAAGCGGAAACTGGCTCTATCGTTCGCTCTTTAATTACGGTTTTGCCAATCAGCCAAACTCCATCCGCCGCGGTGACGGACTTCGCCTTTCCGACTGCTACATCACCGCCGTATGCCACTGCGCCCCTCCCCAGAACAAACTCACGCGGAAAGAAATCCACAACTGCCGCCCGTTTATGCTGCGCGAACTTGCAATGCTCCGGAACCTGAGAGTTATTGTAGGACTGGGCAAAATCGGGTTCGATGCTGTGTTCGATTGCATCCGTGAAATGGGCTGGACTCAATTGAAGGCAAGGCCGAAGTTCGGGCACGGAGTTTCATACCAGATAAGCGACACACTGACTCTCCTAGGGAGTTACCATCCCAGCCAACAAAACACCTTCACCGGAAAGCTCACGAAAAAGATGCTGGACGATATCTTCCGCCGGGCAAAAAGGGAGATTTCCAGTCGCAGCTCGCGATAATACCTCCCATTGCAGTGAGCCATTCTGAGGAGACGAGTCATTGCGAGGACCCCGACGTTTTTTGTCGGGGGACGAAGTGCCGCTGTGCCGCATCCTGCACAACGGGACAATCTCCTATTATTCAAAAGGATTGTCCCGCGGTGACAGATCCCTTCAGAACTTCTCAAGTGCTTCACTCGGGATCGCGATCACGCTCAACCCTATGGAGCCCACCACGTCCCGTTTGAAGTTCTCACGCGCATCTGTTATATTTCAATCACACAGCGGCGGCAAGAATTTCACTCGAGGACAAGTGCATGACGACATTCAACGACAAAACGGCGGCGACCTCCCTGACGGGCGCGAAAACAGGCCAATTCAAGCGCCTTCGGCGAATGAGAATGACCGAGGCATTCCGCTCCATGGTGCGCGAAACGGAGCTGTCGCGAAATGATTTTATCTACCCCCTCTTCGTGGTGCCGGGAATAAAAGTCCGCAGGGAGATCAAATCCATGCCGGACGTTTTCCAGCTGTCGATTGACGAACTTGTGAAAGAATGCCTGGAGGTCAAGTCCCTCGGCATTCCGGCGGTCATTCTTTTTGGCGTACCGGAGTTCAAGGACGAAGTCGGAAGCGGTGCCTACGACGAAGAAGGCATCATTCAGATGGCGATCCGCTCGATCAAACGAGAGGTGCCGGACCTCGTTGTCATTACCGATGTCTGCTTGTGCGAGTATACCTCCACCGGCCATTGCGGAATTGTCCGGAACGGCGAGATCGTGAACGACGAATCGATTGAACTTCTCGCAAAAGAGGCGC
This sequence comes from uncultured Chitinophagaceae bacterium, assembly GCA_964384415.1. Lineage (GTDB taxonomy): Bacteria > Bacteroidota > Ignavibacteria > UBA10030 > UBA8401 > JAGVPT01. Next base: position 9,018 of record CAYLMV010000031.1, on the reverse strand, counting down.
TGACGCACGCTCAAGCCGGCGCAGACCTCATAGCCCCGTCGGACATGTTCGACGGCCGGGTCCAGGCCATTCGTCAGATTCTCGACGAGAACGATTTCCCGAATATCCCGATCATGTCCTACGCGGCCAAATATGCATCCGGCTTCTATGGACCTTTCCGCGATGCTGCCGAGAGCACGCCGAAATTCGGCGACCGCCGCTCGCACCAGATGGATCCCGCGAATTCGAGCGAAGCCCTTCGGGAGGTCGAGCAAGACATCCTCGAAGGCGCCGATCTCGTGATGGTCAAGCCGGCGCTCCCCTATCTTGACATCGTCAGGATGGTGAAGGACAAGTTTGGAATGCCGACGGCCGCCTACAATGTGAGCGGCGAATACTCCATGATCAAAGCCGCAGGAAGGAACGGATGGATCGATGAGCCGCGGGTGATGATGGAAACACTGACGAGCATCAAGCGGGCCGGCGCGGACTTGATCCTAACCTACTTCGCGAAGGAAGCCGCCAAGCTTCTCCGTTGACATTTCCCCTATGAATAAAATTCTCATCACCGGCGGAACGGGGTTCATCGGTTCGAATCTCGCCAGCGCCCTGGTGCATCAAGGTTATTCCGTCCGGATCCTGAGACGCGCCTCTTCCGACCTCTTCAACATCACATCGCTGCCAGTCGAGCATTGTATCGGAGATCTCCGCGACGTCGAATCGCTGCGGCGGGCTATTCGGGGCTGTGACACGGTTTTCCACACGGCGGCGATGGTTTCATTCTGGAGACCGCTGCGGGCGCTTCAGCACGAGATCAATGTCACCGGGACAAGGAATGTCGTCGAGGCGTGCCTCAGCGAAAACGTCGAACGGCTCGTCTACACCAGTTCGATCGCCGCCATCGGCCATCCCTCGTACGGTGAACTCGCCGACGAGGCGACGCCGTTCAATTGGCAAAACGTCGATAACGGCTACAAGAACTCGAAGCATCTCGCGGAGAAGGAAATCGAAATTGGGCTTGGCCGCGGCCTGAACGCCGTGACGGTGAATCCGGCACTCGTTATCGGACCCGGGGACATTCATTTCAACGGCGGCAAAATCATCAAGACAGTCGCAAAACGCCAGGCCCTCTTCTATATTAAAGGAGGAGCAAACATCGTTTTTGTGGACGACGTGGTCCAGGGACACATCGCGGCTGCGCTCCAGGGCCGGAGGGGCGAAAAGTACATCCTTGGCGGCGAGAACCTGTCACACAAAGAAATATTTCAGATCACCGCTGAAGTCGTCGGAGGAGTTGTTCCTAGAATCCGAATGCCGGTCCCCCTCTTGCTGCTGGCCGCAAAAGCGTTCGATGTAGCCGGCAGGATTATTGGAAAGGAGCTGTTGATTACTTCAGAAATGATCTCCGGCGCGGGACTCACGAATTGGTATAGCTCGGAAAAAGCAAAACATGAATTGGGGTACTCCATCACGCCATTCCGCGAGGCCGTGGCCATAACGTACAAATGGTACGTCGACAACCATCTGTTATAGATCAGGCATTCTTGTCTGATCGGAGCTAAGGATGAGGGACTCGAATGCGTGTCGCACGATTCAAAGTTGACCATCACAAGAAAGAAGAACAGGAATGAAAACGATAACTTCCGACAAGCTTTTTGCCAGGGCTCAGCGCTTTATCCCGGGCGGGGTGAATTCTCCCGTGCGGGCATTCAAGTCGGTGGGCAGATCGCCGATCTTCATAAAGAAGGCGAAGGGATCCAAACTCTGGGATGAAGACGGCAACTCCTTTATCGACTATGTCGGTTCATGGGGCCCGATGATCCTCGGACACGCGCATCCGAAAATACTGGAGGCGATTGCGAAGGCCGCAAAGGATGGTACAAGCTTCGGCGCCGCCACCAGGCGCGAAGTTGAAATGGCAGAACTGATCACCAGCATCATGCCGTCGGTCGAGATGGTGCGGATGGTGAACTCGGGAACGGAAGCAACCATGAGCGCCATCCGGCTGGCGCGCGCCTTTACGGGCAGGGACAAGATTCTCAAATTCGAAGGATGTTATCACGGCCACGCCGATTCTTTTCTCATCAAAGCGGGATCGGGCGCCATGACGCTCGGAGTACCGGACAGCCCCGGCGTTCCATCGGCCATCGGGAGCGCAACACTCACAGCGCGCTATAACGACCTCGGTTCGGTCCGGCAAATCGTTGAAGCCAACCCTGGACAGATTGCAGCCCTGATCGTGGAACCGGTTGTGGGCAACATGGGCTGCGTGCCACCGCAAAAGGGATTCCTCGAAGGGCTCCGCCTGATCTGCTCACAGCACGGAATTGTGTATATCCTGGATGAGGTGATGACGGGATTCCGGGTGGCGCTCGGCGGGGCGCAAGAACTCTATTCGATAAAGCCGGACCTTACGACGCTGGGCAAAATTATCGGCGGAGGACTTCCTGTCGGGGCGTATGGGGGAAAAAGAGAGATCATGAGTCTCGTATCGCCTTCGGGTCCGATGTATCAGGCGGGAACACTTTCGGGAAATCCTCTGGCGATGGCGGCGGGAATTGAAATGCTGAAATTACTTTCGCGGAAGAAATCGACCTACGCTCAGCTAGAGAAGCTTTCTTCGAAGCTCGAACGAGGACTCCAGGGAATCATCGACAAACAAAACCTGCCTCTCAGCCAAAATCGGGTCGGCTCGATGTTCACCTTGTTCTTCACCAAAACTCGCGTGGTCGATTACGAGAGCGCAAGGAAATCGGATACTGCTAAGTTTGCCCTCTATTTCTCCTCCATGCTTGATCAGGGAATATACCTCGCCCCTTCGCAGTTTGAGGCGGCCTTCATGTCGGCGGCACATGCCGACAATGATATTGAACGGACAATCCGCGCAGCCGAAAGAGCCCTGAACGCAGCCTTTGCGTAATTTGTTCCCATCGCTTATTGTCATCCTTCATCCCGCCACTTCCTAGGCGGGATGAAGGATCCACGACTTCCACCCTTACATGGATTCCCTCGAAGAGGATGCATTTGTCATTCGCATCCCGCGAACGCGGGGTCCGACCAGAATGACACGTACTCAATCAGCGTACTGTCATCCTGAATCCCGCCGCTTTTCAGGCGGGATGAAGGATCCACGACTTCAAACCATATTGATTTCTCCCAAGGGTCCAAAGGACTCCTTCGAAGCATGCTTTCGCTGCAAGCGAGCTGAGATCGATGCTGCTTCCCGCCTTTTGCTTGAACGAAATCGTTTGTGAAAGGACCTTATGGAAAATCGGGAGGGAGGGGGAGCGATGTAGGGGAAGTTGAGCTCGATTTTTTGTGGGAGACTGCGTAGTAGACTCCAGCGCCAATTCCGACGGTCGCAGCGCCGCCGATATACCACCAAAGGTTGGATTTTGATTCCTGAAGCGACTCGGGGACCGAGGCATCATGCGTCGCGGCCTGCCCTACTTTGATTGCCGCTTTTCTTATGAAGTGCTCGACATCGTCGCCCGATTCGCATTCAGCGTTTTCGGAGACTCCGGAGAGCCTCTGGAGTTTGGTAACATCATACTCGTCCGACTGAAACTGATACGAGGTATTCTTCTTCGTTATTCTGACCAGAAGCATTCTCTGCATGCCTGCTTTTCGGGCAAACGACTGGAGACAGGTCAGGTCGGAACATTTGGCAAACGACGCGTTTTCCTCTTTGTTCAATCCCCGGGCGAGATCGGCTTTGGCGTAGACCTTCAGCTCCGCAAACTGTGCAAGCTCTCCCTGCAAACTCGAGTAGAAAGAATCGGCATCTTTCGCAGACATTCCGGCGGCTGCCCCCCGCAACAAGACGACATTTACCGTGGAACCTGCGGCAACAGACTGTCCCGCCAGCCGCAAAGGAGCTAGGAGCAACACAATCCCAGTGAGCAGGGCGGTGACACTTCGCGAAAGAATGGGAGAAATCTTCATCAACAAGTCTCTATTTTACCAAAAGCATTTTTCTCGTCTCGCGGTATGCAACCCCTCCGCCGGTTATCGAGATCCGATAGAAATAGGTGCCGGACGACAAATCTTTGCCGTCAAAACTTATTTCATAAAAGCCGGGGAGGTTGGTTTCATTGACAAGCGAGCGAACTTCCTGCCCGAGTACATTGTAGACCTTCAATTGCACGAGAGCTGACTTCAGCGTGTTAGGAACTGCGTAGCGGATGATGGTCGCCGGGTTGAACGGGTTCGGGTAATTATTGTAGAGGTTTGGCGCGGTTGGAATAAGCGCAATCCCCTCCATATTCCTTTCGATATACGAAGCCGTTCCCACAATGATTCGGTACCTCCCTACTCCGTCTTTTCCGGTCGTCACAGAAATATTATTCTGCTTCTTCAGGTCGTATGCCAATCCTTTTGCAGCATCGAGCAACGTCGCTTCGAAGCCGATGTTCGAGATTTCATCCAGGGTTCCAAATGACAACTTCGCATTTGCATTCGCATCGCCGGTCATCACGGTCAAATCCCATATATCCCCATCGGCGCTGAGCGGTCTCATATCCTTCATAAGAAGACCTGAGCTATTTTCCGTGCTGACGAGAAGATTCCGACTTCCGACGAACGGCGCTTGAAACCGGTCGGACTCGTCAATCCCCTTCACGGCATCCGGTTTCATCCCGATTTCAGTGCCGAGACACGACATTCCAATGTCGTCTCTGGAGGCGTCCACCTGAAGAGTCCATCCCTTAGATTCTTCTCGACTCCTCGATATATCTTTCCCCGTCTTTGCTCCTTTGGCCTGACGGGGCGCTTGCGGCAGTTGGATACCGGTGAGATTGAATTTTAGGACAGAGGAGCTATCCATTTTGATCGCCATCCCCTGCCAGCTTCGCAGCGTGTCAAAATCAGGCCCCGATCCCTCCCATCCCCCCTGAGTTCCATTACCGGAATAATGATAATGAGCCTGAGGAGTTCCCCCCTGAAAGATCAGATGGTCGAAAGGAACGTCGACCAGGAATGGATCTCCCACAAGATTCCAGCCCGCGTTGAGGCGGATTCCTGTATAGAGCATTCTATCAGCGCGGACCAATTCCGGTTTTACGAGCGAGCCGGCACCCCCTTGATTCTCCGAAACCATAAAGAAGCCGGCCCCCGGAACGAGGATCGACGAATCTTTAAACGAGTCATAGTCGCTCCATGCTCCATTGAGCAAGCGTTCCATTCTCCAGTTGACGTACGGCACTCCTTTTACTGCATGAGGTCCGAAGCTTGGATCGATGACGCTGCCCGGCCTCTTATCCTCGGGATCGTACGGCGCCGAGAAGAGACGATATGCCTTCGCCTCCTGACCGGCGGGGAGGTTCAATGAATGGATGCTCGGCCTCGTCGAAAAAACATTGACGGTCAGATTCGTCTTGAATCGGACATCAAACGACAGCAGGCCCGAACTTGTAGAATTTCCGGCGCTGTCCGCAGCCTGGATGAGATATTCGGCGCCGACAACAACGCCATTCCTCACAAAGGAAGCGGCCGGAATAGTAAGAGTATCGTTGGAAAAATTTACGGTCGTCCATGCTTGTTCGTCGAGCCGCCGGTAAAGGAGCTGAAATGTCTCGACACCCGATTCGTTCGCAGGCTCGGTCGCTGTCGACGCTATCGCCGGAATGGCAGACAGCGTTCCATCAGCCTGAACGAAAACAGTGTCCAGGTTCGCGTTGTTTTGCACAAGTGTCGGACCATGATTGTCAAATAATACTATCGCAGTCCCGATTGAATCCAGACTGGAGTTCCCCAGCGAATCTTCGATGAAAAAATAGACCGTGTCTCTTCCTACCTGAGTAATCGGAAAACTTGCACTCGATCCGGACGCTGCAATGCCTCGCAGCACGGGACCGCTCCTGGGAAGCGTGTCAATCGAGTAGACTACCCTGCTGACTGGAAGCGTGCCAGCCTGATTTGTCCACGAAATTGTGAATGATGCCGCGTTCGACCAGCTTGAGGGATTGACGGAAACCGCAACAGGCTTTCCCGGGCGGGCATATATTCTTGAGGAGACAGGAACTTTAAGAAGTGGCGTCTGTGAATTTGTCCTTATGAAAACCGTATCGGAGTAGAGACCGAGCGTATCTCCCTTAAGAAGAATAGCGAATGAAAGCGTGCCAACGCTTATGCCGTGCGTCGCGGAAAATCTCAATTCCTTGCGATTCGAGTAGACACTGTCGACAATGAGTGTATCTGCCGACAGATCCCGTATCACCAGATTCTGACTGGATGAATCTCTCAGAGCAACAATTCCGAAATCCAACGATGTCGTGCTGAGAGAAATAGATGGTGCGCCCACGATGGACCCGAAAACGGAGACTGAGTTACTACCGCTATTGGCCGAGACAAGGTCGGGTCTTCCGTCTCCGTTAAGGTCGTCAACTGCAAGGCCGAACGGTCCGGTCGCCGTCGCCAGATCCACTTCGGAACCGAATGAAGTAATTGAGATGCTTCCGGCGGCAGTCGCGGCATTCTGGAATATGGAGAGCTTGTTGCTATTCTCATTAGCCACAACGATGTCCGGTCTCGCGTCACCGTTCAGATCTGCAATAGCAATGCTGGTCGGGGCGCTGCTCAATTTAAAATCCACCCCTGCTGCAAATGAAGCGTTGGTGATATTTCCGATGGAACTCTGGTTCTGGAAAACGGAAACGGTGCTGTCGCTCGTATTCACAGAGATGATATCGGATTTGCCATCGCCGTTCACATCCGCCACCGCGACCGCAATCGGAGTGCCGGTGACCGGAATGCCCACTCCGGGAGCAAAGGAAGCGAGATCAATCGTGCCGGCGATGCTTGTATTCCGAAAAACTGATAGTGTATCTTCGGCGCTGTTGGCAACGACCAGATCGAGCTTGCCGTCTCCGTCCAAATCTCCGACAGCCACGCCGTATGGGTTGGTATTAGCGCCGGTAGGGAAATCGATATTCGCAGCAAATGCTATCGCGCCGATCGCGCCAACATTGCGAAGCACTGAGAAAGAGCTGCCAAATCTATTCGTTGCGACAATATCTGGTTTGCCGTCTCCGTCCAGATCGGCGATTGCAATCCCGTACCCGCTCCCGCCCGTCGGAAAACTCACCTTCGCCGCGAACGAGCCGGCGTCGATGGTCCCGGCAACGCTGGTATTCCATAACACGGAAACCGTGCTTCCCGGACCGTTGGATACCGCAATGTCCAGTTTACCATCCCCGTCCAGGTCGCCGATTGCGACTCCCCAGGGATTACTTCCTGCAGCGAATTCTACTGCCGCCGCGAAGACGCTCGCGCCGGAGCTGTCGTTGACGCCGATGTTCCGGTAAACCGAAATTGTTCCGCTGGTGTAATTCGCTACCACGATATCGGGTTTTCCATCTCCATCCAGATCGCTGGCAGCAGCGCCGTAAGGAAGAGTGCTGGCGGCAAGATCTGACTTGGGGAGATAACTGGCGGAGGAGAGGGCTGCGCCCCCCGAGAACGTGACGATAAACGGGCTGGAGGAATAACCAGTCAATCCATTGACCGTCGCGGCGATGGGGGCGAACGAAGAACCGAGGGGAACACTGACCGTAAGTTGTGTCGCTGATGCGGAAATCACGGAGCCCCGGACGGCTCCAAAGTAGACGATGTCGTTCGCTGGAACGGCGCTGAAATTTGTGCCGGAGATTGTTACGAGCGTTCCGGATCGGCCGGAGGTTGGAGTAAAGGATGTGATAGAAGGAACTTGGGAAGCGGCAACGAAGACCGCCGAGATCAACAGCAACATTGATTTCGCAATCGGCTTCAAAAAAGTCCTGTTCATCGCATTATCCTCGCGTGCCACTCCGCAGGGGAAATCACTATTACGGGGAGCTGATCTCTCTGGCTTGATTCACTCTGCAGAAGAAGAGAGATCAACCACATGATTGAAAAATGATCGCGAACAATAACAAAACCCCGCCAAACACAGCGGGGTTTTTTTCAGTTTTAACCCAGACCACTCTAATACGTTACAGATCCTGTAGCCAGAACGTATTTGAACGTCCCATAGACTGGATGCTGTACAGTGACGGTAAGAATCGACGCTACAGGACTGGCCGGCGTTGCGGTCAATGCATCGCTAATGGTGATTGAAAAGTCAGTGAATCCGTTTCCGCTATTCTGTGTATCTGACATTGTGATGTTGGCATTCCCGGTAACTGTACAGGCAGCCGCATCTACGATGATCTGTGTCCCCGCAGACATTGGATGCCCCAGTCTGTCCGCCACTGTGAAAGTGAACGGGCCGGCCGACGGGACGGCGTTGTGGTCAAGTGTATAATTTGCGGGGCCGCCGGTTTTGGTGATGATTGGTGCACCGGACCACAAAATGAGAAGAGAATCCGTAACTCTCGTGCTGTCTTTTCCTATCGTGCTGGCGTACGCCCGAGAGAATCCGTTCGTGAGACCGGGAAGGACATTGGCACCCAACGGAAGCGGATTGCTCGAGAAAAGGATCTGGTTGATGAAGCCGTTTCCATCGGTCAATCCCGAGGTTCCCCCGCCGGTCTGGACGCTGCCGTTCGCGGTGTTGAAGTAGACCGCAGTCCCGGCCTGAACAGGATTGCTGTATTTGTCGACAACTTGCACGGTCAAGATATCCTGCACAAAGTACTTATCCAAACCGGGGAAATTGATCTGCTCCGCCGCCAGAGTAAAGTGCTTCTGGTCTGCAAATCCGGCGTGGACCGTGATGCGAACGGGTTGAGAGACGACGTACCTAGGCCCTGATTGAATCTGGGCGATAACCTGGACGACGCCTGCCTCTGTGCCACTTTGGACTGAGACCCGCAGTTGGCCCGAATCATCGGAGCTGTCAGCCGAAGGTATGAGCGTCGGAACCGATCCACCGCCGGCCAGGTTGTTCGGGAAGAATTGAAGCCCAAATGTGGCGTACGCTCGATGAGCTTTATCGATAGGCTGCCCGAGAGAATCGAGCACCTGATACGATATAACCGAATTCTCCGTGGCACCAACTCCCGCCACAAAAATATCGTTCGTGGTTATGTTCTTGAACGCGATCTGAGCAGGCTGTCGCGC
>CAYLMV010000030.1:0-37485 GCA_964384415.1 uncultured Chitinophagaceae bacterium | reverse complement strand
CGTATAAACCATCGGCGCTGTTGGCTCGACTGGCGGAAATGATTTCGCACGACGCTTGATCGTTTTCCCGAAGTGAGCCGATGGGGGGCGCTTGGGTTCGAAACGAGATGGCCTCCTGTAACTGCGGCAGCGCGCTGAAGTACCCTCATGAATCGAGATATGCCGAAAAGACGCTACGAGCGAGAGAAAACATTGGTAGCGAGGTGGAAGAATAGAAGATCCGATTTCATCATGGCGCCTTTTGCGGCTTAGCGGTTTTCTTTTTCAGCGACGTGATGAAAATCTGTTCGAAAATTCAATCCTGGAGGACGTCACCCCGAAACGTTCCAATTCGCGTTGACTTTTTCCGCCGGACTACTTTTCAACCATGCCTCTCGGGAAGGCGTGGGGAAATAGCCACATCGAATATCTTACGAAGCACCCGGATCCTTCTCTAATTCCTCATTCCTCAGGTTCCATCCTGCCAAAATAAGCTCAGGTCCTCCCTTTTGCTGACTGCCAGGCAATATTATTGACCGCTGCTAAGATGCCTTGAAGCAAGGCCTCCGGTCTCGGCGGGCATCCGGGGATGTACATGTCGACAGGAACTATAGTATCGACTCCGCCGCACGAGGCATAACTCTTGCCGAAGATGCCGCCGCCGATAGCACACGCTCCGACTGCCACAACCAGTTTCGGATGAGGAGTAGCATCGTACGTTTGTTTCAATGCTATCTCCATGTTGCGGGTGACCGGTCCCGTTACGAGAAGCATATCAGCGTGGCGCGGGGAAGCGACAAAGTGAATTCCGAATCGCTCGATGTCATAGATTGCATTGTTCAAGGCCGTGATCTCAATTTCGCAGCCATTGCACGATCCTGCATCGATTTCACGAATCTGGAGCGATCGTCCAAACAACTTGTGAATTCTCTTTCGCAGTTCTTCACCGAGTTCTTCCGTTTCTTTCGATGGTACCGGCGCCGGGTTAACCATCCCGAGAAACCGATCGCCGGCCGGCCCTGTTTGGTACCGGGCCCGAAGGGTTAACGATTCTTTGTCCGCACTTGAGAGATTACACTCTTTCGTAATGGTGATGCAATCGGGAGATGCAACGGCACACTCGCCGCAAAAGATACAGTCGCCGTAAGAAATGGAGAAGCGTTTTTCGTTCCGCGGAATTGCCGGGTCGTGCTGTGAAGTTTGTACTTTGATTGCGTTGGTCGGACAGGCTTCGGCGCATTTGTCGCACGCGGTACAACGGGCGAAATCGATGACAGGCTTTCCCCTGAACCCTTCGGGCGGTTCAGACACCGTCGCCGGAAATGAGTTCGTTACGACGCCTGTTAGAAATGATTGTTTGAGGATTTTCAGCATCTTGTTATGTTTATAAATTTGGCAATTGTGTACCCTTTTTCCCTCAATGATTATCGATCATTGCCGGAATATGAAAGATTGAAGCTCTTGTTAATGACGGGGAAATCCGGCACGATGTTGTTCAATACCGCGAGTTTCAGGGCTCTCCAGTTATGAAATGATGGATCCGTGATCTTCCAGCGATAGATCTTCCCCCTTTTATCCGTCATCAGCCAATGGACGATTTCACCCCGCCACCCTTCCACATAACCCAGAGCTTGCCGAGAAGCCGGGAAAATACCCACTGGGGCCAATATTTCTTCGTTCACGTGCTGGTGATGGAGCTGGTCGATCAGGGCAAACGACTCCCGGACCTCTTCCGTTCGAATGCTGAATCGGGCAAGGACGTCTCCCTCCGAATGGACGGGCACCTTCATCGTCAGATATGGATAAGCGCAATGGGGGTGATCCCGGCGAAGGTCGCGGTTAACGCCGGATGCCCGCGCTGCAAATCCTACCATACCCAGTCGCGCGGCGCTCTTCTTTTTCAGTCTTCCGGTCGTTTCAAAGCGGTCGAGAACGGAGGCGGTCGACATCACAAGGTCCACGAGGCGTGCGTATTCTTTGTTCACTTCGTCGAGCGTCCGGTGGAGAGCCTCGCGTTTCTGCGCTGTCTCTTCTATCGGCCGGCGCACGCCACCGATTGCTGCCATACCTCGCAAGAGCCTGCTTCCGGTGAGCCGTTCATTGAGTTGAAGCATCCGTTCCTTAAGGCGAAAGGCCCATTGTGCACCTGAAGCGAATCCAACATCAAGCAGGAGTGCACCGGAATCTCCTATGTGATTGTACAAACGCTCGAGTTCAAGCAACAGAGTTCGGATCACGAGCGCCCGCTTCGGAACATCTATACCGCTGAGGCGCTCAACGGCGTGGCAGAAAGCCAGAGCATGCGCGAAAGATGAATCGCCGGAAATCCGCTCAGCCAAGAATACGGCGCGGCCGGGGGCATTGCCTTCCGCAATTTTTTCAGTTCCTTTATGCGTGTAAAACAACTTGATATCGAGATTGATGATTGGCTCTCCCGCGACCGTGAACCGGAAGTGGCCTGGTTCGATAATGCCGGCATGTACGGGGCCGACCGGAATTTCGAAGACACCCTCCCCTTCCACTCGTCTGAAGTCGAAGGTACCTTTCACCCGGGGAACATCCACAGCCGGGTCGAAATCTTTCAACATAGGGTAAACATCTTCGGGCCAGTCGGGATGGGTAGCATGATTCCGGACGTTTGGAAAAGCGACGATGCCGAACCAGTCCTTCATCTCCCTCTCAAACCAAGCCGCGCCGTCGATGACAGTGCTTATTGATGGGATTTCTCGTTGGCGTGGGTCGACGGAAACGCAAAGAACCAGAAAGAGATCGTCATGAGGAACGGAAAAGACGTAGTAGACGCAGAATCTGCCGCTGATGGCCCTTTCATCGTTCGGAATGAGCGTGACAAAAAACGCCTTGAACGTCTTAGAGAGATTTGAGCAGATTTCCGGCAAGCCAGACAGAGACTCGTCCTTCAGATAAAGGTAGAGCTCATTATGTGCGGCTCCTTCGCGGACCGTGATGCGGCGGCCATACCCCTGTTGAATTGCGCGTCTGATTTCTTCTCTGTTACCCATACACGTCTACCCTTTCAACACCGTAACTATTTTGTAAAAGAAATCTACCAAGGACCCCGGCATTACGGTACCCAAGACAATGGAAATGAGGAGGAGACCTGAGAGCACAACGATGCTCACGATGCTCGGCTCGCCGGCTCGGGCAGTTGCGGGCGGTTCGCCGAAGACCATTTCGGAGACATACCACATGAAACCGACGAACACAACGGCAACAATACCGAGGAAGAGGATTGTTGGTACGACATTTCCGGAACTGAAACCCGCCGTAGCGACGGTCAACTCGCTTACGAACATTCCGAAAGGTGGCCATCCCGTCATTGCAAACATGCCGACGATAAAGAGTGTGGCCGTTGCGGGAACGACCTTGATCGCTCCCGTGATGCGCCGGATGATCTTGGAGTTGAAGGCGAGTCGGATATTGCCCACCGCCAGGAACATCACCAGCTTTACGATTGCGTTGTTCACCATGTGAAGCAAAGCCCCGAGATATCCGAGGGGCGTTCCCAGGCCAAGCGCGAATGCAATGATTCCGACATGTTCTATGCTCGAATAGGCAAGGAGGCGCTTCACATCCTTTTGCACGAGAATGAACGGCAGGGCAACGCCCATCGAGAACAGACCAAAGATCATAAGAAGAGTCGGAGCGAAGGAAGTGCCGACGGCTTTGTTCACGAGAATGGTGAACCGTATCAGCGCATAGAGCGCAACATTGACCAGCCCGGCCGCCATCAGTGCCGTAACGGGCGCCGGGGCTTCTGCATACGCATCCGGTTTCCACGTATGCATCGGGGCAAGCCCGACTTTTGTCCCGAAGCCGATCAGGATGAACACGAACGCAAGTTTAAGAATCGAGGGGTCAAGCTTCGGCGCAACCGACATCAGCGCTGTCCAGTTAAGGGCGTTGGCGGTGGTATGAACCACGCTGAGCGCCGAGTAATATGTCAGGATGATGCCGAAGAGCGCGAGCGTAATTCCGACGGAGCAAATGATAACGTATTTCCATGCCGCCTCAAGAGAGCTCTCACGATCGTAGAATGCAACCAGGAACGCCGTCGCCAATGTGGTCGCCTCGATGCCGATCCACATGATGCCGAGATTGTTTGAGACAAGCACAAGAAGCATGGTGAAGAGAAAGAGGTTCAGCAGGATAAAGTAGAGGCGCAGGAGTTTCGGGTCGATTTTACCGTCTGCCACCTGTCGATCCAGGTACCCGACCGAGTAGATGGCGACGACAAGGGCGCTCACGGCGACGATCATGATGACAAACGCCGACAGAGCGTCTGCGTAGAAGAAGCCCCCCTGCGCGCTGACACTTGTTTTACAAAAAACCTGTACGGTCAAGTACCCGGCCGTGGCCGCCGTGAACAGTGCGCCGGCGATTGTCGTGGTCTGGAACAGCCACCTCTTCCCAATAAAGATGCACGCAATCGATGCGCCAAGGGGAAATCCAATCAGTAAAAGGAAGATCGCAAGGTTCAATGCCGGAGACTCCTCAGCTCGTCGATATTGATGGTCTCGAATGTTTGATTGATCCGGAAAACAAAGACGCCCAGAATCATTGCGGCAACCATGATGTCAAAAAAGATTCCCACTTCGACGATGAGAGGCATTCCGTAGGTGATGGAAAGCCCCGCGAGAAAGAGGCCGTTCTCCATTGTGAGGAGGCCGATGATTTGTGTCACTCCCTTTTTCCGTGTCATCATGATGAACAGTCCGATGAGCATCATCGCGATGGATGACGGGAGCACCTTCGAGACGGTCTGTGTTGTCTGATGCTGGGCGGTAAGAATCGGTTCCGCGACCGAACTGGCTACGACCACCAACGCGCCGCAAATGAGAAGGGAGAGCGGTATGTTGATCGAGGGTGCGATCTCTTTCTGAACTTCGATCTTCTTGATGATTCTGTTTAGGACAAGAGGAATCGCAATGCCTTTCACAAGGATCGTCAACACGGCGGCAATGAGAATGTGCGATTCGCCGTAGCCCACAACAACCAACAACGCCACAATTCCCAACAGCAGCGATTGAAGCGCAAACAACCGGACGTAGAACATCAGACTCCGGCTGGACACGATAAGAAACGCGGTAACCAGAATTGTCGCGGCACAGATATCGATCAGACGGGAAGCATTATTTGCATCAATCATGATCTATCGCTAGCCTCCGATGATGAAGTAGAGAATGAGCGCAAGCAGCGAGAGAATGAATGCCACCATGAGAAGCTCCGGCACCCGGAAGAGCCGCAGCTTCGCGTTCGTAGACTCGATGACAGCGACGGCAACAGCCAGGACAACCACCTTCGCGATAAGAGCAGCCGCCCCGATGATCAGCGCCCCCGGCTGCAAAGAAGCGGCAATGCCGACGGGAAAGAACATATTCGAGAGAAGCGCCAGGAAGAGAAACAGTTTCATCTGCGAGGCCCATTCGATGAACGCGAGATAGCGGCCCGAATATTCAAGGATCATCGCTTCATGGATCATCGTCAGTTCAAGGTGCGTTTCGGGATTGTCGACCGGAATTCGGCCGGTCTCTGCAAGCATCACGATGAACAGGCCGACAAACGCCAGCATGTGTGCAGGATGCACAAGCGTTACAGGGGACGTCACGAGCGATGCGACAATGACGCTGAGATCCGTTGAGCCGGCGGTCACTGCGCTCGCGACAATCGCAAGCATCATCGCCGGCTCAACGATGGACGAAATCGACATTTCACGGCTCGAACCGATGCCGCCAAAAGCGCTCGCCACGTCGAGCCCCGCCAACGCGACAAAGAATCTGCCGAGAGCAAGGAGATAAACAATCGTAATGATATCTCCAATCCAGTGGAGGGGAACAGGCACGGCAAGCGTGGGGATGAGAAGCGCGATCACCAGCATTGATGTGAAAACGATGTACGGGGTCACGCGAAAGATCCACGACGCCGAGGAAGAAAGGATGACCTCTTTCTTCAATAATTTGACCAGATCGGAATACGGCTGGAGAAGACCGGCCCCTTTTCGATTCTGCATCCGGGCCTTCGTTTTCTTGATAACGCCGGTGATGAACGGTGCAGCGAGCAAAACGACGCAAATCTGAAATGCTGCGGATAACACTATTGAGAGAGGTTCGTTCATTAGCGTGCGAACACCAACAATAGAATCAGCGTGATAAAGATGTATGCCAGATAGGTTTGCAGGTGACCCGTCTGGAGTTTGCGAAGCGTGTGTGCCGCTTTCAGCACGCCTCTGGTCAAAGGCCGATACAAGAAGTTGTGAAAAATGGACTCGGTCTTGAGCTCATACCGAATCGTCTGCCGAAAATAGGGGGAAGTCTCATTTTCTACCTCGATCTCATGCCGCGCTCGCACAATATTGGCAAAGATCATCCGGATCGGCTTGCTGAATCCAGTTGCCGTGTATTGCATTTGTGGTTCGATTTTTTCAAGTCCGCACGCCCATGTCATAGCAATGCGCCTCCGGATTCTTCCCCCGACTGCCGCTGCAATTGCGATGGGGACCGCGACTAATCCGACCAAGAGCAGAGCGATGAAGAACGGCGAGGAACTCGTACCTGCTCCCTGCTGAATTGATAGAGTGCCGGAATTCAGCGCGGCACCGGAGCCGATATGGACATTGAAAAATGCGTTTGTGACAGGATCGAGCAGACTGAGTACCGTGCCCGGCGCAATGCCAATTCCAATGCAGAGCACGGCAAGAAAGCCCATGCTGACGATCATCGTCAGCGGAGACTCCGAGGCGTTCTCTGCGTGATTGGAGCGCGCGACACCGAGAAACGTAATTCCGAAAGCCTTGACGAAACAGGCGGCCGCGAGAGCGCCAGTCAACGCGAGCAACGCAACGGTAACCGGAATGGCCAGCTTCAAGGCAAGGTCCGAAACGTTGAAACCGAAAAGGAGCGCCTGAAAAGTCAGCCATTCACTGGCAAACCCGTTGAGCGGTGGAAGCGCAGAGATAGCTGCGGCGCCGACAAGAAAGAAGGCTGCAGTCCAGGGGAGTTTCTTGATCAACCCTCCCAGGTCCTCGATATTCCTTGTATGGGTCGTTTGGTTAACCGATCCGGCTCCAAGGAAAAGCAGTCCTTTGAAGATGGCATGGTTCAGGACATGGAATAAACCTGCGGTGAGCGCGAGTGCTGCCAATGTTGGATGTCCGAGCGATGAAAAACAAAGAGATCCCCCTACGCCCATCAGGATAATGCCGATATTTTCCACGCTGTGGTAGGCAAGAAGGCGCTTCAGATCGTGTTCCATAAGGGCATAAAGCACTCCCAGCACTGCGGAGACAACCGCGACCGCGAGAACAAGAATTCCCCACCATTCCACCGGATTTGGGCCAAGGAGATCGAATACAACGCGGACAATGCCATAGATCCCGGTTTTGATCACCACACCCGACATGAGAGCGGAAACGTTGCTGGGCGCCGCAGGATGCGCTTCAGGCAGCCAAATGTGAAGCGGCATGATTCCTGCCTTCACGCCAAAACCGACAAGTGCACAGAGGAAAACAAGCGATCGCACGGCAGCCGGCATCGTTCCCGCGGCAGCCTTCATCGCTATAAAGTCGAACGAATGCCCGTACGAATAAAGGGTCAAAAACATCGCCACTAAAAACGCAGTGCCGATGTGCGTCATGGTGATGTATAAGAAGCCCGCTCTCCGGGTTGAAGCGCTCTCGTGCTCGTTCACGATCAACAAATAGTTGAGCAGCGCCATGACCTCCCACATGATCAGAAATAACACCGCGTTACTTGCTGTGACTAGACATATCAACGAAACCAGGAGGAGATTATAGAGAAAAAGGAAAAGGCCGGTTTTCTTGAATTGAGTAAACTGATTCGTGTACCCTATAGAATAAAGCGAGACTGCGCAGCCGAGAATCGAAACCACGAGAAGGAAGAAAGCGGAGAGGTAGTCAACCTGGAATGAAAACATTCCCCAGAACGGCGTTTGGAGAAGATCGATCGAGATCCGACGTTGAGAAAGGAGAGTCAGGAGGCCAATGAGGAACGCCGCCCCAGAGGATATGAGTGCGGCAATGAAACCAATGTTTTTTCCAACCGCCAGAAATCGGTGCGAAGCGATGCGATTGGAGCGGAGGCAAAGAATCAATCCAATGATTGCCCCTGCTCCAAATCCGAGAAGCGATATGAAAAGAAGAGGATTTATTTCGTTTACGTCCCTAGTGAAAGATCAGAAGCCAGGTTTGGAGTTAACATTCGCTCGGCAGATTCTGCGGGCGTAACAGGTGCTGCACATTTCTAACGAGGAAATATTTCTTGCGTACTTTTTATAGTATAATCAATTCCAACGAAATAAGACAGGAATAGCAAAGGTGGGGGGTGTTCCAGTCTGAGTGTTTTGAATTGTGGGCCGATGGATTCCCGATTGGAGGATCCCCTTTGGGACGTCGGCATGACGATAGTGGATGGCTTCGATGCAGCCAAACTGTAACGCTGCCCGAAGATCGACGGGATTTGATGGATTGGATTTCTGTTGATACAAGGATCGAGCAATGGACAACAATTCCACACTTCCGCGAATTGATGACTGCCGGCGGCAGAAGACGATCACAGCTTGCAAGGCAGGCGGCTTCTATTTGAGTAAGCTCGACACCTGGAGCAGCAGCTCCGATGGCCTGTATGGTTTTTTGATAAACCCCAGCGGCCGAGAGTCCCCGAACGCCGACTTTATCTCCTCTTCTGTGTATCCCGAGCAGAGCAATACTGCGACCTCTTTGTTGATCTTCACGAGTTCATCGAAGGCCGCCTTGCCGTCCATGCCTGGCATTGAGTAGTCCAGGATTACCACGACGATTTCTTGCTGATGTTTGCGGTAGAGTTCAATTCCTTCGACGGGGTTCAGACTTTGAAGCACCGTGAAATGTGCATCGGTGAAAACGTCCGTCAACAAATCCAATACAAACGATTCATCGTCGATAACGAGGACTGTTCTTCCGGCTCCGTCGATAACTGATTCTCTTCCCATCTTCTCCACCTTGTTTGTTGTTGTCGTCACTAAGAGCGGAAAAATTATCTCGAATGAGGTGCCCATGCCTTCTTCGCTTACGATGCGGACGCCCCCTTTATGCCCTCTGATGATCCCTAAAACGGCGGCCAATCCAAGTCCGCGCCCCGTAAACTTGGTCGTGAAGAATGGATCAAAAATGCGGCCGAGCACCTCCGACGACATGCCATGACCGGTGTCGTCCACGCGAAACAAGGCATAGCTTCCCGGCTGGAGCGGGATATTCGTGAACTTCCAGAACTCAATATCATCTTCCGTCAATTCAATGCGCCCTGTCCGAACGGTGATGTAGCCGGGATTCGGCCCCATGGCCTCGCCGGCGTTGATAATCAGGTTCATGATGACCTGTTGGATCTGGCCTACGTCGCCATGGATATTGAGGGCCGAGCTATCGAGCTGGTAGCGCAATTGAGTGGTTTTCGGAACGGAAACCCTCAGCAACTGCGCATTCTCTTCGACCAACTTGTTGAGATCGAATTCTTCAGTGAGGAACTTTCCCTTGCCGGAATACGCCAACAGCTGACGGGTGAGATCAGCCGCCCGATCTGCCGCCTGAATCGATTTTTCGATATGATACCGCGCGGGGCTTTCATTCGGCAATTTGCCAATGGCAAGAGTCGATTGACCTAGCATCGCATTGAGCAGGTTATTGAAATCGTGCGCGATGCCGCCCGCCAATGTCCCGATGCTTTCCAGCTTTTGCGCACGGCGCAATGCCTCTTCTTCGTTTATACGTTCGGTGATGTCGGTTGAAATGCCGAGCAATCCCCAAATGACCTTTTTTTCGGGATCGAAATAGATCGGCGTTTTGATTTCCCAGAAGACATGCCGTTCATCCCGCTTGTCAATAGTTTCAACCTCCTCCATAGTCTGCTCGCCCATAAACACCCGTGCTTCAATTTCGAGAAGCCGCTGTACCGTCTCGGGGGGGAAAAAACGAGAATCATCGGCGCCTACCAGCTCTTGCGCAGTACAGCCGAACAACTTCAACGTCGGCTGATTCGCATAAATGTAGCGGGACTGGGAGTCCTTCATGTAAATATAGGCGGGAACATAATCGAGAGCTTCCTGGAAGCGTTGTGCATCTGCCAGCGCTTGTCTCAATTTCAGCTCTGCTTTTTTCCGCTCGGTAATCCCACGTCCGATCGTGGATGCACCGATGATGACGCCATCCGTATTCCTAATGGGAGAAATGGTCAGGGATACGTCAATATGTTGCCCATCTTTCCTGCGCCTGATAGTTTCGTAGTGCTCTACATGCTCTCCAACCTTCACTTTCTGAAAGATTAATGGCAGCTCATCCGTGTTCTCCGGCGGGACGAGACGTGAAATCGGCTGGCCCACCATTTCAGTCTCGGTGAAGCCATAGACCATTTCAGCTCCCCGGTTCCAGCTCGTGATGATCCCGTCCAACGTCTTGCTGATAATAATATCGTCGGAAGACTCAACGATAGCAGAAAGCCGCGCCGCTTTTTCCTCCTGTTGTTTTCGTTCGGTGATATCGTTTACATGGGTAATGAAATACATTGGCGTGCCGGCAGCGTCGTCGATAGACGAAGAATTAATTTCCGCCAAAATAGTATGACCGTCTTTGTGAACATAGCGTTTCGTAAATCGAAGCGCCTTCCCTTTCGACTCCAGAATTCTCTGCTGCATTTGACGGCTTGCCTCAACATCGGAGGGATCAGTGATCTTGAGGAAGCCGTCATTTAATAATTCTTCTGCAGCGTAGCCGTAGATTCGGCTCAAGGCTTGGTTGACCTCCAGATACCGCCCATCCATTCCGACGAGGGCGACCCCGGCAGGAGAGTTCTCAAAAATCGATTTGAACCTGTTTTCGCTTTCACGCAGTGCCATCTCAGCTTGTTTCCGCTCTGTGATATCCTCGATAAACCCTTCCAGCTGTTCGGTGTTGTCGGGAAGTACGCGCATGGTAAGATTTGCCGTAATGGAGGAGCCGTCCCGTCTGCGAAGCTGAGTTTCTGCCCTTATCCATTTGCCCGGCGAAACTCCTGCTTCCGCCACCAGCTTCCTCCGTTCTCCCGGATGGAGATAGATTGCGCTCGCAGAGGTTGAGCTGTTGACATCGTCCTTAACCTCCGAGGGCGACAAATATCCAAATATCCTGCTGTATTCGGCATTTACACGAACTATCTTGCCGGTCGTGGTGGAATAAAATACGCCTACCGGCGCATTCTCAAAGAGACTTCGATAGCGTTCTTCACTTTCGCGTAAGCGTTCTTCCGCTTCCTTGCGCTCGGTAATGTCTTCTACCGTGCCGTCGAAATAGAGAGACTTACCATTGAGATCCCGGATAACGCGGGCGCTCTCGCGAACATGAATGATTGAGCCGTCGCGCCGGGTCCATGCCGCTTCCAACCCATTGACCTCTCCGTTCATTTCGACCTGCTTGACAAATTGACTCCTCTCATACGACGGCTCGAACCCCTCCCGTTCAAGGTTCCTCCGTTCAAGCTCTTCGAAGGAGGTGTAGCCAAGCTTCCGGACAAGCGTCGGATTGGCAAGAATGATCCTGCCGTCTGGCGACGTGCGGTAGAGGCCGATGGTCGAATTTTCATAAATCGATCGAAATCGCTCTTCGCTTTCCCTTAACTCCTCTTCCGCTTTTTGTCGTGCTGTGATGTCGATCGTGTAACCTGCGAGCAGAGTTCTATCTCCGAGAATGATGGGAAACTTGATGGTAGTGTAATGGCGTCCATTCAATTCCTCGTCCTGCTGCAGCACATGGCCGCCGGATACGACAGCCCAGTCGTCTGCAATCATTTTTGCGGCAAATTCCGGCGGGAACAACTCAACCATCGTCCTGCCGATCATTTTCGGGGCCGGGATACCGATCATCTCAACAAAATTGTCGCTTGCCTGAAGTAGGCGGCTTGCCGTCGGAGTAACCTCCTTGATATACATATAGACTGGAGAGTGCGACATGAATGCGGAGAACAACTCCTGGTTTTCTCTCAGCGCCTTTTCGGTTTTTCTGCGCGCAGTAATGTCGCGGCCCACGCCGACCAGGCCGACTATGCCCCCTTCGCTATCCCGCAGGGGAAGCTTGGATGTGACGAACCAACGTTTCTCCCCTTTCTCGTCCAGGAGGTATTCCTCCTTCTCAAGCAGCGGCTGGCCTGTCCGCATTACGTACTGATCGTCAGCATAGAATTGTTCTGCGAATTCTTCGGGATAGAGTTCGAAGTCATCTTTCCCCAACAGGTCTGCTTCGGAGTTCATCCCTGAATTGCGCACGTCGGCAAGGTTGGCGAGTATCTTGCGGCAGGAGATATCTTTGGAGTATATCGAATCTGGGATATTATCAATGATCGTGCGGAGCAGCGTGCGTTCAAACTGCAAGGCATCTTCTGCCCGCTTACGGTCGGTGATATCTCGGATGACCCCGAGGGAATAGATTTCGCCGTTCAGCGCGTACGTCGAGACATGAACCTCTGCATCGAATTCGGTGCCATCGGCTTTGATGCCGCGCATCTCGTAAGCACTCTCGACGGCTTCTCCCCGTGCCCTTCGTTGCTCACTTTCGATCAAACGCTGCCGATGAGATGGTGCGATGTGATCGAAGATGGACGTGCCGACGACGCTTCCTTTGCCCTCAAGTCCGAACAGCTTGAGATACGAGGTGTTCACGTAGATATGCACCGCATTTTTTGATACGCCGATGGCATCTTGAGAAGCTTCAAACATCGCCCTGAGCATCTCTTCACTCTCGCGGAGCGCTTCCTCTGCACGCTTTTTTTCAGTAACATCGTAAAAGAGCGTCAAGAGTTCTTTCTGACCCTGATGCATAAACGGGACCAATCGAGCCGAGAGCCAAAGATCCTTGTTAAATATGCTTTGATGAAAGATTTCAATGTCTTTTTCATCACCGGTAGCGAGCGTCGCCGTGGCAGCATCAAGCAGGCCGGATTGTTTCCACGAAACCACATTTCGGAAGTTTTGGGCCAGCAGCTGATCGACCGTTACACCGAACATCATCGCGGCTGCCCTGTTTGCAGAGATCACCTCTCCGGTTTCTTTGAACGTCATGATCCCGATGGGGGAAGCTTCGAAAATGGTATCGCTATAGTTCAACGCATCGGTGCTCGCCTGCTCCGCTTGTTTTCGCGCCGTGATGTCTTGCACGTATCCGCTAAGGATTGCGGGATTGCCGGCTTCATCAAACTGACTTTCACTCTCTTCACCCCAGACGGTATGTATCGATTGATCGGGCCAAATGATCCGGTATTCCACCGAAATAGGCTTCCTCTCCTGCCTGAGCGAACGATCCGATGCTTCCACTTTCGTCCGGTCCTCCGGGTGGATTGCACCGGCCATAACGTCGGGAAGAGATCCGTTAAAGGTTTCTTTCTCCAATCCAAAAATACGAAACATCTCGTCAGACCATTCAAGCCGGTTGGTTTTGACGTTCCATTCCCAGCTTCCGACGTGTGCCCGCTGCTGCGCCTTCTTCAGCCTCTCTTCGGACAACCTCAGTCCTTCCTCCGCTTTCTTGCGTTCACTGATGTCCCGGAAGATGCTCAGGAGATACTGAGACCCGGAGCCTAGTTCTATGATTGAGTTAGAAAGTTCAAACCACGTTTTGCGACCATCCCAGAGCGTCACCAGACTTTCAAGGTGAGGTACGATAGACTTGTTGCGAAATCGTTCGACGGCAGCCGCCATGATGCGCTTGCCGTTCTCGGAATCATACACGACGTCGAGCGGTCGATTTTCAAGCTCCTCGCGGGCCTTGCCCATCTGCCCGCAAAAGGCATTATTCACCATCACCGTTATCCCATTGCTGTCGACCAGCCGCATTCCGTCGAACGACTTATCCCAGATAGCACGGAACCGCTCCTCAGACGATTGAAGCAGCTGACGAGCCTTAATCCTCTCTGTGATGTTTTCAACAATACCGTTCCATATGCTGCCCCCGTCGTCCGACGGTTGTGGAGTGGAAGTTATATGAAGCCAAATGACGTTCCCATCGACAAGTGCCCTCCCCTCCCAGTCAAACGGAGTACGGTCTTGAATATGGCGGCGATTCAATTCCCGCAGCGCCGGCAGGTCATCCGGATGGATCGTGCGGAACGCCGCATTTGCGTCTGCCAGAATACTCTCGGAGTCCACGCCAAGAATTTGTGCGATGCGAGGACTCACGTACTCGAATTTCAACGCGCCGTCCGGAGAGCTATGGAGCAGATAAATGCCGACAGAAATGTGTGCGGCCAGATCGTCGTATTGTTTGTTACTTTTCAGCACCCCTTCTTCGGCTTTCTTCAGACTGGCATAACCTGCAGTCATCATATACCCAACTGCGCTTAAGAATCCGAGAAACAACTGCATCTCCAATAACCGGTGATTCATGTTCACATCCTCATTCAATGCATGCGAGAATGGCGAACCGCCGGGCAACTGCGGGATTCCGACAACAATCAGGAACAAGAGCAGGAGAGCCAGCGTCACGCCCCGTGGACCAAGACGGACGGCCGGCCACACGAGCAAAGCAACGAGGATATACGGATGGAGATGAATACGCGCTGTCATGTTGAGCGGATAAAAGATGGCCGCAGAAAAGAATGACCAGACGAACATGCAGGCGATGAATTCCATTGTGTCTTTCAATCGCAGGCGGCCAATCGCATCTGTTCCTTTTCTCAGCCACACGACAATCAGGGGGGCGATGACGAGAATACCCAGTCCATCCGAAACATACCATGACTGCCATGCGTCGACAAAGGAGGCGCCCCGGGTAATGGCCGAAGTGCCGGCACCGATGCAGGCACTCACGGCGTTCACTCCTACCGCGCCTGCGATGAGGGTCAAGACTTCCCCAAGACGAGTGAAGCGCCGGAATTCTCCGGACCATGTTAGAATGAGAAGCGCGCATCCCACCGACTCAACCATGTTGCCGGTCATATAACCGAAGCCGGCAGCGAAGGAACGGCCGCCCACATAAACGTTTGCCACGATACCCGAGACATAGAAAGCCGCGATCAGACCCGGCCATAACCGGCGCGGATTCATTAGAAAAGCAGCCAGCGCAATTCCGCCCGCAGGCCAAATGAGCATGATGCCTTCTTTTGAATCCGGGAAGAAGAATGCAACCCAGTGTGCCAGAAAATACGCCGCCGCGGCCGCGAAAATCCCGGAGAAATCACGAAGGGAGAAATTGCGGTCAGCTGAGTGAGCATAAGATTCTGAAGCCTGTTTCATGCAATCATCTTTCAGATAGAAGAATGTTTTTTCCCACTCTGTTCATTGATCTCTGGAATCTCCCCTCCTGCATGCGGGAATTGCATCGGCGAATACCGCCGCTCAAGTGCCGTGAGATGTGTAAAACGCTTTCTGGCAATCGAGAGGCGGAAACGGGTTCGACCAGATTGCGCCGGCACGCTTCTCACGCAGCAGACCTCTTCGCCTTTTCATGGACGCTGCTCCTTAACATCAAGCAATTCCCTGATTTTTGTAAGAAGTTCGGAAACCGAGTACGGTTTGAGAATGATATCGCGAATGCCCGATTGGAGCAATCGGCCAACCTTTTCCTCATCGATCATTCCTGTCAGGAGTATAAACTTCACCGAAGGATTGATCTGGCAAAGCCTTTTGAAAACTTCTTCTCCATCGAAACTGGGAAGACCGAAATCCGACAGGACGAGAGAAATATCTTCCGCATGAAGCCGGTATTTCTCCACAGCTTCGAGGCCGTTTGAGGCTGTCAGAACTGTATAGCCGAATTCTGAAAATTGATCAAGCGCGAGTTCTCTGCCAAATTCCTCATCATCGACAAAGAGGATCGTCTCGGAGCCCTTTTCCGGCTTAGTGACGATAGCCGTCTGCGTTTCGCTTTGCACCTGTTCTGCTGCGGCTGAGGGCAAAAAGATGGAAAATTCACTCCCTTTCCCCGGCTCGCTCTCGACTTCAATAAAGCCATTGTGACTTTCGACTATTCCGAGGGCGACCGACAATCCCAGCCCGGTTCCTCTTCCCACTTCTTTTGTAGTGAAAAACGGGTCAAAGATCCGCCGCTGGGTCTCTTTGTCCATCCCTTCGCCCGTATCTCTGACTGCGATCTTCACGTATGGGCGACTTTGAGTCCTTTGGAATCGTTCCTGCAGTACTTTTCCGTCCACGAGTGACGTGGAAAAACAGACGGTCCCTCCTCCGGGCATTGCGTCGCGCGCGTTGACGCTAAGATTGAGGAAAACCTGGTGCAGTTGGTTCGGATCGGCAATAACAAGCGGGAGACTATCGTCAAGCTCGAGCGTCACGGTCACTGTCTTAGGAAAGGTTTCACTCAGGATCTTTGCGTTTTCCTCTAGAATTTTGTTCACGTCTACTTCTTGCAGTGAGTGCTCTGATTTCCCAGCAAAAAATTGAAGCTGCCGAACTAGCCGTGCTCCCCTCTCAGTAATCCTTGCTATCGCCTCCATCCGGTCTTTGTTCTTCTTCCGATCCTCCGGAGCTTCCGAGATCAGACGGATGTTACCGCCGATAATATTCAGGATGTTGTTGAAGTCATGAGCGACGCCGGCCGAGAGCGTCCCGACAGTTTCCATTCTTTGCGCCTGGAGAAGTTGAAGCTGCAGATTTTTTCGTTCACTGAGGTCGAGCGCGAGAGCGAGTACATATTTTTTCCCCTCCAAGCAAATCGACTCGACCCAGAGGAGGGTTTCAATAATCTTTCCCGATTTGGCCCGGAACCGGCGATCCGAGGCTCGAAGCCTCCCGTCCATCTTGATCGACCGCAGAATATCCGCGCGTTGTTCGGCGTCGGGATAAAATCCGAGTTCGAGGATTGAATGTCCTACAATCTCGTCCTTGGAGTAACCGCTTAATTCAACAAAACTGTCATTAACCTCCATGTAGATTCCATCCTCCATCTTCATGACGGCTATCGGAATAGGGCTGGCATGAATGAGAGTGCGGTATGCCGACTGCGCCTCGGTGATCTTCTTCGCGCTGTGAGTCATCAGACTGTGCCAGAGCGCAGCGGTTGCGGCGACAAAGAACCACCCTTTGATCGTCGAAAGCGTGGCAAATAATCCGGGATCGGAGACGGTCCACAGAAGTACTCGGTCCGAGAATCCGATCCAGATGCAGGAAAGGAGACAGTACGTCAGCGTATATCGAACAATGCGAGACTGGTCCGAATAGCGGGAGACCAAAGCCCCGAAGAGAGGGGTTTTACCCATCGCAAGCTCCTTCAATCATACGCAGCCTTGTTAATGGCGAGCTCGATTCCAAGCTCTCGATTTGAGAACAATGGCGGAACTGAAATCTCGGAGAAGTACCGCTTCTCCCTAGCCACCCTGAATCGTCGATTGAACCATGTTGATGAAATCAGTCGGATGAAACGGTTTCTTGATGGCGTGCAAATGCTCCTCTTCAAGAAGTTGCGTGATGACCTTATCCGATGTGAAGCCGGAACAGAAAAATGCCTTAACGTTGTCGTCGATTTTTTTCAACTCCATATATGTCTGCCCCCCGTCCATTCTCGGCATCACCAGGTCCAAAATAACAAGGGAAATTTCTTTTCCTCGCTGGCGGTAGATCTCGAGCGCTTCAACGCCGTCGCGAGCAATGAGAACGTTGAAGCCGTTGTCTTCAAGCAGCTCTTTCCCCAGTTCCTGCATCATTTCCTCATCGTCGACCAGCAGCACGAGTTCGCCGTGAGAGACGAACACCGCAGGAGCAGTCGAGGCGTCCTGCGGGGGCCGGGGTTCAACCGCCGGCAAATAGACTTTGAACGTCGTCCCAGCTCCCTCTTCGCTCTCCACGAGAATGGTACCGTGGTGCTCCTTCACGACATTGTAGACGATCGACAATCCGAGTCCTGTGCCTTTGCCCTGTTCTTTTGTTGTGAAGAACGGGTCAAATATTTTCTCGCGGACGGCATCGGACATTCCGCTTCCAGTGTCGGAGACGAGAAGTTCCACGCATCGTGAAGTATTCGGCGGAAAGAGTTTTGAGTTCACTTCGCCTCCGACCAGACGATTTTCCACGCTGATCGAGAGTGTGCCTCCATTGGGCATTGCATCCCGGGCGTTCACGCTCAGGTTTAAGAGCACCTGGTAGAGAGATCCGCGATCGCCTTTGATCGGGGCGATGTTCTCTCCGATCGTCTTGTTGATCGTGATGATGCGCGGAAACGTCTCGGTACACAAGGTTGCGATCTCTCCGACCAATTGGCCGACGTCGAACTCGGCGTCTTCTCTTTTTTTTCTACGTGACACAGAAAGGAGGTGGGCAGACAACTCAGCGCCTCGCGTTGCAGATTTCTCGATGGTTTCTCCGTATTTCAGGACCTTTACCGGGTCGTTGGAGTACTTTTTCAATTGCATGACAAATCCCAGGATATTGTTTAGAATGTTGTTGAAATCGTGCGCGATACCTCCAGCCAGTGTGCCGATGCTTTCCATCTTCTGGGATTGCCGAAGTTGTTCTTCGAGCAATCTGCGCTCAGTGTTGTCGAACACATAGCCTTTTATCCGGACCAACTCGCCCCGTTCATCAAAAATGCCGATGAGGTTTGATACGAGATAAATCGCCTTTCCGTCCTTTCTTCTTCCCTCCTCTTCATAGTACTCTAGCTTCTTCCTCTCCCGGAGGACATCGAGGTACGCCTCCCGGTTCTCTTTCGACGTGTAAAGGGACTCCGCGCTCGTGCTCATGACTTCCTCCACCGAGCCGAAACCATAGATACGGGCAAATGCAGGATTACAGGAGAGGATTTTTCCTTCAACAGTGCTGATGAAATCACCTGTCAAGTCATCTTCGAAGAAATCTCGGTATCGTTTTTCGCTTTCCCGGAGGGCCCTTTCCGATTCCTTGCGATCCGTGATGTCTTCCTGAACCGACAAGAAGTGCGTTATCACCCCTTTGTTATTGGTAATCGGCGAAATGGTGGCAAACTCCCAGTAGACCTCGCCGTTCTTTCTCTTGCTCCGAAACTCACCGTGCCATTCCTTGCCAGTAGCGATGGTCTGCCACAAGCCAGTGTACGCCTCGGGAGGGGTCATCCCCGTTTTCAGCACATTCACATTTTTCCCCAGCACCTCGTCCGACGTATACCCGCTCAGTTCTGAGAATTTTGGATTGACATAATCGATGATGCCTTTTGTGTTGGTGATAATAATAGACGCCGGACTTTGCTGAACGGCGCTGGAAAGCTTCCGCAATTCCTCTTCCGCCCTTTTTCTGTCAGTGATGTCCTGATTAACTCCATACGTCCTTAGTATCCGCCCCTGATCGTCTTTCACGACGAAAATACTTACTTCGAGGAACCCTACCTCACCGTCGGCGTAGAGAAACCGGTGCTCAAGACGCCGGGTGGCGTGCGATTGAGAAGATTCAAGGGCTTTGCGGATTTCAGCCCCCACTCTGACTACATCTTCCGGATGCACATACCGGCGGACATATTCCGCCGACGACATCCGATACCCGCCGGCCGCCTGCGCAGTCGTGCGATAGATCGCATAGAAGTTGTCGTTGAAGGTGAAGACATCGTTCGCCATGTCGTGTTCCCACGCTCCGAGACGGGCAATGCGCATTGCATCGGAGAGCAAAGACTCGTTTTTGCGCAACGCGAGTTCTGCCTCTTTACGCTCAGTAATATCCCGTGCAATTCCGAGAATTTCTATCACTTCTCCTTGCAGAAGGTGCTGCGTTGCGACAAGCTCGGCATGCATCATTGTCCCTTTTTTCGTTCGCACACGCAGTTCTGTGATGGCATGCGGATTGCCCGCGATCACGCTTTTAACACGCTCGATCGCTTTCGGAATGTCATCGGGGATTAACAACTCCTCGAACGATCTTCCTAGCCAATCGGATATGGGCCATCCCGTAAGCACCTCAAAGGCCGGATTGATGGTCGTGAAGATCCCTTCGGGAGTCAAGGTAAATACTATGTCGCGCGCGGTCTCAACAAGGTTCCGAAGCCGTACCTCGCTTTCAACCAGTGCTTTTTCCGTAGCCCTGCGCTCGGCCCGGGCACGTGCGTCCGAAATTTCGCGCTTCACAACCGGAGCGAGCCGTGTAAGCTTGTCCTTCATAAGGTAGTCGTGGGCCCCTGCTCTCATCAACTCCACTGCCGTTTCCTCACCGATAGTACCAGAGACAACGACAAAGGGAATATCCTGCCCCGACTTCAGGAGGAGCTTCAACGCCGAGAGAGCATCGAATTGCGGCATGTTGTAGTCCGACAAGATAATATCCCATGACGCTCTGGACAGGGCTGTTTGCATCTCTTCGGGTCTATCGACGCGCTGGAACGTGACGGCATATTTCGCCTTCTCCAGCTGGCGCATGATTAGGGCAGTGTCGTTCTCGGAATCTTCGACGATCAATACATGAAGTGCGTTATCCATGAAACCCTCAGACTAAAGGTGGTGGTTCGTTGATGACGAGCCAGTACAAACCGAGATGTTTAATAGCTTCGGCAAACTGGTGAAAATCGACCGGCTTTCGGATATAGCTGTTTACTCCCAGATCGTAGCTGGCGGCAACGTCGTTGTCTTCTTTGGAAGAGGTCAGAACGACAACCGGCAATCGCCGCGTCGCTTCGGATGCCCGGATGCGCCGCAAGACCTCCAGTCCGTCTATCTTCGGCAATTTCAAGTCGAGCAGCACAACAGTCGGCATATCGGTAACATCACGTCCCTGATGAATTCCGGTTCCGAAAAGATAGTCCAGTGCCTCCTGACCATCTTCGGCAACGACTATTTTGTTGGTCACATGCGCCTTGTCGAACGCCCGCTTCGTCAACTCGATATCGCTTGGATTGTCTTCCACAAGAAGAACGGCTTTGGAGTTCATAGCCCCTCCGGTAAAGTGAAGAAAAACGTTGCACCACGTCCGACCTGGGCATCTGCCCAGACCCGGCCGGCATGGCGATGGATGATCCGCTGGACTGTCGCAAGCCCGATTCCTGTCCCCGGAAATTCAGACGATTTGTGCATTCGCTGAAATGCACCGAATAGTTTTTTTGCGTACGAAAGATCGAACCCCACACCGTTGTCCCGGACGAAGTACGCCCCTTTTGCTTCCTCCGATAGCCTGCCAAAGTCTATTTTTGCGTTGGCACGGGTCGAGGTGAACTTGCAGGCATTATCGAGCAAATTCGTCAGTGCAATCTCCAGCAAATGAGGGTCTCCTTGCGCTGTGAGGTTTTCTTCGATGTTGAACTCGATTTGGCGGTTCGGAAACATCTCTTTAAGCCGCGAAGCGATAAGCCCTGCCTGGTATGAGAGATCGACGGATTCTATCGAGAGCCCTGCACGCGTAACTCTGGAGAGCTGAAGGAGATCGTCTATAAGCGTTCCCATTCGCTGTGCTTCTGCCCGGATGCGGTGGATATAGTCGTTTGCATGGTCATCGAGTGACGATGCGTAGTCCTCTTTGAGAGCCAGGCTCCATCCGTCGATTCCTCGGAGGGGAGCGCGAAGATCGTGAGAAACAGAATATGAAAATGCCTCAAGCTCCCGGTTGGCCGTTTCCAGTTGGGCTGTCCGGTCCCTTACGCGCAGCTCGAGCTCGGCATTGAGACGCCGAATTTCGTTCTCGGAGCCTTTTCGATCCGTGATGTCCTGAATCGTCCCGACCATTTTCTGAAGGATGCCTGTGGAATCGTAGCTCAATTCCCCCAACCCCCAAACCCATCGCTGAACGCCGTCATGAACTCTGATGATGCGATACTCTTTGTCGAAAGGATGTGATTCCGCAATGACGTCGTTGGCGAAATAGCGCAACATCTCATTCCTCTGATCCGGATGTACGCATTTGAGCCAGCCGTCAACCGAGCGTGAGAACGTGTCGTCGATTCCGAAGATCTCGTCAAAAATGGTCGAACTGGTAAAGGTTCCTTTTTGAAAGTCGAAGATGTATGATCCGATTTGGCCCACCCGTTGAGATTCCTTAATCCAAAACTCGCTCTCGCGGAGCGCTTCATCTGCCCGCTTCCGTTCGGTGATATCGCGTGCAATCAATTGGTAGTATATCGCCCCCTCCAGCTCGATGATGCGGGTGCTCAGCTCTACAGGGAACAGCGTGCCGTCCTTTCGCCTGTGGACAGATTCATACCGTCCTCCGCGATAGACGTTGAGTGTCTTGATCTGCTCCGGGAAAATTGATGCCGTCTCTTTGCTTTCCAGCTCAATAACATTTAAGCCGATGATCTCGTCTTTCGAGTACCCGTACGATTCCAAGCCGCGATCATTGACTTCGACGATTTTCAGCGCTTTATCTGCAAGGATAATGATATCGTTCGCGTAGCGCACGAGGTATTCGAAGTGCTGAACGAGCGCAAGCCGTTCCTGTTCGGCCTGGAATTGCGAACGGAAGAAAATCACGCGCTGATGTCTCCACCAAAAACCGATCGAGGCAGTCGTAGCGACTATGAGAAGCAGAGCGACGATCCCGTCGGTCCATGTTTCATCGCGGATCGTCTCATCGACTTCTTCACGATCCACCTTGGCAATGAGAGACCAGGGAGAGCCCGGGATTTTCTTGATCGATGCAAGGACCGGAACACCGCGATAGTCGATTCCCTCCATATTTCCTTCGAACCCGCGTGCCGCGAGAACCGAAGGAACACTATCTCGTGTCATCGGCAATCGGAAACGGAGCGCAGAGTCCTTGCGGTGCCTTAACTCGTTGAGAAAGACTACTTCATCTCCTTCGCGCCGGATGAGGAGAGTCTCTGAGGATTTGCTCGGCGTCGGCCAGGTTTGGAGCAGGGGATAAAGCACAGCCTGCGGATCTATACGGAAAATGAAGACCCCTACAACAGGGCTCCCCTTTGCATCCCACATTACCATCGGAATGACCAAGCTGGCAACGGGCATCTCGCTCGTTTCATCAAGGTAGAGGTCGGAGAGAGTTATTTCTTTCTGCCGCCGCACCTCTTGCACAAGTCTACGGTCCTGTGGATCGATCTTGTCCTCGGCTTTTCCGAACGACATTCGTACAACGCCCTGCGAATCAACGAGTGTTGCCCCGGAATAGCCGTTGTGCGTGCACATCAGCTCGACCCATCGTCTCAACTCGGGACCGCGAGACTGGTCGATGAAGCACTCAGCGACTTGCCTTGCGATAGCGACATTCTGGCCGACGACCAGCGCATCGCCTTCACGTTCGATTCTCCACCGCACAATTTGCTTCACCTTCAGGTCCGCGACTTCGGCTAGCTCTAATTCGTGTTGGTGAAAAGTCCTTTGGACTTGCGCGCGACGATGGGCTGCCGCTGCGATAATGATTCCCGAGAGAACAAGGAAAAAGAAGAGTATGACCCCCAAAGAGAGTGACTTGAATATTCTTCGGAACAGCGCTCCCACGCCGCCGATTCTGCCTCTCATCTGTTTGAGCCAATCGCCGAAACTAACGGCTGTTGGACCTGCTGGACTCTTCATAAGAATATTTGCTAAGATTTTCCATGAACTGATCCCAACGGTATGGTTTGTGAATAAATCCTACAATGTCGAGTGAAGTGAACTCTCTGCTGGCTTCCTCTTCGGCATAGCCCGAAGAGAGAATGATCCGCACTTCGGAGTTGATCTCCTTCAGCCGCCGGCATGTTTCGACTCCGCCGATCCCCGGCATGGAGAGATCAAGAAGGATGAGGGAGATCTCAGACTGGCGCTGCTTGTATAGTTCTATCCCAGTTTCGCCGTCGGACGCCAAAAGGGAGGAGATCTTGTGCTCCTTGAGAATCTCTGCCACGACCTCTCGGACCGGTTCTTCATCATCGATCACGAGGATCGATCCCTCAATCAATTTCTGACCCACGACGGGAAGAGGCGGAGTGCTCATCTCGACCAATGATTCACTGGCGGGAAACGCGATGCGGATTTTCGTCCCTTTGCCAATATCACTCACGATTCGCAATCCTCCATGATGGCCCTGCACGATGCCGAGAACAGCCGGCAATCCCAATCCCCTGCCGGTGAATTTCGTCGTGAAAAACGGATCAAAAATTTTGGAAATGGCCTCGGCCGGAATACCACAACCGTCGTCCGCAATTTCGAGAATGACAAATTTGCCCGGCAGCTTCGCCGCGCCAAACATCGTCCACTTCCTCACGGACTCACTTGAGAGTTCTTCGCTCCACGTTCTGCACAGAATTGTGCCTGGTTTCGCCCCGATGGATTCTGCCGCATTGATGACGAGATTCATCACAACCTGTTGGATCTGGCCGGCATCTGCATCGATAAGCGATAGATCCGGCTGCAACTCCTGAACGATCTTGACACTCTTTTGCACGAGAACATGAAGAAGGTGAATATTATCTTGAACGAGCTTGCTCATATTGAGCGGCTTTACGTCGAACTTCCCGCGTCCGGAATATGCCAGCAGCTGCCGTGTGATATCTGAAGCGCGCTCTGCCGCACGCTCTGCCCTCACCACGTTGATCAATGCCGGATGATCGTGGTCGAGCCGCTTGAGGGCGAGGGAGGTGTGTCCGAGCATTGCCGCGAGAAGGTTATTGAAATCGTGAGCGATCCCTCCGGCCAGAACGCCGAGGCTCTCCATCTTCTGGGCCTGCCGTACCGCTTCTTCGGATTTCTTACGATCAGAGACATCTTGGAAGACCTCCAGCATCGCTCGCTTCCCGAGATACTCAATCCCGACATGGTAAATCTCAAACGACTTTTCCCCCAACACGCCGTCTACCTGAACCATCGACGGCGTTTCAGAGGCAGCTCCGGAGCGAAGGGGGCAGTTGCGACATTGCACTTTGTCGTCCTTATACACATCCCAGCACCTGTCACCGATACCTGCCCGGCCTACGATGGACTTCATCCTTTCGCTCATGAACAGGATCTCGCCCTCTTCATCAACGATGTCGATCCCAAACGGAATCGCGTGGACAAGCAGTCTATTGAAAGTGTTGCTTTCGTTGAGCGCTTCCTGCGCCTGCTTCGCCACCGTGATGTCACGGACATAGGCTTCGAAATGCAGGAGCGATCCGCTCTCATCGCGCACCGCGTGCGAGTCCAGCTCGATCCATACGGGGCTCCCATTTTTCCTCCTCCAGATTGTTTTTAGGCCGTCCACCGGCTCCCCGCCTTCGAGCGCCGATTCGAGACTGACGGTCGAGCCTCCATCGTAGGAGAGGGCGTCCCGTATGTCCAGTCCGCTCAGCTCCTGTGCTGAACCGTATCCCAGGATGTCCGCCAGCGTCTGATTGGCGATCAACAGTATCCCCTTTTCGGAGAATTGGCAGATGCCGACCGGCGCAAGATTGAAGATATCTTTGAATTTTTTCTCGGACACCAGCAGTTCATCTTCGGCGCGTTTGCGTTCGGTGATATCCCTCGCAATGACGTGAAATCCCGCAGGTGTATCTCCTTCCATGATTAACGACGCGCTCTGACCGAACCATCGTTCTACCCCAGATTTTGTATGAAAGGGATATTCGGTATATGTCATTGGTATTCTCTTGAGGAATTGCCGAAGGTAGTTAATCTCCACCTTTGCTCGGAATTCCGGCATAACGAGATCGAGGTAATGCAGCCGTCGAAGCTCATCGAGAGAATAGCCGGCAGCCTTCACTGCGGCGGGGTTTGCATAGACAAATGTTCCGTTCGCATCCGTTGTGAAGATCAGGTCCGACGCATTTTCTACAACTTTTCTGTACCTTGCCTCCGAATCCTTCAGGGCAAGTTCAACCTTTCTCCGCTCGCTGATATCTTGCGCTACCCCGACAATGCCTGCAATGGATCCCTCATCATCAAGAATTGTGGATGTGCTGAGAGTGATCGGGACGAGTGTTCCGTCCTTTTTGCGATTGAGAAGTTCAACGCTTAAGCCGCCTATGAGCGCCTTTTCATAAATGCCGCGTTCCTTCACGACAGAGTTATTCGCGGCGATCAGCAGTCTCGGCTTCTTACCGAGGACTTCTTTTCTTAAATAGCCGTAGAAGTCGAGGAATGACTGGTTGACATAGATAAAACGATTGGCTGCATCTGTAATCGAGATGATGTCTTTTGAACTTGCGAGAGCCTGCGCGAGGAGGAGGATTTCTTTTCCGGATCCCTTCTTAACGACGAGGATTTCCTTTCTTCGCAGCGCCTCCTTGACGGCGCCTCCAAGTGCCGATACTCTCGCCGTTGCAAACAGTTCGCTCTTTCCCACGGGGAGGCGCGAGAGAGTGCGGCCTCCTTTTCCGGCAGGAGAAACCGCAATGACCGGTACGCCGGCGCGGAGCGATCGGGAGGTTCGGAGCACTTCCGCCACATTCAATCCGTGGGCGGATGAACCCGCAAGGATCACATCAGGGGCAGATTCCCGCAGCGCAGCAGTGAAAGCAGATTTGTTCCTGATCCAAATTACTTCTGCAGGAATGCCGGCCTTCAGGATAACTGTTTCCATCCTTTTGACATTCTCAGCGAGACTGTCGAGGACTGCGATATGGATTTTTTTTCTCACGTTGTGACGCCTGATTCTCTTCTGTGTAATGACCCCCCTCTGAGCCTTATACCTCCAATCCCTTCACCGAGTAAATCCGCTGCCCTGATTTTATTTTCAATTGATCCATTTTGTAACGGAGCTTGGAGCGGGTGATGCCGAGGACTTTGGCCGCCTGCACCTGATTTCCTTGCGTAATATCGAGTGTCTGGAGGATCAGGTCTTTGAGTACTTCGACCATTCCGATTCCTTTTGCCGGAACCCGAAGAAGAAACTCTCCGTTTGTGCCCACCGTCGGCATCGATAGGCGGGAATCGCCGTCGCTCAGAAAAGCGAGGTTAGTTTTCGTAATAACCGCAGAATCGTTGAGCAGGACAACGCGCTCGATCGCGTTGCGCAGTTCCCGGACGTTTCCTTTCCACGGAAGCTTTTCGAGCAATTCCTTCGCCTCTGGCTCTAGCTGCGGCGTTTGCTTATTAAACTTTTTGCTGAATTCCTGCACAAAGGCGAACGTCAGCGCTTCGATGTCCTCCTTCCGCTCGCGGAGGGGCGGGATTTTCACCACGGCCACGTTGAGGCGGTAAAAAAGATCCTCCCTGAATTTTCCGGCTTCAACGAGTTTCGAAAGGCTCTTGTTCGAGGCGGCGATGATGCGAACGTCAACCGAGATTTCCCGCGAGCCTCCCAGCCGATAGAATTTTCTCTCTTCGAGGACTCTTAAGAGTTTTACCTGCATATCGAGCGAAAGCTCGCCGATTTCATCGAGCAGGATCGTACCGCCATTTGCCATCTCGAATTTTCCCTGCCTCAATCTCTCGGTGGCCCCGGTGAAGGCTCCTTTCTCATAGCCGAAGAATTCGCTCTCGGCCAAGTCCTTCGGAATCGCGGCACAGTTAAGGGCTATGAATGCCTGCCCGTGTCGTACGCTTTTCTGGTGTATGAAACGAGCCATGAGTTCTTTGCCGGTGCCGCTCTCCCCTTCGATCAAAACCGTCGTGCTTTCGCCGCTGGCGAGCTTCTCGGTGATTTCAAGAACGCGACGAAGTGCGAGACTGTTGCCGATAATGCCGCTCCGTGAGCGCTGTTTTTCGAGCTCTTCCTGCAACAGCGAGACCTTCGACTCGAGGTGGGCAAACTCAAGGTTCTTTTCGATGAGCACCATAAGGTGATTCAGGTCGAACGGCTTGACGACAAAATCTGCCGCGCCTTCCTTCATCGCCTGAACTGCGAGCGATACGTCGGAATGGGCCGTCATCATGATCACTGGAACCTTCCAACCGTCGAATTTGACTTGCTTCAGGATCTGGATCCCGTTCGCGCTCCCGAGGTAAATGTCCAGCAATACGACATCTGGATTGAAAGACGCCAGTTGCACAAAAAATTCTTGCCGGCTTGAACAGACAGACACGGTGTATCCAGCGTCCGACAGAACGTTCTTCAGTGAGACGGTGAGCGACTTCTCATCGTCTGCGGCCAAGATTCTACCTTTCTCCATTACTTCCTCCGTTGCTTGATTAAGACGCTGGTAAAGTTATCCGGACGATGGTTCCGCCTTCGGGGGGGGACTCCAGCCCTATGTCTCCCCGATGTTTTCCTATAATATATTTCGAAAGAGCCAACCCGAGTCCGGTCCCGCCCGATTTTGTCGTGCGAAACGGTTCGAACAACACAGACTTCATTTCTGGGGGAATTCCCGGTCCAAAATCTTGAACGGCAATTTCCACCGACGGGTGGCCCGATTCCCCCTCCGGTGAGGATATGGTTTTCGTCGAAACCACGATGGCACCGTTGTCGGGCGAGGCGTCGAGCGCGTTCTGCAGGACGTTCAACATCACCTGTTGTATCTGCTTCTGGTCCACCATGACGTCGGGAACATTCTCGTCGAATATCGTTGACAATGAAATATTTTTCTGGTGCATGGGGTGTGAGATAAAATGGAGCGACCTCGCAATGATGGCATTAATAGAGTGCAATTGCAGCGAGGGAGGGGTCACGCGCGCCAAGCCGAGAGTATCTTCGATGACATGCTGGATCCGTTCGGCTCCTTCGAGCGCGGCTGCGACGGATTCAGATTCCGGCGAGGAGTTGTCGATTTTTCTTTGAAGATATTGCAGGTTCAGCGTAACGCCGGCAAGAGGGTTCCGGATTTCGTGGGCGATGCCGGCCGCCAGCCGTCCCATGAGGGACATTTTTTCCATCTGCATCAACGTGTTTCTGATTTTCTTCTGTTCCGTGATATCCCGGACAAAGAGCATGATGCGCGAGTCGTTTGGCTGGGAGAGAGGACCGGCACTCACATCAACTTCGATGGTTTCGCCTCTTTTCGTTCTTATGAATGTCTCCCGTGCTACCACCTCCTCGGAGGTAAACACTGGGGAGTCCGAAGCAGGGTCTTCGACGAAAGGAAGCTTCGCAAGTTTGAGCAGTTCCTCCCGCGCGTACCCAAGGAGAGCGGTCCCTTGTTTGTTGACATCGACAATCATTCGAGTCTTACCGTCGACCACAAAAATGGGTACGATCGCGCTCTCGAAGAGTCCCCGGTAGCGGAGCTCCGAAGTCTGAAGTTCCCGATTTTTTCTAGCCAGGGTGGAAGCGTACATCTTCAGCTCTTTCATCTTCTCCTCCAGCTTCTTCGTCACGAGCGTGTGATGTTTTTCCAGGAACGATTGGTCATCCATTCCATTCGAGAGATGCGCACTGCTTTCTAGATTGATTCCATAACTTTGAAGCGTTACCTCTTTGACCGCCTCGATGAGGGTGGCAAGGCCTGCATATTTCATGACATACCGGTCGACCCCAACCCTCCGGGCAAGTTCCTGATCTTCCTCATCGACGTAATTTCCCGTGTAGATGATAAAGGGAGTTTTCGAGTGACGCGGATCTTCCCTCACCTTCCTGCAAAGTTCAAACCCGTCCATCCTCGGCATCATGGCATCGGCGATGATCATATGCACCGTTTCACGCTGGAGAACCTCTATAGCTTCGATTCCGCTGTGCGCCGAGAGAGTGGTGTAACCGTTTTCGGCAAATAGATCCTGAAGCAGCTCAAGGTTCTCCTCGACG
Source organism: uncultured Chitinophagaceae bacterium (assembly GCA_964384415.1). Classification (GTDB taxonomy): domain Bacteria; phylum Bacteroidota; class Ignavibacteria; order UBA10030; family UBA8401; genus JAGVPT01. The sequence goes on along the minus strand of CAYLMV010000030.1, from coordinate 7,992 downwards.
TCATCAACCACAAGGATCGTCAATGGACTTGGAGTCTTGGCTACCGGTAGATGCTCATCTGTGACCATAATGTGCCGACTATTGTGCAGCAAGTGGATAGAATATCAACAGTGTGCATGTTTGATGTTCTCCAACATTACATTATTAGCCATAACAATACAATCAGCTGAATCGCGTATATTCGATAGTAAGCGGTAGAGCGTAGCTGGTGCAGCTTCTCAAAATCATTCTTGTATTTTTTTGTTATCAGACACTTCGACTCCGCCCTGACAGTCGTGCTGAGCGAAGCTCCGTTTTTGCGGCACACGAAAGCGGGACGAGTCGAAGCACTGTCAGGGCATCGCTCAGTGTGACTCTGGTCTCGGAACGTAATGTTTGTTATTGGAAGCGGCGCCACTCGGGAAGGTGCGGTGACAAAGAGAAACCGCCGCGGCGAGTGAGATCTGGGATAGAGACTTCGAAGCGCTGGAGTCTTTACACGAGGGAAAACGTCGGTGGGCAGGTTGGATGAGATTGATCGCGGCGTGCTCGGGCGATGAGAACCTATTTCGGTAAAATTGCAATGCCGTGCCGTATCGCGTACGTCACGAGACTGGCCGTATCATGGAGATTGAGTTTCTTGATGATATTGTTCCGATGAGTGTCGACCGTGCGTATACTGATAAAGAGCAGACTTGCGATCTGCTGATGCGATTTTCCTTCGGCAACCATTTGTAGAATCTCCGTCTCTCGAACGGTCAGTGGGTTTGGCGAATCCGGCTGGCCGCTCTCCATTCTTCCGCCGCTTCCGGCCACGCCGTGCTTTACGTAGCCGTCGAGGACGATTTTCGATATGGTTGGACTGAAAAACGCAAAGCCTTCGTGCACGGCTTTCACTGCCGAAAAGATATCTTCCGGAGAGACATTCTTGAGCAGATATCCATTTGCGCCGGATTGGAGGATTTGATTGACATACTCCTCGTTATCGAAGGCGGAGAGTACGAGGATTTTCGTGTCGGGGATTTTCTTTTTGATGATACGCGTTGCGTCGAGGCCGCTCAATTCCGGCATACTAATATCCATCAAGATCACATCGGGGAGTTTCTGAAGCGCCAGATTTACCGCAATCTGTCCGTTCTGAGCCTCTCCCACAACCTCAAACTCTTCATTCAGCGAAAGAAGCGAGACAATACCTCGGCGGACAATAACATGATCGTCCGCCACGACAATCCGTATTTTCTTTCTACCGCTCATGGAATGGAACCTCGATTCTGATAGTTGTCCCTTCCCCTGTCTCCGACTCTAAGGAAAATTTTCCGCCTAACCCGCTCACCCGCTCTTTCATGTTAATGATTCCGAGCCCGCTGGACCATAAGCCGGACTCACCGTCGCGCGGTTGGTCAAACCCTTTCCCGTCATCGGAAATTATCAACCCTAGAGTACTCTCCGTTTTCTTGATCTCGACGCGAGCGCTTTTTGCGCCGGAGTGTTTTGCTACATTCGTCAACCCCTCCTGGATCACGCGGTACAGGGTTGCCTCAATCTTGGGATCGAACCGCTTGAGATGATCGGGGCAAGAGAGGGTGAGAACAATGTTCGTCCGTTCTTCGTAGCGATCGACGTACACTCTCAATGCCGAAATCAGCCCAAGGTCGTCGAGGATAGGGGGACGGAGGTCGAACGCGATCTGACGGATCGAATTCAACGTCTCATCGATGATCTGCTTCATCATCGAGACGCGGTCGACAGCAGCCCGTTCGACGATGGGGACCTGCCGAGAGAGGATCTCGAGGTTCAGCCGGAGCCCGGTCAATGCCTGGCCGATGCCGTCGTGCAGTTCTCTCGTTATCCTTCTTCGTTCTTCCTCCTGTACGAACGTGAGCCGTGAAGTAAGAGCAGCCATCGATTTGGAGTACTCGACGCTTTGCTGATACAACGTTGCATTCTCGAGCGCGAGTGCGGCTTGATTCGCAAGGTTGGTCGTCAACTGCACTTCCTCTTCCGTGATCTTATGATCGCTTCGGTACCCGACGACGAGAGCTCCGAATTGCTTTCCCTTGTTCGTAATCGGCACGCCGTAAGCAGATTGTAAGCTCTCCTTGTCTGCAACCTCGAATTCCGGCACGTCAAGATTGGGATCTGCGGATAGACACTCGACGATAAACGGTTTTTGCGAGAGGATGACCCGTCCCGCTATACCCTGTCCGTTGACGCCGGCCTTCTGAGAAGTGATCTCCGATTTGTTACCTATGACCTCGCGGTACGTCAGCGTGCCGGAGGCCCAGTCTACCTGCTCGACAGCAACGAAATGACACTCGAGGAGCCAGACGACATTCTTTACGACAAGCTTCAGTACTTCGTCGACGTCGAAACTCGACGTCATTTGCCGCCCGATTTCATAAAGGGCTAACCCATAACGGTTTCCATATCCCGTATCGGCGTTTGAAGGCCTGTCGCCGTCATGGGAAACCGTAGTAAGAAAGCGTCCGGGAGCTATTTGATTTGACTGAAGCCGAGCATTGATCGAAAATTCTCCTTTAGTGCGGAGTCGAACGAAGATGCCGGACACGCCACTTTCGGCAAGTATGCGTGAGTGCTCTTCAAACTTCTCGTATTCTTCCTTCGGGAGGAGATCGACAAACTTCGTTCCTTGGAGTTCGGGCAGCGTGAATCCGATCAAGTGCTGGAATGCGGTATTCGCATCCAGTACGACTTTTTCCCCGTCCGTCGTTACACAAGGTTGCCCTTCATCATCCTTCATGACGATAGCAGCCATATCGCCGGGTGCCACAATGCCCTTCATGTCGCCTCCAGAACGTCGTCGAGTGACTTCCAACGTACAATATACGAATACGAAGCAACAATCAAAATAATCCAAAAGGATTAGTAGTGTCTGAATTTCGAGTACACGTCCCCCTGAAACGTCTCTATTCAGGGTCTATGAGATGCCGAATAAGAGCATTTCGGCATGACGTCACGTCGGTAGATCACCATAGAGTGAAATTAAGACACAACCGAAGGATTAGGGCTGTCTTTGGCGCTTTTCGAATTAAAGATTGGGATGGAGGTTAAGGCTGGCTTGGAAGGTGACAATGCAATATCCTCTTAAATTCCCGGCGATCGAATTTCCAGCTAGCAGCATGCAGGCGTGGAGATCCGGAACGTTCGCGGAATCGAAGGTGGCATTGTTACGAGATAGTAACAGTATTCACCGGGAGGAAGAAATCGACATGAACTTCAAGTTGACGTTGCGGCGTTTCGAAAAGCAGATCGTCGCAAAGAATCAGATCCTCTATGGTACTCTGGCTGGACTCGCTGACTCCTTTGAGATACGCGGTGTATTCCAGAAGGAGGCAATAGAGATCGAACGAGAGGATGAGCTTCGGTAGATTCTTCCCCGATTCGTTGATCGATGTACTGATCGTATTGATATATGTGCAGAGCTCAAGAGCTTTCGTGAGCAGTGCTTCGTCTCCTGGCATCGAAATTCTTTCCATTGGTTTATTCGGTGACTTGTTTCTTGAGATCCTTCAGCATCGCGTCGGCCACTTTTTCAATGACCTCTTTTTTCGAATAGAAGCCTTCGTCGATTTTCTTCTGAATCTCATTGAGCTTATTGCTCCGCTCTGTTTCGAATAACGAGCGAGCTTCGTCCGAAACCTGGACTTTGTCTTTGGATGATGCTTTGGCTTCCCGTTCTTCTTTCACCTTCTTCGAAAGTGACGGTTGGGCGGGAATTCCGCTGTTTGTAATCTCACTGATACTCATAAATCACTCCTATTTCGTATACTTGAAGACTTGCCGTCTGTTCTGTGCTTCGGCGATCTTGCCGAGCACGGCTTTCTTCCTCTCTCGTATCAACTGCACAACGCGACTGTTTTCTGCCATGATCGTTTGCATCATCAGCGCAAAGTTATTCTTGAATTGCCGCTGTCGCAAAGGGGATCCGGGAGCCGATCCCTTTTCGTCGCTGAGTTTTTGAAGCTTCTCCAGAATCGCTTCTCGCCTCATCAGAAACTCCCTCAACACCACCGGGTCGCCCTCCACTGCCTTCATAGCTGCTGCCCGGGTCATGTCAAGCAAAGATTGCATAAGGCGGTAGACTTCTTCTACCTGAGCGCTGTCGGAGGAGGTCTCCGGAGCCGCGCCTTTTGTTTCGGGCCTTGCTGAGCATTGCTCGCTATCCTGCATGATCAAATAGTACTCCTAGTAGTTCGGCAATGCGCTCTGAGGCTTTTAGCATCTCTTGCGAGGGAATTTGCCGGATAACTTCATTAGTCTGCTCATCGGTCACGGTAACGACCGTTTGTTTTGTAATGGTGTCGATTGAGAACGACAAACTTGTATTGATGACTTTCATGGCAACGTTGAGTTCTCGGACCGCAGATGCCAGTTGTGCATCCGACAAATGAGCCTTCTGCTGACTCTGAGAAGAGCCTGGCTGATTTATTCCGTGTATGTCCAGCGGCGCTGCTCCTGCTGTAACTCCGACTGGTTGTGTTGTGGACATCGTTCATCCTGAATAGTTGCTCTTGTTAGCCTGTTGTAGAGCTTGTTGATAACCCGGCTGAAGTATCAGAATACAGACTTCCGGATAAGATCAATGACATCTCCGCCTGCAAGTTCGTTGCTTGCTCATAGGCAGCCTGTAATTGTACAAGTTCGTCTTGATACTGTGTAACCCGGATTGTTATCCTGTCTTGGATCGTTTTGATTCTTGCCGTTAAGCTTGACTGCTCGCTCGTCACGGTGGTGGACATCGAGTCCATTCTCCCGGTGGTCGGCGTGACAAATGTCTTCAGAAGGTTGTTCATCTGAACTGCAATGCCGTTGGATGAATTAAAGACGTCCGAGATCTCAGTTGGATCCGCTGCCATAGCAGCATTGAATTTTGAAGTATCCGATATGCTGAGCGTGCCGTCTGTACCGGCAGTAATCCCAATTTTCAAGAGATTGTTCGGGTTACCCGACTTTGCCGACGTAACCTGTGAGTAGATCAAGCTTTGGAGGTTGACCTTAAGCAATGTGAACGTAGTGTCTCCCGTCAGAATTTGACGAGTGTTCGTCGTCGGGTCGATCGCCATTTCGGAAGTGAGGTACGTCAGCGTGTCGTTATAGTTGTTGAGAAATTGTTGAACGCTCGATTGCACCTGGCTCGTGTTGATGCTGATATTGACAGTTGCAGGCGTATCGGTCGGATTCTGAACCCCGGACAACGTAAGGGTGACCCCTTGGAGGGCGTCGGTGACAGTGTTGCCGGACCGGGTGATGTCGATCCCGTCAAGCTTAAATTTTGCATCGAGCAGCAAACTATCTTGATTCATGAACCCGCCCGTCGTCGAGTTGAATGCCGTTCTGCCGGAAACGACTGCCGCCGACAGTCCGACATTGGCGAGAAGCGTGCCGGTCGTGTCGGAAAGAGTGACTGCACTCGCAGAGCCCGTCTGTGTCGATTGAAACACTAAGCGGCTTGTCGTTGAGGTATCGGCCACAACTGATGCGGTGACGTTTCCGCCTTTGGCGTTAATTGCACTCGCGATATTCGCAAGCACCGTGCTGTTGGAATCTCCGGCAGAGAGTGTCACATCAACGCTCTGGTTGCCTACCTGGATCGTTTTTGTACCGGCCCCCTCGGCGGTCACAATACTTGTTGCGGCACTGTTGATTTTGTCAGAGAGCGCAACGTCTGCTTTGGCGAGCTGCGTAACGAGAACCGAATGATTGCCCGTGGCGGCTCCCGCAGAGGCAGTTGCCGAGACGACGGTCGCCATGGAGCTTGTCGTTGCCAGACCCATGAAGGTGGACGAACTGTTAGTCACGGCCAACGAGGTGGTCGTGTTATACAACGTCTGCAGTCTACTCTTCACTCCTGAAAGCGCGCTAAGCCGAGCGGTGAGTGTCGTTCCTTGATTCTGGAGAGGCGTCACCTGCTCACTCGTAAGATCAGTTTTGTATTGTTGAACGGCAGTTTGGATTTGCGTCGAAACAGTGTTTAATCCGGTTGTCGATGTAGTCGATGTAGTTGCCATTGTGACCTCATTAACCGTCTACTAGAGCTTAAATGCCTGGACCCATGCCGAGCGCAGCTCTTCAAGCACATGTGCCGCGCTAGCAGTATCGCCTTTACGAATACATTCTTTAGAGTACTGATACAGCCCGAATAGTCCGACCGCAATCTCCTCGTACTCGAAATTCAATCCGAGGATCAACTGCGTAATCGCTCTCTGGGCAAGAGAAGCGTCGTTTGTTTTGCACGCCATGATGGCCGTGTCATAAAGTTTTTTTATTACCTGTACCGGCGTCAGATTCAAAAGATGCTCTCTCCTGTACGCGTTCGCGGCAACGGTAAGGGCACCTTGATTGCCCGGTGTCAGCACCGCCACACGTTCTCCTGTCGAGAGCGCTTGCTCGGCGGCTTCTTTCGAAGATGTCTCTGTCATTACTTGAGTTGCAGTTTCCATAGCTTCCTCGGTGATACCGTCTCACTCTGAGTGACGGGGTTCTTAGTCATTACCTGGCGAAGAATGAACGTGAGGGGCTAAGACCTCGCGGTCGAAGCCCCTCGCTCGTTCATCATGTCTTATTTGAACAACGACAAGAAGACTTGCGGTGACTGATTGGCTTGTGCCAACTGTGTCGTCGCAGTCTGTTGCAGAATCTGATCTTTGACGGAAGCAATTTGCTCTGTAGCAATGTCTGCATCCACGATCCGACTCTTCGCAGCCGTGATATTTGTAATCGCGGTTGTGAGGTTGCTCTGTTTCGCCGTGAGGCGGTTCTGTTCGGCACCGATACCGCCGATTGCATTAAGAACCGTGGTAATACCGGTATCAACCGTTAATCCTGCAACGTTTCCTGCATTGATCGAACCCGCTGCAGTTCCAAGAAGCGCGGCAGAACCAACGCTGGCATTGAACGCCATCGAGAAGTTCTCGCCGGTATCGCCAACCTGGAAGGACGCCGCTGAACCGGCACCAGTGGTGATAGTGGTTCCTGCGCCAACCAAGGCTGTTGCGGCTGCGGCAGCTGTTGCAATCCCTGTGCCCATAAGATTGAGCGAAACACCCAGGGTGGAGAAGTCGACAGATTGAGCTCCGCCGACCGTTGTCGCACCAATCGTGATATCTTGACTGGCGTTGTCACTCGCACGGGTTAACCGGAGTTTCCCACCGGTTTGATCGCTGAGTGTGTACGTATCTGAAGCTTTGGCTCCGGAAACATCAACAGCCGTTACGGTCGCCGATGCAGTCGAGACTCCGACTTTCATCGATCCGCCGCTTTGGGTCACGCCGGTGACAAATGATCCGTCGATAAGATTTTTACCGTTGAACTTCGTCTGGGCAACCGTGTCGTCGATTTCTTTTGCCAAGTCCGAAATTGTAGAGGCAATTGCGTTCTTTTCGTCTGTGCCAAGACCGCCGTTTTGGAAGCGGGCTTGCTGATCCTTCACCTGCGTCATAAGGTCGGAGATCGTCTGATATCCGCCTTCTGCGATGCTGAATATGTTCTGCGCATCGCCGACGTTGTCGGACGCTGCGTTTAATGCGACAAGACGTCCATCCATTTTCTTGGATATGACGTATCCTGACGGATCATCGGCTGCGGAATTGATTCGTTTACCAGACGCTAAACGCAGCTGGTGGACACCAAGATCTCGGTTGACTGAGTTCAATGCATTAAGAGCGTTGAACGCAGAAATATTGGTGTTAATGCGGGAACCTGAGGACGTTGCCATAATTACCTCCATGTAATTTGGTTAGTGAGTTGTAGTGGGCTTCCTTGCCCTTTTGTATGTGGAAAGCCTTTTGAGCTTCTGAATCTATTATCGGCAGACACAAAAAAAAAAATAGCCCTAAATGCATACTTTTTCTAAAGGCATGGGATTGGGGGTCCTCCGCAAGGGGTTGAAATCACTTGCCTCCGGGGCTGAACTTTTGTAGTTTTAGGGGCGGAATCGCTGGAGAGCTGGCAGAACGGCTAATGCATCCGCCGAAGGCGGACGCCCGTTCAAAT